>NZ_JBFUIF010000009.1:0-176165 GCF_056402015.1 Allobosea sp. P4_C6
GTGGCTCGAACGAGAACACCAACCGGCTCCTGCGCCAGTATCTTCCCCACGGAACCGACCTGTCCCTGCAAAGCCAGGCCCAGCTCAGCGCCATCGCCCGTCAGCTCAACGAACGGCCCAGAAAGACCTTGCTCTATCAAACCCCAGCCGAGAGGTTCGCCGAGTGTGTTGCGGCGATCAGTTGAGCCCGCCGTTCGAAAGCAGACATCGCCAATTCCAAGAGAGCGCATCGCCCCTTCGCCTCACCCCTGCCCCGGCTTGACGATCCGGCTCAGGCGGTTGTCGGTGAACATGTAAATCTCGCGCCCGCCAGGCTCGGAATAGAGCACCTGGACCTCGCGCTGGCCCTTGCCGCTCTCGCCGACCAGCACGTCGGTCGGGCGCGTGCCCTTGAGCTTGACCAGCTCGCATTCGGTGATGCCGGGCGCGATCTCCTTCGGCAACGGGCGCGTCGAGGGGTCGAGCGAAGCGCCGACGCTGCATTCGCCTTCCGGAGTCAGAACGGGCTCCTGCGTCGAGATGCCGGCGCTGGCGCTGCTGGTCGTCGTGGTGGTGACGCCACCCTTGGTTTCAGACTGGAAGGCGAAACCGCCCATATCGACCGAGCAGCCCGCGAGCGTCGCGGCGCAGACAAACAGAACAGGCAGTCTCACGCTTTCTTCTCCCAGCGGCCGGCGTCGTCCTGCTGCCAGTAGCTGGCGGCATGGCCCGAGGCTTTGGCCTTCTTCCAATCCTCGCGGGCAGCGGTGAGCGCCTCGGGATCGTCTCCGTCGAATATCAGAACGACGCGCTCGTATTCCTGCATTGCGTCGGGAATGCGAACACCATCGGCGCAGACCCGCACCTGCGCGGCGTTGGGGTTATGCGGCTGCGTGGTGACGACCACCGGATTCTGCGCCGCATCCGCCTCCATCGCCGTGACATGCGGCAGGAAGCTGTCATCCGCGTAGCTCCACAGGTGATCGTCGACCACGCTCAGCCGCTCCTGGCTGGAGACCTCGACGACGACCTTCTGGCCACGCGACAACGCCCGGTCGAGAATCGTCGGCAGGACCTGCTCAAGCGGGCGGGACTGCAGATGGAAGAACAGGATTTCAGCCATCGAAACCGTTCTCCATCAACACCAGAGACGGTCCTCCGTGGAATGCTCTGCCCTTATGTGAAACCCTCGCCGTCATCCCGGGCTTGCCCCGGGATCTTCGCTTCGCTCCGTCCGGGATGACGGCAGCGGTTCGATCTGAGAACGACGAGGCAACCACGTCAGCCTTCGTAGTGGTCGGCGACCAGCCGGTCGAGCAGGCGCACGCCCCAGCCCGGGCCCCAGGACCGGTTGATCTCGCTGTCCTTCGCGGCCATCCCTGTGCCGGCGATGTCGAGATGCGCCCAGGGCGTATCGTTGACATGGCGCTGCAGGAACTGCGCCGCGGTGATCGAGCCCGCATAGCGCCCGGCCGAGTTCTTCATGTCGGCGAACTTCGAATCGATCATCTTGTCGTAGGCCTTGCCGAGCGGCATGCGCCAGACCGTCTCGCCGGTGGCGATTCCGGCGGCCGTCAAACGCTTGGAAAGCTCGTCATTGTTGCTGAACAGGCCGGCATTCTCCTGCGCCAGCGCAACGAGGATCGCGCCGGTCAGCGTCGCCAGGTTGATCATGAAGCGCGGCTTGAAGCGCTCCTGCGTGTACCAGAGCACGTCGGCGAGGACGAGCCGGCCCTCGGCGTCGGTATTGATGATCTCGATGGTCTGGCCCGAGAGCGAGGTGACGATGTCGCCCGGGCGCTGGGCGTTACCATCAGGCATGTTCTCGACGAGGCCGATCACGCCGATCGCGTTGACCTTGGCCTTGCGGGCGGCAAGCGCATGCATGAGGCCGACGACGCAGGCCGCGCCGGCCATGTCGCCCTTCATATCCTCCATGCCGGCACCGGGCTTCAGCGAGATGCCGCCGGTGTCGAAGGTCACGCCCTTGCCGACGAAGGCGACCGGCTTCTCGTCCTTGCCGGCTCCGTTCCAGCGCATGATGGCGACGCGGCTCTCGCGCCGCGACCCCTGCCCGACGCCGAGCAGCGCGCGCATGCCGATCTTCTTCAGATCCTTCTCGTCGAGGATCTCGACCTCGACATCGAGCTTCTTCAGCTTGGCGGCCCGGTCGGCGAATTCCTCGGGATAGAGCACGTTCGGCGGCTCGTTCACGAGATCGCGTGCCAGCACGACGCCGCCGGCGATGGCGTCTGCCGCCTTCACCGTCTTTTTGAGCGCAGCCGGATCGGCGGCGCGCAGCGTCACCGCAGTCGGCTCGGCCTCGTCCTTGTCCTTGGTCTTCGTCTTGTAGCGATCGAACGCATACGCCCGCAGCTTCAGGCCAAGCGCCAGCTCGGCACCCTGCCGCGCCTCGATCGCGCCGGCAGGCAACGCCAGGACGATCTCCGCCGTGCGGCCCGCGCCGAGCCGGCCGGCGATGGCGCCGCCGAGCCTGACGAAATCCAGCTCGCCCTGGTCGTCCTCGCTGCCGACGCCGACGACGATCAGTCGCTCGTAGGCGGACCCTTCCGGAGCGGGCAAGGTCAGGCCGGCATAGGCCTTCCCCTTGAAGCGCTCGGCCCGCGCGGCTCGCGTCAGCAGCGTCTGCGCCGCCTCGCCCGCAGCGGTTTCGGCCGCACGCGGCAAGGCGAGCCGATCCGAGACCAGGATCACGAGATCCTGCCCTTCAACGGCGGCGGGGGCTTTGATCTCGAGCTTCAGGCGTTGCGACATGATCCGCTCACAATCTTGCGACAAGTGCGTGGGAAGGACACCGGTAAGGCCGACCCCAAACGATTCCCGTTTGCGCCGGGGACGCGGCTATACCATAGGGAGTGTCCGACGAACCACCTCGGGAAGTCTCTAAACTCCCCGCCTGCCGGAAGCGACGCGTGCTGCTCAACCGCCTCGACCGATACATCCTGAAGACTGCGGCGGGCGCGGCGATCGTGCTGCTGCTCGGTCTCACAGGTGTCATCTGGGTCACGCAGGCCCTTCGCGAGGTCGATCTGATCACCGGCAAGGGCCAGACGGTGCTGATCTTCCTGACGGTCACGCTGCTGTCCTTGCCGGCCCTGATCGCCGGCATCGCGCCTGTCGCGCTGTTCATGTCGACGCTCTATACGCTCAACAAGCTCAACGGCGATTCCGAGCTGATCGTGATGAACGCCGCCGGCGTGGCGCCCCACCGGATCACCCGGCCGTTCCTCGCCTTGACCGCGATCACGGCGATCGTCGTCGCCTGGATGAGCATTTCCGTGATGCCGACGAGTTTCCGTATGCTGCGCGACCTGATCACGCTGATCCGGGCCGACTTCGTCGCCAACGTCGTGAAGGAGGGACAGTTCGTCTCGCTCGATTCCGGCGTGACCTTCCACTATCGCGAAAAGGCCGGCGACTCGCTGGTCGGCATCTTCATGCAGGACCGTCGCGACCCGGCGCAGCCCTCGATCTATCTTGCCGAGCGCGGGCGGACGGTGGAGGCGGAAGGACAGAGCTTCCTGATGCTGGAGAAAGGCACCATCCAGCGTGAAACCAAGAACACCACCACGACCTCGATCATCTCGTTCGAGCGCTATGCGCTGAACCTCTCGGCGCTGACCGGCGATCCGAGCGGCGGCCCCGGCGAAGCCGACGGCGACAAGGTGATCTACAAGCCGCGTGAACGCTCGACCTGGCAGCTCCTGAACCAGGATCCGAACGAAAACTATTACAAGATCCAGGAAGGCCGGTTCCGGGCCGAGCTGCATAACCGCCTGTCGGCGCCGCTCTATCCGTTTGCCTTCATGCTGATTGCTTTCGCGGCGATCGGCGAAGCGCGCACCACGCGCCAAGGACGGGCGCTGGCGATCCAGGCCGCGATCATGATCGTCGGCGCGACACGCATCGCCGCCTACGCCGCCTGGACCGCAAGCGTACGCTCGCCCTTCGCAGCGGCCCTGCTCTATATCCTGCCGATTGCCGCCATCGTTCTGGCGACGGCCTTCATTCTCTACGGCGAGCGACTGCGGCCCTTCCTGGCGCGCCTCGCTGCCCCTCTGACCTTGCCACTCGCCGGTCTTGCGGCTCGTTTCCGGCGCGCGTGATGCTGCTCTTCTCGACCTTCGGCCGCTATCTGACGAAGCGCTTCGCCCGCGCGATCCTCAGCGTCTTCGGCACCTTCTTCTTCCTGATCGGCACGCTCGATTTCGTCGAGCTGATGCGCCGCGCCGGCGATTCGCCGATCGCCACCACGCCGCGGATCGTTCAGCTCGCGCTATTTCGCGCCCCGGCGGTCGCCGAGCAGATCTTCCCCTTTGCCGCATTGTTCGGCGGGATGTTCGCGCTGCTCACGTTGAGCCGCAAGCTCGAGCTGGTGGTCGCTCGCTCGGTCGGCGTCTCCGCCTGGCAGTTCCTGCAGCCCGCCGCCGCCGTCGCAGGCGTGGTCGGCCTGATTTCGATCATGATCTACAACCCCCTCGCCGCGGATCTGAAGCGCAAGGCGACAGCCCTCGAGACACGCTTGTTCGTCCGTGCGAGCGGCAAGACCGGGGCGGCCCAGGATATCTGGCTGCGGCAGCGCAGCGTCGATGGCCAGGCCATCATCCGCGCCGGCGGCGCCCTGCCCGAAGAGGACGGCCTTTCGCAGGTGACGTTCTTCATCTTCAATCCGGATGGCTCCTTCAAGGAGCGGATCGATGCACGGCAGGCCGTGCTGCGCCCCGGAAACTGGGAACTCAGCGACGCGCGCACGACGTCGGCCTCGGAACAGCCACAGAATTTCGCGAGCTACATGGTTGCGACGACCCTGGAGCCGGAACAGATGCGCCAGAGCTTCACGCCACCCGATGCGGTGGGCTTCTGGTCGATGCCTGCGGTCATCGACCGCACGCAGCGCGCCGGCCTCGACACAACCCCATACGAACTGCGGTATCAGGCGCTTATGGCACGCCCGCTGCTGCTGATCGCCATGGTCCTGGTGGCCGCATCCGTTTCCTTAAGATTTTTCCGGTTTGGTGGCGTCACCAAGTTGGTGATAGGTGGCGTCGCGGCCGGGTTCGTGCTCTATGTTGCGACACAACTGTCGGAGGAACTCGGATCGTCGGGAATCGTCAATCCGATCGTCGCGGCGTGGCTGCCAGCTGCATTGGGGACAATGCTGGGAGCCCTCGCCCTCCTCCATCAGGAAGACGGGTGAATCGTACTGTGCCTATGGTTAATTTTGGGTTTAACGGATGGTTTTGGCGGTGAATCGCGTGGCACGCTTTGCTGCGGCGACCGCTCTCGCCTCCAGCCTTGCCTATCTGCTGGCCGGGCCGGCCTATGCCCAGAATCGGGCTGCCGGCTCGCAGCCCGCGCCTGCGGCCGCCGCCAAGCCGCAGGACCGGATGGTCGTCGACGCGCGCGAGCTCGTGTACGACAACGACAAGAAGACGGTCGCAGCCGTCGGCGATGTGCAGATCCTGTATCAGGGCCGCACGATCGAGGCCGACCGCGTTGTCTATGACCAGGCCAGCAAGCGCGTCATCGCCGTCGGCAACGCCCGCATCACCGAAACCAACGGCACGGTCATCACCGGCGACAAGTTCAACCTGACCGACGATTTCCGCGACGGCTTCATCGATTCCCTGCGAGTCGTGAACCCCGATCGGACCCGTTTCTCGGCGCCGCGCGCCGAGCGCACCGACGGCGAGACCTTCGTCTTCGAGAAGGGCATCTACACMGCCTGCGAGCCCTGCAAGGACAACCCGGAGCGTCCGCCGCTCTGGCAGGTGCGCGCCGCCCGGATCATCCACAAGAAGTCCGAGCAGACGATCTACTACGAGGACGCACGGCTGGAATTCGCCGGCATCCCGATGGCCTATCTGCCCTATATGTCGGGCCCGGATTCGACGGTGAAGCGGAAGTCCGGCTTCCTGTCGCCCAAGTTCATTAACACCTCGGCGCTCGGATTCGGCGTCGGACTGCCCTATTTCCTCAATCTCGCGCCGAACTACGATCTGACGCTGACGCCGACTTTCCTGACCCGTCAGGGCGTGCTCGGCCAGGCGGAATGGCGCCATCGCCTGGTGAGTGGCTCCTATGCGATCCGCGCCTCCGGGATCTTCCAGCAAGACAAGGATGCGTTCCTGGCTAGCCCGCTGGGCCCGCGCGACAAGGAGTTCCGCGGCTCGGTCGAGACGAACGGCAAGTTCTTCATCAATCAGAGCTGGACGTTCGGCTGGAACGCCTCGATGTCGACGGATCGCTGGTTCTACAAGAACTATCGCATCCGCAACGAGAGCTTGAGCAGCACCACCTATCTACAGGAATCGATCTCGACGGCCTATCTGAACGGCCAGAGCGCGACCGCGTGGTTTGACCTGCGCGGCTATTATTTCCAGCCCCTCAACTATCAGGACTGGCAGAAGCAGCAGCCCGTCGTGCTGCCGGTGCTGGACTACGACAAGCGCATCCACAAGCCGTCCTTTCTCGGCGGCGAGCTCGACTTCAGCGTCAACGTCACGAGCCTGACTCGAAACACGGCAGCCTTCTCGGAATTGCCGCAGCAGAAGACCTATCTGATCACGACGCCGAGCTATTCGCTCTATGACGGCTGCGCCGTCTATCAGAAAAACACCTGCCTGGTCCGCGGCCTCGCCGGCAATGTTTCGCGCGCGACGGCACAGGTGGCCTGGCGGCGCAATTTCATCGACCCACTCGGGCAAATATGGACGCCCTACGCCTCGCTGCGGGCCGACATCTTCTCGATCAATCCCGATACCAGCGGCGTCATCAATTCGCGCGTCGCGACGATCGCGGATACCTCCGACGAGGTTTTCGGGCGCGCCATGCCGGCCATCGGCCTGATGTATCGCTACCCCTTCGTCGCCAAGACGGGCTGGGGCACGCATATCATCGAGCCCGTCGCCCAGATCGTGGCGCGGCCGAACGAAACCAACAGCCTGCGCATCGCCAACGAAGATGCCCAGAGCCTCGTCTTCGACGCGACGAACCTGTTCGAGTGGAGCAGCAAGTTCTCCGGTTACGATCGTGTCGAGGGCGGCAGCCGCGCCAATGTCGGCGCGCTCTATACTGGGCGGTTCGGCAAGGACGCATTCGCCAATTTCCTGGTGGGCCAGTCCTTCCAGCTCGGCGGCCGCAATTCCTTCCCGATCAGCGACCTCCTCAATACCGGTCTCAATTCCGGCCTCGATACGGACAGCTCGGACATCGTCACCCGCGCTCAGATTTCCCCGTTCCAGGGCTTCTTCCTGACCGGCGCCGCCCGTCTGAATGCGACAACATTCGAGGCGCAGCGGATCGATGCCGCAGCGACCTATTCGAACAGCATCATCTCGGCCTCGGTCGGCTATGGCCGCTACGAGCCGCAGCCGGATCTCGGCATCTCCCGCCGGCGCGAGGGCCTATCTCTCAATGGTTCGCTCCGCGTCGCCGAAAACTGGCGCCTGCGGGCCGGCGTGCTGTTCGATCTGGACAAATATAAATACGACCGCGAGCGCTATCGCGATGCCTATGCCTCCTATCTGGCGGCACCGGCCGTGGCGGCGATGCCGGTCTATCCCAACACCGGTCCGCTCCAGACCGCCTCGACCTCGCTCGGGATCAACTACACCGACGAGTGCACCATCTTCGACATCAGCTATTCGCAGAGCTATGCCGACCGGCAGGCGGGGGCGACCAAGGACACCCGCACCGTCATGTTCCGTCTCGAGCTGCGCACGCTGGGCGAACTGAGCTACCAGCAGAACCTCGGCGGCACCTCCACCACGGGCGACGGCGTCGGCCAGTAATACTCCGGGCCCCCACGGCGGCCCGAGTTCCCCTTCCGACGCGCGGAGTTTGCCCTTGCCGTCCTTGCCCCTCGCGCTGACACAGGGCGATCCGGCCGGCATCGGACCGGAACTCGCCTTGCGGGCCTGGCTCGAACGCCGGGAGCGCAACCTGCCGCCCTTCGCCTGCATCGCCAGCCCCGGCCATCTTGCCCAGACCGCCGATGGCCTGGGATGGCAGGTCCCGCTGCGGATCTGCGACTGGCATGAAGTCAACGAGACGTTTGCGGATGCCCTTCCGGTCATCGCCCTCGACAGCGGTATTGCCGTCACGCCCGGCACGCCTGATCCGGCCACCGCACCGGCCACGATCGCTTCGATCGACCACGCCGTCGCTGCGGTCAGGACGGGAAAGGCCGGCGCCGTCGTGACCAATCCGATCGCCAAATCGGTGCTCTACCAGGCCGGCTTCCGGCATCCCGGCCATACGGAATATCTCGCTCATCTCGCGGCGGATGGCGGTGTCGAGCCGCGGCCGGTGATGATGCTCTGGTGCGATGAACTCGCGGTCGTGCCGGTCACGATCCACGAGGCGCTGCGCCGCGTGCCGGAATTGCTGACGACCCAGCTCATCGTCGAGACGGCGCGGATCGTCGCGGCCGAGCTGACAGCCCGCTTCGGCATCGCCACGCCGCGTCTCGCCTTCAGTGGCCTCAATCCCCATGCCGGCGAGAACGGCGCGATGGGCGACGAGGACATGAAGATCATCGCTCCGGCCATCGCCGAGCTGCGGGCAGAGGGAATCGATGCGCGCGGCCCGTATCCGGCCGATACGATGTTCCACGCCCGCGCACGGGCCGGTTACGATGCGGCGCTGGCAATGTATCACGATCAGGCGCTGATCCCGATCAAGACGATCGCCTTCGACAAAGGCGTGAATGTCACGCTCGGCCTGCCATTCATCCGAACGTCGCCGGACCATGGCACGGCCTTCGACATCGCCGGAAAGGGCATCGCACGTCCCGACAGCCTCTGTGCGGCCCTTAAGCTCGCAGCGCGCATGGCAGAGACCCAAACACCGGCGGAAGCGGCATGAGCCAGATCGACGACCTGCCGCCACTGCGCGAGGTGGTGGAGCGCCACGGCCTGATGGCGCAGAAGGCGCTCGGGCAGAACTTTCTCTTCGATCTCAACCTGACGAGCCGGATCGCCCGGGCGGCCGGGCCGCTCGAAGGCGAGACCATCGTGGAGATCGGACCCGGCCCCGGCGGGCTGACTCGGGCGCTGCTCGCGAACGGGGCTGGACGGGTGATCGCGATCGAGCGCGACCGGCGCTGCATGCCGGCGCTAGCCGAGATCGCCGCCTATTATCCGGGGCGGCTCGACATCATCGACGGCGATGCTCTCGCGGTCGACCTGTCGCCGCACCTCCGAGGTCAGAAAGCGAAGATCGTCGCCAACCTGCCCTACAACATCGGCACGCCGCTGCTGGTCGGTTGGCTCAGCCTCGAGCCCTGGCCGTCCTGGTGGCGTTCGCTCACGCTGATGTTCCAGCGCGAGGTCGCGGAGCGGATCGTGGCTTCGCCAGAGGAGCGCGCGGATTACGGCCGCCTTGCCGTGCTGTCGAACTGGCGCTGCGAAACGAAGATCCTGTTCGACGTGCCGCGCAGCGCCTTCGTACCGCAGCCCAAGATCACCTCGTCGATCGTCCAGCTCATCCCGCGCGAGCACCCTGAGCCCTGCGACCGGCGCCTGCTCGAACGCGTCACGCTCGCGGCCTTCGGCCAACGGCGCAAGATGCTGCGGCAGAGCCTGAAGGCGGTCCTGTCGGATCCGGCCCCGATCATCGCCGCCGCCGGCCTCGACGAGACGGCGCGGGCCGAGGAGATTCCGGTCTCCGGCTTCGTGCGGCTGGCGAACGCCTTGGCTGCGATCTAGAGCCTGCTGCGTTTTGGTGGAAAGACTTGTCATCCCGGACGGCGCGAAGCGCAGATCCAGGATCCATGCCCGACGATCCGCCGGATAGGCTCCGGGATGGATCCCGGGTCAAGCCCGGGATGACGGCGTGGTTCCGTGCAAAATCAGCACGCTCCAGCGCTGGCCAGGGCGCCGTTCAGAGCTGCTCGGTCAGCAGTCCCTCGACGAAGGCTGCCAATCCCGTGGCACGGCTGCGCTTGAGGCGCTCGGAAGCCAGGATCGAACGAACCGCCTCATAGGCCTTCTCGAGATCGTCATTGACGATGACGTAGTCGTAGACCGTCCAGCGCGCGATCTCCTCGCGCGCATTGGCGAGGCGCTTGGCGATCACCTCGGGCGCATCCTCCGCCCGCCGGACTAGGCGGGAGCGCAGCTCGGCCATCGAGGGCGGCAGGATGAAGATCGAAACGACGTCCTCGCGCGCCTTCTCGAGGATCTGCTGCGTGCCCTGCCAGTCGATGTCGAAGAGCACGTCGCGGCCGGCTTTCAGCGAGTTCTCGACCGGCTTGCGCGGGGTTCCGTAGCCATTGCCGTGCACCTCGGCCCACTCCAGCAGCTCATCGCGCTGGCGCATCTCGTCGAAGGTCTCGCGATCGATGAAGTGGTAGTGCACGCCGTCGATCTCGGAAGGACGCTTCGGGCGCGTCGTCACCGAGATAGACAGGTCGAGATTCGTCTCGTTCGGAGATTTCGAGAGCGTGCGGGTCAGCGTCGACTTCCCCGCGCCCGACGGCGACGACATGATCATGATCAGGCCGCGCCGGGCCGGACGGACGGTTTCAGCCATCGAGGCTCACTCCACGTTCTGAACTTGCTCGCGCATCTGGTCCACGACCGTGCGCAATTCGAGGCCTATGCGCGACAGGCCGGGATCATTGGCCTTGGCGCAGAGCGTCGAGGCCTCGCGGCCGAATTCCTGGGCCAGGAAATCGAGCTTGCGGCCGATCGGGCCGCCCTTGGCCAACAGCTCACGCAGCGCGGCGACATGTGCGTGCAGCCGGTCGATCTCCTCGCGGATATCGGCGCGGACCGCGATCAGCGCTGCCTCCTGATGCAGGCGCTGGGGATCGAAGCCATTGTTGGCCACCATCAACGCCTCGACCTGCGTGGCGATGCGCGCCCGGATCGCGTCGCCGCTGCGGGCCGGATGCCGCTCGGCCTCGCCTGCCAGCCGGGCGATGGTTTCGAGATGGCCAAGGACGATCGCTTCGAGCGCGCGGCCCTCGGAAGCTCGCGCTTCCTTCAGGGCAAGGGATACCGCCTCCAACCCTGCCAGCGCCGGAGCATCGACGGAGCCCAGAGCGTCCTGCGCCTCATCAGCGAATTCAACGACGCCGCGAATGCCGAGCAGGCCGTCATAGGAGGGCGGATTGATACCGGCGGCCGGCGGCAACCGCTCGATCGCCTGTAGAAGGGCGGCGAGAACAGCTTCATTGACACGCGGGCGTGCCGGCCCCGCATCGCTGGTCACGGCCAGATTGACGTGGAGGGTGCCGCGGGAGAAGGCGCCGGCCAGCCGCTTGCGCGCCGCCTCGGCCAGGATTTCGAAGCCGGGCGGGACCCGAACGCGCAGATCGAGCCCACGCCCGTTGACGCTGCGGATTTCCCAGGCCCAGCCATGGATGCCGGCGGTGCCGGCGGCGCGGGCAAAGCCCGTCATGCTTTCGATGGCCATGGCCTGTCGCCGCCTCCCTTGTGATGCGGCGGGACCGTAGTGGCGCGTTCCAAAGGGGGCAAGCGCCGCCATGGCGGAAAATGGGGATGGCGCCTGCGATCAGGGCCGCCGCTCAGGGCTTGAGCTGCGGCACCTGCTTGGGCGAGTTCAGATCGAAGCTCTTGTTGAGCAGCGGATCGCGCGCCGTGCCCTCCGAGGCGTCGAAAGCGCGTGCGCGGGTCCCGGCCAGGGCACCGGCCGGCTGAGCCACGGGAACGCCGGCGCCATCGGCGGCCGGCTGCGTCGTCGCCGGCGCCTCGGTGCGGTTGTCCGGAGACGGGGGCGGCTCGACCTTGTCGACGGATTCGGTTGACGGCTTGCCGCCCTGCTGCTGGCCGCGCGTGGTCTCGATCTGGCGCCAGCGGCCGACATTGCGGTTGTGCTGGTCCAGCGACTCGGCGAAGGCGTGGCCGCCGCTGCCATCGGCGACGAAGTAGAGGTCCTTCGTCCGCGAGTGGTTGACCACCGCCTCCATCGCGGCGCGGCCGGGATTGGCGATCGGCCCCGGCGGCAGGCCGCTGATGACATAGGTGTTGTAGGGCGTCGCCTGCGTGATCTCGTTGCGCTGGATTGGGCGGCCGAGCGTGCCCTTGCCGCCGACGAGGCCGTAGACGATCGTCGGGTCGGATTGCAGCTTCATCTTCTGGTTCAGGCGGTTGATGAAGACGCCCGCGACACGCGGACGCTCATCGGCGCGGCCGGTCTCCTTCTCGACGATCGAGGCGAGAACCACGAGCTCCGCCGGCGTCTTGATCGGCAGATCGGCGGGGCGCCGCTCCCAGATCCGGCCGAGGACCACGCGCTGGTCGCGCGCCATGCGATCGATGATCGCCTGCCGCGAAAAACCGCGCGGGAATCGATAGGTGTCGGGCAGGATCGAGCCTTCCTTGGGCACCTGGGCGACCTCGCCGGTCAGCAGTTCATTGTCGCGCAGGCGGGCCACGATCTGCTCGCTCGTCAGCCCTTCGGGGACGGTGATCGAATGCTCGACCACCTTGCCGCTGGAGATGATATCGAGGATCTCCTGCGGGCTGACGCGGGCCTTGAACAGGTATTCGCCGGCCTGGAGCTTGTGCCAGTCGCCGCCCATGATCGCGGAGACGCGGAAGCTCAGCGGGTGCTCGATCAGACCCTCGCGCTGCAGCAACTCAGCGATCTCGGTCAGCCCGCTTTCCTTGGGGATGATGAGGACGCGGTCGCCGGCGAGCGGGCCCGGTGCCTTGCTTTGGTTGGAGACGATTGCGATGCCCGCGCCGACGACCCCCGCGCCGACCAGGGCAACCGTGAACAGGCCGCTCAGCATCGACAGGAAGGGGCTTCGACGGCGGCGACGCACCTTGGGCGGCGGCGCCGGCGGCGCTACGGGCTTGAGGGCCTCGCTCGGACTCTTCGGGGCGACGCGGGGCGTATCATTCACGATCAAGACGCTCGCAGCATAAGGTAGAATATCTCGACACGACCGGGCGCCCGGACAACCGTGGCACCGAGCGCATCAGATTTGAAACCGCTGCATTAGAACCGGTTTCCTCGTGGCTGTGAACGCGGAATCGCGCATTCGCCCACGTAGGCGCCCCACTCTACCCAACATTATGGCAAAACGGCGCTATTCCCTGCCGATCAGCCGTCGGGCTGGTAGCGCCGCATGACGAGCGAGGCGTTGGTGCCGCCGAAGCCGAAGGAATTCGACAGGGCGTAATCGATCTCGCGCTTGCGCGCGACATGCGGCACGAGGTCGATATCGGTCTCGACCGAAGGGTTGTCGAGATTGATCGTCGGCGGCGCGATCTGGTCGCGGATCGCCAGCATCGTGAAGATCGCCTCGATCGCGCCGGCCGCGCCGAGCAGATGCCCGGTCGCCGATTTGGTCGAGGACATCGAGGGGCGCTTGGGCGCATTGGACAGCAGGCGCTCCACCGCACGCAGCTCGATCTCGTCGCCGAGCGGCGTCGAGGTGCCGTGGGCGTTGATGTAGTCGAGATCCCCCGCCGTGATGCCGGCACGGTCCAGTGCCGCCTGCATGCAGCGATAGGCGCCGTCGCCATCCTCGGAAGGCGAGGTGATGTGGTAGGCGTCGCCCGACATGCCATAGCCGACCACCTCGGCATAGATCTTCGCGCCGCGGGCCAGCGCGTGCTCGAGTTCCTCGAGCACGACGACGCCGGCACCTTCGCCCATCACGAAGCCGTCGCGATCCTTGTCATAGGGACGCGAGGCTTTCTCGGGCGTGTCGTTGAAGCCGGTCGACAGCGCCCGGCAGGCGCAGAAGCCCGCGATGCCGATGCGGTTGATCGCCGATTCGGTGCCGCCTGCGACCATCACCTCGGCATCGCCGAGCGCGATCATGCGCGAGGCGTCGCCGATGGCATGGGCGCCGGTCGAACAGGCCGTGACCACGGCGTGGTTCGGCCCCTTGAGGCCATGCTCGATCGAGACATAGCCGGCGGCCAGATTGCTTAGGCGGCCGGGGATGAAGAACGGCGAGAGCCGGCGCGGGCCGCGCTCCTTGAGCAGGAGCGAGGCCTCGTAGATGCCGCCGAGCCCGCCGATGCCGGAGCCGATGGCGACGCCGGTCCTGATCTGGTCCTCGTAGCTTTCCGGTTTCCAGCCGGCATCGCTCAGCGCCTGCGTGGCGGCCGCCATCGCAAAGACGATGAAATCGTCGACCTTGCGCTGCTCCTTCGGCTCCATCCACTGGTCGGGATCGAAGGTCCCGTCGCTGCCGTCACCCCGCGGGATGTTGCAGGCGATCCGCGCCGGCAGGTCGCTGGCGTCGAAGCTGGTGATGGGGCCGGCGCCGCTGGCGCCGGCAAGCAGACGCGCCCAGCTCGGCTCGACGCCGCAGGCGAGCGGCGTCACCATGCCGAGTCCGGTCACGACAACGCGTCGCATCGGAAAACTGCGAGAAGCCATGATGCTTTCTGCGTCGATCAGCCCTTGGGGCCGATCAGGCGCTCTTCGACGAGAGGAACTTCACGGCATCGCCGACCGTCACGATCGTCTCGGCCGCATCATCCGGGATCTCGACGCCGAACTCTTCCTCGAAGGCCATCACGAGCTCGACGGTGTCGAGGCTGTCCGCGCCCAGGTCTTCGATGAAGTTGGCGCCGTCGACGACCTTCTCGGGCTCGACGCCGAGGTGCTCGACCACGATCTTCTTCACGCGCTCGGCGACATCGCTCATGAGTCTCTTCCTTAGAAACTGAAAACGCATCGCAGGGACGCGACGCGTATTATGGACCTCATTCCCAGCCACCGCGCCATCGTGACGATGCCCGCGATCCGGAAAGCTCGAAGCCTGCACAAACGCAACAACCAAGGTTTCGTCAAGTCCCCTCGGCTTACCGGACGGCAGCGCGACGGCGCTAGTTAACATACCCTTTCGAGGCTGGCGAGAGCGCCGTAGACTTATCAGAACCAATCCAGAATTGGCTCTAACACGCTTATATCATTGCCATTCCGCCGTTGACGTGCAGCGTCTGCCCGGTCACGTAGCCGGCTTCCGCGCTGGCGAGATAGGCGACGGCGGCTGCGATATCCGTACCGGCACCCAGCCGCCCCATCGGCACGTCCGAAAGAATGCCCTCGCGCTGCTTGTCGTTCAGCGCCTGCGTCATCGGCGACTCGATGAAGCCCGGCGAGACCACGTTGACGGTGATGTTGCGGCTTGCGACCTCGGCCGCGAGCGCCTTCGACATGCCGATCAGACCGGCCTTGGCGGCTGCGTAATTGCCCTGGCCCGGATTGCCCATCGTACCGACGACGGAGCCGATCGAGACGATTCGGCCGTAGCGCCTGCGCATCATCGACTTCACGGCGGCGCGCGACAGGCGGAAGGCAGCCGTGAGATTGACCGCGATAACGCTGTCCCAGTCCTCGTCCTTCAGGCGCAGGAACAGGTTGTCGCGCGTGATGCCGGCATTGTTGACGAGGATGTCGAGCCCGCCGAGCTTTTCCTCGGCCGCCGGCACCAGCGCCTCGACCGAATCCTTGTCGGAGAGGTTGCAGGGCGCCACGACGACGCGCTCGCCGAGCTCGGCCGCCAGAGCCTCCAGCGCTTCCGCGCGCGTGCCGGAGATCGCGATGCTCGCGCCCTGCGCATGAAGGGTTCGCGCAATGGCTCCGCCAAGGCCACCGGTAGCGCCGGTGACCAGGGCCTTGCGGCCGGTCAGATCAAACATGTTCGCTCCCTTTTTTCGGCGTCCTGCCGTTATTGCCCGTTCTGGGCCCTCGCCCTCAGGCGTTGCGGGCCTTGTAAGCCGCGATGTCCTCCGCCGTGCCGATCGAGACCGGCGCCGAGCCTGCGACGATACGCTTGACCAGGCCGGCGAGCACCTTGCCGCTGCCGAGCTCGACGAAATTGGTGACGCCCGCAGCCGCCATCGCCTGGACGCATTCGTGCCAGCGCACCGTACCTGTGACCTGCGCGACGAGCGAAGCCCGGATCGCCTCCGGATCGCTCAGGGGCGCCGCGCCGACATTGGCCACGACCGGCACCACCGGAGCCTGCATCGCGACCTTTGCAAGGGCCTCTCGCATCGCATCGGCGGCCGGCTGCATCAGGGCGCAATGGAACGGAGCGGAAACCGGCAGCAGCATGGCGCGCTTGACGCCGCGCTCGCCAGCCAGAGCAATCGCCCGCTCGACCGCGGCCTTGGCGCCGGACAGCACGACCTGGCCCCCGCCATTGTCGTTCGCGGCCTCGCAGACTTCGCCCTGCGCGGCATCGGAAGCGATCGAACGCGCCAGATCGAGTTCCGCACCAAGAAGGGCCGCCATCGCGCCCTGCCCGGCCGGAACCGCCTTCTGCATGGCGTCGCCGCGGATGCGCAGCAGCCGGGCAGCGTCCGTGATGGAGAAGGTGCCGGCGGCGGCTAGCGCAGAATACTCACCGAGCGAGTGGCCGGCGACGAAGGCGGCGTCGCGCTTCAGGTCGAGCCCTGCCTCGCTCTCAAGCACGCGCACGACCGCGAGGCTGACGGCCATCAGTGCCGGCTGGGCGTTGGCCGTCAGCGTCAGTTCGTCCAACGGACCATCCCACATCACGGCCGAGAGCTTCTGCGAGAGCGCCGCATCGACCTCGTCGAACACGGCCTTCGCCGCCGGGAAGGCTTCGGCCAGGCTCTTGCCCATGCCGACGGCCTGCGAGCCCTGGCCGGGAAAGATGAACGCTGTCGTCATGTGGGGCGCCTCGTCCTTAATAACTTCTCTATATTATGACGGGCGCTGTCACATCGGTTTTGCCGCCAAGTCAAGCACGGAGCCCGAGTTTTCCGCTCCGCGACCCGCCTTTCCCGGCAGATTCCGGTTGCCATGGCGCACCGGACACTGTAACCACCGCCTCCTGCTTGTTCGGCCGGAGGCTGAACGGATGGCGCATGTCCGCATGGACGCGCGCAGGCTTGTTTCTCAGGCCGGCATCCCGTGTCTCCGCCTTCGAAGAAATCCTGTCGGGCCTTATCCAGGGCTCGGAGGGCTCCGCGCCGGGCGAAGCAGGGTGAAACAAGGAAGGCCACATATGGCATTGTACGAGCATGTTCTGCTCGCGCGGCAGGATGTCAGCGCGCAGCAGGTTGAAGCTCTTGTCGAGCAGTTCAAGGGCGTCATCGAAGCGAATGGCGGCGCCATCCGCAAGGTCGAGTACTGGGGCGTCAAGTCCCTCGGGTACCGCATCAAGAAGAACCGCAAGGCGCACTACACGCTGCTGAACATCGAGGCTCCCTCCGCCGCCGTGCTGGAGATGGAGCGCCAGATGCGCATCAACGAGGACATCCTGCGCTTCCTGACCGTTCGCGTCGAGGAGCTCGAGGAAGGCCAGTCGGCCATGCTTCAGAAGCGTGATCGTGACGAGCGCGGCGAGCGCGGCGGCGACCGTTTCGAGCGCGGCCCGCGCCGTGATCGTCCGCGTCGCGATGACGAAGTGACCGAAACCGCCGAAGCGGAGGCTTGATCCATGTCGACTGCATCCGCTGGCGCCCGTCGCCCCTTCTTCCGTCGCCGCAAGTCCTGCCCCTTCTCGGGCGAAGGCGCTCCGAAGATCGACTACAAGGACGTCCGTCTGCTCTCGCGCTACATCTCCGAGCGCGGCAAGATCGTTCCGTCCCGCATCACGGCGGTTTCCGCCAAGAAGCAGCGCGAGCTCGCCCAGGCGATCAAGCGCGCCCGCTTCCTCGGCCTGCTGCCCTACGTCATCCGCTGAGCGGGTGACGCTCTTTCCGGAGGCGCCCGGCGCCTCCGGATTTCGTTTTCAAGTTCAATCAGTCGCCCGGCGGTGAGACTCCACCGGGTTCGTTGAGGCCAGGAGCCTCTCACCCTGCCGGGCCAAGGCATCGGGCCCGAAAAGTGGAAACCACTTTTCGGAAGAACCGGATGCCGAAAGATGGCCAGCGAGCAGCGGGACAGCAGGACGGACGGATGATTCCGATTGTCGGCATCGGCGCGGGCCTCGTTTCGGCCCTGCTCTTCTCAGTGGTGATCACCGGATCGCCGCTGGCCGCATTGCTGTATTCAGCTGCCCCCCTCCCGATCTTCATCGCATCCCTCGGCTGGAACCACCGCTCCGGGCTATTCGCCACGGCCGCGGGCGCGCTCGCCGTCGCCGTTGCGCTCGCCCCGACGGGCGGCATCGCCTTCGCCCTCATCATCGGGCTTCCGGCCTGGTGGATCGCCTATCTCGCTTTGCTCGCCCGCGGCGATAGCCAGGGCAAGGTCGAGTGGTATCCGCTCGGCAACCTTCTGCTCTGGATCGCAGCGACCGCTGCGCTCGCCACCGTCGGCAGCGCGCTGGTGATGACCACCGACTACGACACCTACAGCAAGGTGATCGCGCGCATGATCGAGAACCTGCTGAACGAGATGGTGCGCGGCCAGCTGATCACGCTGCCCGCCGACATCAAGGTGCCGGAGCTCGCGCAGAGCCTGGCTCCGGCCGTGCCGCTCGGCATCGGCGCCTCCTTCGTCACCACCATCACCGCCAATCTCTGGCTGGCGGCGCGCACCGTGAAGATGTCGGACCGGTTGCCGCGCCCCTGGCCCTTTATCCCGTCGGCCTCCCTGCCGCGGCAGGCGCTGCTGCTCCTGATCGCGGCGGCCGTCGCCGCCGCGGCCGGCGGCTTCATCGGCGTGGCCGCGACGGCTCTCGTCGGCGCGCTGCTCGCCGCCTTCATGTTCAGCGGGCTTTGCCTTCTGCACGACATTTCGCGCGGCCGCCCCTGGCGGCTGCCGATGCTGATCTCGGTCTACGTCGCGCTCGTGGTGATGCAGGCCGTGCTGACGCCGCTGCTCGCGGTCGCCGGCCTGATCGATACGCTTCTCGGCCTGCGCAAGCGGGTCGTGCTGCCGCCTCCGCCTACCCAATCCTGAAACCTGACTAAAAAGACCTGAAGGAGAAGACCCATGGAAGTGATCCTGCTCGAACGCGTCGCCAAGCTCGGCCAGATGGGCGAAGTCGTGCGCGTGCGCGACGGCTTCGGCCGCAACTACCTGCTCGCCCGCGGCAAGGCCCTGCGCGCCACCGAGGAGAACAAGAAGCGCTTCGAGAGCCAGAAGCTCGAGCTCGAGACCCGCAACCTCGAGCTGAAGTCCGAGGCCGACGCGGTCGCCGAGCGCCTGAACGGCCAGAGCGTCATCATCCTGCGCCAGTCCGGCGAGTCCGGCGTGCTCTACGGCTCGGTCTCGACCCGCGACATCGCCGAGGCGCTGACCAAGGACGGCTTCCACGTCGCGCGCGGCCAGGTGACGCTCAACACCCCGATCAAGACGCTCGGCCTGCACACCGTCCCGGTCGTGCTGCATCCGGAAGTTTCGGTCACCGTCACCGTCAACGTCGCCCGCTCGGCTGAGGAAGCTCACCGTCAGGCCGCCGGCGAGAACGTCACCGCCCGGGAGGAGTTCGATCTCGACGATCTCGGCCTCGAGGTCGGCGCGGCGCTGGCCGAGGCCGGCGACGACGATCGCTGAGCCTTGCAGCTCCCCAAGTGAGTCAAGGGCGCCGTGGCAACACGGCGCCTTTCTTTTTGAGCAGCTGTGAACTGCGGGGAACACTGCTGGCGCAAATTGGCAGAGTAGTGGACTACTGCCCCCTCGACATGGCCGCGGGTGCGTGCTGGTGCGGCCGGTTGTCGACTTGAATTTTCAATCAGCATTGATTTATCGGGACGGTCATGGCCCCCGCTACAGCCCTCGTCGCACGCCTCGAAAATCGTGAGGCGGACTATCGCGTCCAGCCTCACAACATCGAGGCCGAGCAGGCGCTTCTAGGCGCGATCCTGGTCAACAACGACGCCTTCTACCGCGTCTCCGACTTCCTGCTGCCGGACCATTTCTTCGAGCCGATCCACCAGCGCGTCTTCGAGTTGAGCTCCAGCATGGTTCGCGCTGGCAAGCTCGCCACGCCGATCACGCTCAAGACCTTCGTCAACGACCTCGACCTCGGCGACATCACGCCGAGCCAGTACCTCGCCCGCCTCGCCGCCGAGGCGACGACCGTCATCAACGCCGGCGATTACGGACGCACGATCTACGACCTCGCGGTGCGCCGCCTGCTCATCGGCGTCGGCGAGGACCTCGTCAACGTCGCCTATGACGCTCCGGTCGAGATGGCGCCGCGCGAACAGATCGAGGATGCCGAGCGCAAGCTTTACGAGCTGGCGGAAAAGGGCCGCTACGAGGGCGGTTTCCAGAAATTCGACGGAGCGCTCCGGCTCGCCATCGACATGGCGGCCAGCGCCTATCAGCGCGCCGGCGGCCTCTCCGGCATCTCGTCGGGCCTGCGCGACCTCGACCAGCGCATGGGCGGCCTGCAGCCCTCAGACCTCATCGTGCTGGCCGGCCGTCCGGCCATGGGCAAGACATCGCTCGCCACCAATATCGCCTTCAACATCGCCAAGGCCTGGCGCGGCGAGCGCCAGACGGATGGGACGATCAAGACGGTCGACGGCGGCGTCGTGGCCTTCTTCTCGCTCGAAATGTCGTCCGACCAGCTCGCGACCCGTATCGTCGCCGAGCAGTCCGGCATCTCCTCCTACAAGATCAGGCAGGGCCGCATCACCGAGGCCGATTTTGCCCGGCTGACCGACGTCGCGGCGCAGATTGAGCGTATCCCGCTCTACATCGACCAGACCGGCGGCATCTCGATCGCGCAGCTCGTCGCCCGCGCCCGGCGGCTCAAGCGGCAGAAGGGGCTGGATGTCCTCTTCATCGACTATCTCCAGCTGCTCTCCGGTTCTTCCAAGAACAGCCAGAACCGCGTGCAGGAGCTAACCGAGATCACGACCAGCCTGAAGGCGCTGGCGAAGGAGCTCTCGGTTCCGATCATCGCGCTCTCCCAGCTCTCGCGCCAGGTCGAGAGCCGCGACGACAAGCGCCCGCAACTCTCGGACCTGCGCGAATCCGGCTCGATCGAGCAGGACGCCGACGTGGTGATGTTCGTCTACCGGGAGGAATACTACCTCAAGGGCAAGGAGCCGCGCCCCGGCACCGAAGACCACAACAAGTGGCAGATCGAGATGGAGGCGGCACATGGCGTCGCCGAACTGATCATCGGCAAGCAGCGCCACGGCCCGACCGGAACGATCGCCCTCCAGTTCGACGCCGATGTCACGCGCTTCTCCGACCGCGCCGACGAACTCCGCATTCCGGACCGCGAATAATGCCTTTCGACACGCCTGTTTCCGGCGCCTATGGCGCGACCCTGACCATCGACCTCGCCGCACTCGTCTCGAACTGGCGCCTCCTCGGCGAGCGCGCCGGCACGGAGGCAGGCGCGGTGGTCAAGGCCGACGCCTACGGCATCGGCATCGAACCTGCCGTGACGGCTCTCGCCAGGGCGGGGTGCCGCAGCTTCTTCGTCGCGCATGTCTCGGAGGGCATCCGCGCGCGCAGCGTCGCGCCGGAAGCCACGATCTACGTGCTGAACGGGCTGCTGCCGGGCAATTGCGACGTCTATGCGCAGCATGGCCTGTCGCCGGTGCTCGGCTCGCATGAGGAACTGCTCGAGTGGGCCTCCTTCCGCCAGACGGGCGCGAAGGTCCGGCCAGCGGCACTGCATGTCGACACGGCAATGAACCGGCTCGGACTCTGGGCCGGGGAAGGGCTCAATCTCGCCCGCGAGAAATCCGGCGTGATCGCGGCGGCCGATATCGGCCTGGTGATGAGCCATTTCGCGTCGTCGGAGGTCGAGACCGATCCGGCCAATGCCCGCCAGATCGCAGCCTTCGCCGAGATCACGGCTGCCCTGCCCGGCATTCCGGCCTCGCTGAAGAACTCCTCGGGCCATTTCCTCGAAGGTTGTCCGTCCTACCAGCTGACGCGGCCGGGCTATGCCCTCTATGGCGGCAACCCCACGCCCGGGCAGCCGAACCCGATGCAGCCGGTGATCGGGCTGCAGGCGCGCATCATCCAGGTTCGAGAGGTCGAGGGTGGCACGCAGGTCGGCTATAACGGTCGCTGGACGGCCAAGGGGAAGCGCAAGCTCGCGACCATCTGCCTCGGCTATGCCGACGGCTACCCGCGCAACGGCAGCTGGACAGACAGCCTCGCCGGCGGATCGGCGCTCCTCGACGGCGTCGTCTGCCCCTTCGTCGGCTCCGTCTCGATGGACCTTATCATCATCGACGTCAGCGACGCGCCGGCCTCTGCCGCGCAGCGCGGGGCGAACGTGACGCTGATCGGCGGCGCGCTCGACCTCGAAGCCGTTGGCGCTGGCGCCAAGACGATCGGCTACGAGATCCTGACCAGCCTCGGCCGCCGTTATGCGCGGCGGTATGTGGGGCTTTGAGCGCGTGACCGCCACCGCCGTCATTCCGGGGCGCGCCGCAGGCGCGAGCCCGGAACCCAGAACTGATGCGGTTTCAAGACGAGCGGCAATGGCGATGCCAAGACGAATGCGGGCATCGGTTCTGGGTTCCGGGCTCATCGCTGCGCGATGCCCCGGAATGACGACGGAGCCTCACTGATGGCCAAGC
This sequence comes from Allobosea sp. P4_C6, assembly GCF_056402015.1. Lineage (NCBI taxonomy): Bacteria > Pseudomonadati > Pseudomonadota > Alphaproteobacteria > Hyphomicrobiales > Alloboseaceae > Allobosea > Allobosea sp. P4_C6. The sequence continues at coordinate 22,425 of NZ_JBFUIF010000009.1, forward strand.
GCGCTCCGACCTATCACTGCCAAGCCTGCGGCGCAGTCTATCACCGCTGGCAGGGCAAATGCGACGCATGCGGAACATGGTCCTCGCTGGTCGAGGAGGCGCAGGCGGCGCCAGTTCCCGGCGGCGGCCGCCCCTCTAGCGGGCGGGCGCGTGGTCGCGTTTTCGCGCTGGAGACGCTGAAGGGCGAGACGCAGGACGCGCCGCGCATCGTCTCCGGCATCGGTGAGCTCGACCGCGTCACCGGCGGCGGCTTCGTGCCGGGCTCGGTGCTGCTGATCGGCGGCGACCCCGGCATCGGCAAGTCGACGCTGCTGATGCAGGCCTGCGCGGCGCTCGCACTCGGCGGCCAGCGTGTCGTCTATGTCTCCGGCGAAGAATCGACCGGCCAGGTGCGCCTCAGGGCCGAGCGGATGGGCCTGGCCGACGCGCCGGTCGATCTGGCAGCCGAGACCAATGTCGAGGACATCGTCGCGACGCTCGGGCAGGGCCAGCGCCCTGCCCTCGTGGTCATCGATTCGATCCAGACGATGTGGTCGGGCGAGGTCGAGAGCGCGCCGGGCACCGTGACGCAGGTGCGCGGCTCGGCCCAGGCGCTGATCCGCTACGCCAAGACCAGCGGCGCCTGCCTGATCCTCGTCGGCCATGTCACCAAGGACGGCCAGATCGCCGGGCCGCGCGTGGTCGAGCATATGGTCGACGCCGTGCTGTCGTTCGAAGGAGAAGGAGCGCATTCCTTCCGCATCCTGCGGGGCCAGAAGAATCGCTTCGGCGCCACCGACGAGATCGGCGTCTTCGAGATGACCGGCAAGGGGTTGTCGGAGGTGACGAATCCCTCGGCGCTCTTCCTCGCAGGCCGGGATCAGCCGGCGCCGGGCGCGGCCGTCTTCGCCGGCATCGAGGGCACGCGGCCCGTGCTGGTCGAGATCCAGGCGCTGGTCGCGCCGACCGCTCTAGGCACGCCGCGACGCGCCGTGGTCGGCTGGGAGAACAGCCGCCTCGCCATGGTGCTGGCCGTGCTGGAAACGCATGGCGGCCTCAGGCTCGGCCAGCATGATGTCTACCTCAACGTCGCCGGCGGCCTGCGCGTCAACGAGCCGGCCGCCGATGTCGCGGTGGCGGCGGCGCTCGTCTCCTCGCTGACGGGAGCCATCCTGCCGCAGGAATCCGTCTATTTCGGCGAGATCGCCCTGTCGGGCGCGATGCGGCCCGTCTCGGTCGCGGCGGCCCGACTCAGGGAGGCGGCGAAGCTCGGCTTCGAGGCGGCGCTGATGCCGTCTGGCGGCGCGGACCACGGCGACGGCAACGGCCTCAGCTTGCGCCGTTTCAGCCATGTCACGGAACTCGTTGCCGATATCGCGGCGCGCGCACCTCGCAGAGATGTGAAATGACTTCGCCGAAAGGGTGACGCAGAGGCCTGGAACGCGTATAGCAAAGCCGAAACGGCCACCTTATCTCAGGCTGGCCGGCACCAGACCATAGCAAAGCGGCCCTTCCATGCCTGTAACCATTCTCGATCTCGTCGTCATCGGCGTGGTTCTGATCTCGGCTTTGCTCGCGGCCGTGCGCGGCTTCACGCGCGAAGTGCTTGCGATCGCCTCCTGGGTTGCTGCCGCGGCAGTCGCCTGGGTCTTCCACCCGCAACTCGTGCCTTTCGTGAAGCAGTATATTCCAGCGAGTTCGGCGCAGGACACGATCGCGCTCGTCGCCTCGATAGCCGCGCTGTTCCTCGCCACGCTGATCGTCGTATCGCTGGTGACGGCGCGGGTTTCCGACTTCGTGCTCGACTCGCGCATCGGCGCGCTCGATCGCACGCTCGGCTTCGTCTTCGGCGCGGCGCGCGGCCTGCTGCTGGCGGTGATCGGCTACCTCTTCTTCGCGGCGCTGGTCGGCAGCGAGAAGATGCCGGTCTGGGCGAAGGACGCCAAGGCCAAGCCCATGCTGGAGGAAACCGGCCGCTCGCTGATCGGGATGCTGCCGCAGGACGTCAACGCCGATTTCATCAAGAACCTGCTGAAAAAGCAGAAGGCGGAGGAAGCCACCGACGCCCCGGCAGAGGAACCGCGTACCCCGGCGACGGCGGCACCGGTTGCGCCCGCCCCAACCCGTCCCTAATTGACACGTAGAGAGTCCGTCCCAGCGCGTGGAGCTCGCCATGATCTCGCAGACCGAGACTGATACCGCCTTCGATCCCAATGCCGACCGGCTGCGGGAGGAATGCGGCGTCTTCGGCATTTACGGCCATGCCGACGCAGCTGCGCTCACGGCGCTCGGCCTGCACGCGCTCCAGCACCGCGGCCAGGAGGCGGCGGGTATCGTCTCCTTCGACGGCAAGCGCTTCCATTCGGAGCGCCGGCTCGGACTTGTCGGCGACGCCTTCTCGGAAGCGAGCGTCATCGACAAGCTCCAGGGCAAGCAGGCGATCGGCCATGTCCGCTATTCGACGACGGGCGAAACGATCCTGCGCAACGTCCAGCCGCTCTTCGCCGAGCTGCATGGCGGCGGCTTCGCCGTGGCGCATAACGGCAATCTCACCAACGGGCTCACGTTGCGCCGCAACCTCGTCCGCGACGGCGCGATCTATCAGTCGACCTCCGACACCGAGGTGCTGCTGCATCTCGTCGCGCGCAGCCGCAAGCAGCATTTCGTCGAGCGCTTCGTCGAGGCGATCCGCCAGATCGAGGGCGCCTATGCCTTCGTCGGCATGACCAACAAGAAGCTGATCGGCGCGCGCGACCCGCTCGGCATCCGCCCGCTGGTGCTGGGCGATCTCGACGGCTGCCCGATCCTGACCTCCGAGACCTGCGCGCTCGACATCATCGGCGCGAAGTTCGTCCGCGAGGTCGAGAACGGCGAGGTCGTGATCATCTCCGACAGCGGCATCGAGAGCCACAAGCCCTTCCCGCCCGTCGCCGAGCGGCCCTGCATCTTCGAGTACATCTATTTCGCCCGCCCCGACTCCGTCGTGAAGGGCCGCAGCATCTATGAGCACCGCAAGGCGATGGGCGCGGTGCTGGCGCAGGAATCCCCGGCCAATGCCGACGTCGTCGTGCCGGTGCCGGATTCCGGCGTGCCGGCCGCGCTCGGCTATGCGCAGGCGAGCGGCATTCCCTTCGAACTCGGCATCATCCGCAACCACTATGTCGGCCGCACCTTCATCGAGCCGACGCAGAAGGTCCGCGAGCTCGGCGTCAAGCTGAAGCACTCGGCCAACCGCTCGGTCGTCGAGGGCAAGAGCATCGTGCTGGTCGACGATTCGATCGTGCGCGGCACGACCTCGTTCAAGATCGTGAAGATGATGCGCGAGGCCGGCGCCCGCGAGGTGCATTTCCGCATCTCCTCGCCGCCGATCACCCATCCCGACTACTACGGCATCGACACGCCGGACCGCGAGAAGCTGCTCGCCGCAACGCACTCCCTCGAAGAGATGCGCCAGTTCGTCGGAGCCGATTCGCTGGCCTTCATCTCCGTCGACGGGCTCTATCGTGCGATGGGCCATGAGCGGCGCGATCCGGCCCGGCCGCAATTCACCGACCATTGCTTCACCGGCGACTATCCGACCTCGCTGACCGACGTGATCGGCGAGAGCGCCAAGCAGCAGATCTCCCTGCTGGCCGAAGCCGGCTGAACCAGCGGACCATCCCATGACCAAGGCTCTCGAGGGGCGCATCGCGCTCGTCACCGGCGCGTCGCGCGGAATCGGGCGCGCCGCGGCCCTGGCCTTCGCCCAGGCTGGCGCGCATATCGTCGCGCTCGCCCGCACCTCAGGGGCGCTCGAGGAGCTCGACGACGCGATCCGGGCGATCGGTGGCAGCGCCACGCTGGTGCCGCTCGATCTCTCGGATGCCGGCGGGCTGGAGAAGCTCGGCCCTGCTCTGCTGGAGCGCTGGGGCAAGCTCGACATCCTGCTGGCGAATGCCGGCATCCTCGGTTCCCTCACCCCGCTCGGCCATGCGACGGAGAAGGACTGGGCGAAGGTGCTCGACATCAACGTCACTGCGAACTGGCGGCTGATCAAATCGCTCGATCCGGCGTTGCGCGCCTCGGATGCGGGCCGCGTGCTGCTAATGTCGTCGGGCGCCGCCCATAAGTGCTCGGCGTATTGGGGGCCGTATTCGATTTCCAAGGCCGCCGTGGAGGCTCTGGGGCGCACCTACGCGGCCGAGACGGCGACCACGCCGGTCAAGGTCATGCTGGTCAATCCGGGGCCGCTGCGCACCAAGATGCGGGCCGAGGCGATGCCGGGCGAAGACCCGGAAACGCTGAGGACACCGGAGGATTTGGCGCCGCATCTCGTCGCGCTCGCCTCGCCGGGCTGGGCGGAGAGCGGCACGATCTTCGACTTTCCGCAGGGCAAGGTGCTCACGCCGCAGCTGCCGGCCTGATCCGCTCTCTGCCTCAGCGCAGGGATGCCCGCGCAAGCCCGATCAGATCCGGGATGGTGAGGTTCGGCAGCGCCGCCATCTCATCGAGGCTGAACCAGCGGATCTCGTCGTGCTCGTCGACGAGATTGATGGCTTCGCCGCCATCCCAGGTACTGACGACATAGATGTGGTGGAGAGCTGCGCCGTTGCGTTCCGGAAAGCGCTCGGCCTCCGACAGCACCAGCTCGTAGCGCGTCGGCGTCAGCCCCACCTCCTCGCGGCATTCGCGGATCAGCGCCTGTTCGAGAGCCTCGCCCAGCTCGACACGCCCGCCGATCGCGTCCCAATGGCCGGGCCAGGCCTGCTTCCAGACGGCGCGCAGGCCGAGCAGCACCTTCCGGTCCAGGTCGACGAAGAGCGCGCTCACGGTTTCGAGCATGCGCGCCCCGCTCTCGTCACTCGGCCCGCAGCCAGCGCAGCAACCCGGCCTGATCGCCGTTCTCCACCGCCGCCGCGACACGCCGGCCGACCGCCGCGCCGAACTTGTAGCCATGGCCCGAGCAGGCCGAAACCGCGGTGACGCGGCCGATTTCGCGCGACAGGAACTTGCGGTCAGCCGTGAAGGTGTAGGCGCAGCTCGCCACGCGCTTGACCCGGTACTCGTCGACGCGCGCGAAGGGCGGCGAGAAATAATCGCGGATCTGCTCGCCCTCGCCCGGCCGGGGCTCGCGATCCTCGTCGGGCTGGCGCTGGCGCTTGTGGACACCGGCACCCACCTTCAACTCGGTACCGTCGACCGGTGGCAGGACATAGCCGTCGACCGTGCCGCCGACATCGACGATGGCCGGCGCCGCCTCCCAGGCGGCCTTGAGATCCTCAGGCGGATCGAGATAGGCGATTGCCGTGCGATAGGTCGTCAAGGCATCGGCGAGCTCCGGCAGGAGCTTCAGCACCCAGGCGCCGGCAGAAACGACGATGCGATCGAAGCTCGCGGCCTCGCCATCGGCCAGAGTCAGCTTGCCCGACTCGGGCTCGATCGCCGTCACGTCCACGCCTTCGCGGATCGACACGCCCCGCTCGCGCAGCAATCTCACCATGTCGGCGGCGATACGGGCGGGAAACAGCGCCCCACCTTCCGGGCTGAGATAGGCGTAGCGGATCGTCGCCGGATCGAGGAACGGATAGCGCCTGGCGGCCTCGGCCGGATCATAGAGCTCATACGGCGAGCCCATGCGGTCCAGGCCCTGGCGATAGTCCTCGCCCTCGTCGCCCTCGGTCTGGGAAATGCCGAGCACCCCGCAGGCTGCGTAATGACGCACGCCCAGATCGGCCCAGAGCTCCTCCCAGGCCTCGAAAGCCTCGGTGATGGTGCGGGCGTAGCCATCGGCGCCGCCATAAGCGCGGCGGATGATGCGGTGCTGGTCGCCCGAAGCGGCATAGGGATTGGGAATCCGCGCCGCCTGCTCGAACAGGGTGACCTCATGCCCGCGCTTGTTCAGCGACCAGGCGGTGGAAAGCCCGGCGATACCGGCACCGACGACCGCGACCCTCATCAGCCCTTGCGCTCCTTGTCATAGGGATTTTCGCCGCCGCGCCTGTGCAGGCGGATCGGCGTGCCCGGCAGTTCGAAGGCTTCGCGCAGGTTGTTGACCAGATAGCGGGTGTAGGACACCGGCAGATGGTCGAGCTGATTGCCGAACAGCGCGAAGGTCGGCGGGCGCGCCTTGGCCTGTGTCATGTAGCGGATCTTGATGCGCCGTCCCGCCACGGCCGGCGGCGGATGGGCCGAGAGCACGCCTTCCAGCCAGCGGTTGATACGCGCGGTCGAGACGCGGCGGTTCCAGACATCATAGGCCGAGAACACCGCCTGCATCAGCCGGTCGATGCCCTCGCCGGCCAGCCCGGACAGCGGAATGATCGGCACGCCGCGCACCTGCGCCAGCAGGTAGCTGGCCTTTTCCTTCAGCTCGGCGAGCAGGCCCTGCTTGTCGGCGACGAGGTCCCATTTGTTCAGGCCGATGACGACGGCCCTGCCCTCGCGCTCGGTCAGGTCGACCAGCGTCAGGTCCTGCTTCTCGAAGGGGATGGTGGCGTCGAGCAGCACGACGACGACCTCGGCGAAGCGGATCGCGCGTAGCGAATCCGCCACCGACAGCTTCTCCAGCTTCTCCTCGATGCGGGCGCGCTTGCGCATGCCGGCGGTGTCGAAGAGCTTGACCTTGCGGCTGCGCCATTCCCAGTCGACCGAGATGGTGTCGCGGGTGATGCCGGCTTCCGGACCGGTCAGCAGCCGCTCCTCGCCGATCATGCGGTTGACCAGCGTCGACTTGCCGGCGTTCGGACGGCCGATGATGGTGACCCGCAGCGGCCGGTCGGGATTGGCATCCTCCTCCGCGTCCTCCGCCGAGACATCCGCCCAGGCGTCTTCCTCTTCTTCCTCGGGCTCGTCCGGGATGAAGGGCACCAGCGCCTCGAGCAGATCGGCCGTGCCCTCGCCATGCTCGGCCGAGAACGGCACGGGATCGCCGAGGCCGAGCGAGTAGGAATCGATGATGCCCTCGGTGCCCTTCTTTCCCTCGGCCTTGTTGGCGAGAAGGATGACGGGCTTGCCGGAACGGCGCACCAGATCGGCGAAGGGCTGATCCATCGGCGTCAGGCCGAGGCGGGCATCGATCATGAAGACAACGACATCGGCCTGGGCGATCGCGGTCTCGGTCTGGGCGCGCATGCGGCCGAGGAGCGAATCCTTATCGGCCTCTTCGAGACCGGCGGTGTCGATGACCTTGAAACGGAGATGGCCGAGCGTGGCGTCGCCCTCGCGGCGATCGCGCGTGACACCCGGCCGGTCATCGACCAGGGCGAGCTTCTTGCCGACGAGCCGGTTGAACAGCGTCGACTTGCCGACATTGGGCCGGCCGATGAGGGCGACGATGGCTGTCATCAGACTTCACATTCCATCGTCACCCCGGCCAGGCGACATTGCCGGAGCGGGGCGACGGAAGCGTTGGGAGCGGAGCTCCGGTTCAGTTCTTTACCGTAACGGGGCCGCCGCGGACCAGAGCGAGATAGAGCTCGACGCGCTGGCGCAGAGCCTGTGGCGCCTGCGGATCGGTGATCGCGGCGTCGAACCAGCGGCCGGCGTCGTCGAACTGGTTGGCCTTGAGCGCGGAGATGCCGAGGAATTCGCGCGCCGAGTGGCGCCAGACGCCCTGCGGAACGGCCAGCGGTTCCAGCGCCGTCTTGACCTCGGCATAGGGCGAGAGATCGACGCGCAGGATGCCGGCGCGCAGCCTGGCGAGATCGCGATAGGTCGCGTCCAGCGCCGCATCATTGGCAAGCGCGTCGAAGGCGGCGACACCCGCAGCCGCATCACGCTTGGCGGTCTCGCCGGCAAGGCGGAAACGCGCGATCTGGCGATAGCCGGCAGGCGCGCTGTCAGCCAGTTCCTTGAGGATCGTCTCGGCCTGCGTGCTGTCGCCGTCGCGGGAGGATTTCAGCGCCGCTTCGAGGCGGGCGCCGACGGCCTGCGAGGCCTGATTCTCGCGATGCAGCCAGAACTGCCAGCCCGCCACGGCGAGGACAGCCAGCACGGCAAGGCCGGTGACGATCCAGCCATATTTCCTCCAGAGCTCCGCCGCCTTGTCGCGGCGGACTTCCTCTTCGATCTCGCGAAAAATATCGGCCATTGATTATCAAATTCCCTGTTGGGAAGCCCGGTAGCATTTTCAGGCCGGGAATGCGAGCCGGATCGGCTTCTCAATCCCGCGGCGCGTCGGCCCGGAACAGCAGGCTGCCGTCGCCATAGGAGTAGAAGCGGTATTCCGCTGCGATCGCATGGGAATAGGCAAGTTTCATCATGTCGAGCCCGCAGAAGGCGGAGACGAGCATGAACAGCGTCGAGCGCGGCAAGTGGAAGTTCGTCATCAGCAGGTCGACGGCACGGAAGCGATAGCCTGGCGTGATGAAGATCGCCGTGTCGCCCGAGAAGGGCCGGATGGTGCCGTCCTCCCCCGCCGCGCTCTCGATCAGCCGCAGCGACGTCGTGCCGACGCAGACGATGCGCCCGCGCTTCGCCTTCACAGCGTTCAGCGCGTCAGCCGTCTCGGCCGAGACCGTGCCCCATTCGGCATGCATGCGGTGCTCGTCGGTGTCCTCCGCCTTCACCGGCAGGAAGGTGCCGGCGCCGACATGCAGCGTGACGAAATGGCTGCTGACGCCGCGCGCATCGAGCGCCGCGAGCAGCTCCGGCGTGAAGTGCAGCCCGGCGGTCGGCGCCGCGACGGCACCATCCTTCCGAGCAAAATTCGTCTGGTAGTCGGTGGTATCGGCATCGTCGGTCGGGCGCTTGCCGGCGATATAGGGCGGCAGCGGCAACTCGCCGAGCCGCGCGATCGCCTCGTCGAGATAGGCGCCCGTCAGGCTGAATTGCAGCTCGACCTCGCCGCCTTCGCTCTTGGCAATGACCTCGGCACGCAGGCGGCCGAGCTCGCAGGCATTGCTGGCGCCCTCCGAATCGAAGACCACCGTCTCGCCTAGCGCCAGCTTCTTAGCCGGCCGCGCAAAGGCCAGCCAGCGGTCCTCGCTCTCGCGCTTGTGGAGCATGATCTCGATGCGGGCCGAATCCGCGCCGCGATGGCGCCGCCCGCGCAGGCGCGAGGGAATGACGCGCGTATCGTTCAGGACGAGCGCGTCCCCGGGCTCGAGCAGCGAGACGAGATCGCGGATGCCGCGATCCTGCAACGGCTCGGGCGCATCCGGGCGCACGACGAGCAGGCGCGCCGCATCGCGCGGGCTTGCGGGCCTCAGCGCGATACGGTCTTCCGGCAGGTCGAAATCGAAGAGGCCGACATCCATCCGGTCAAATCTCTTCCAAAAAGCAACGAGCCCTCATTCCGGGGCGGAACGCAGCTTGCGTCTCGCGGGCCGGAACGAGGGCTCGTCTTGAACGAAATACTCAGGCCGCGTCGGCCATCACCTTCATCGATACGATCGAGTCGGGATCGCGCACCGGCTCGCCGCGCTTGATCTTGTCGACGTTGTCCATGCCTTCGACGACCTCGCCCCAGACGGTGTACTGCTTGTCGAGGAAGCGGGCATCGTCGAAGACGATGAAGAACTGGCTGTTGGCCGAGTTCGGGTTCTGGGAGCGCGCCATCGAGCAGATGCCGCGGACATGCGGCTCGGCGTTAAACTCCTGCTTCAGGTCCGGATAGCTCGAGCCGCCGGTGCCGGTGCCGTGCGGGCAGCCGACCTGGGCCATGAAGCCGTCGATGACGCGATGGAAGACGATGCCGTCATAGAAGCCCTCGCGGGCCAGCAGCTTGATGCGCTCGACATGGCCGGGAGCGAGGTCGGGACGCAGCTTGATGACGACGGGGCCCTTGGTCGTCTCCATGACGATGGTGTTCTCGGGATCGTGGGACATCAGCTTTGCCTTTCGTTGGACGGCGTGCGGCCGTGGAAGCGTATGGTGAAGGGTCGCCCCGCGATACTCGCTCCGAGGCCCTTCGACAACCTCATCGGCGTGCAGGAGCGGATGGCGGCAACCGCAGATTCGGTGAAGCGCTTCTGGAACGCCGCGTCGCCGCGGCGCGTCTCCCAGGTCACGCGCGGCTGGCCGAAGAGGCTGCCATCACGGCGCAGGCTGAAGCGGACGGAGGCCATCGCGCCGGTCAGGTCACCCGGAAGCGGCGGCGGGCTCCAGCAGCGCCGCAAGGCCGGCGCGATATCGGAGAGCTTGTCGACTGTCTCGCCGCCCTCCTGCTGCGTCTCGGGCGAGAGCGAGCCGACGAGGCCGATCTCGCCGCCGCGGCGCATCAGGGTCTGCGTCTGCGGGCCGACACGGCGCTGCTGCATGCCCGGAATGTCGTTGTCGCCGCTGAATGGCCCGCCGATGCCGGGATTGTAGCGCTGGCCGCTCTGCGGCGGCAGGATCGGGTTCTGGGAGCCCGAGGGCGGCGGCAGGACCGGGTTCTGCGAGCCGGAGGCCGGCGGCAGCCCGAGATCGCGCGTGTCCTGCGCCACCGCTGCGCCGGCGCTGAAGACGAGCGCTGCGAGAATGCCGATGAGGGCCGTTTGCTGCATGGTCCCGGCCCTCCCCGGCTTCATCTCACTTGGCGTCGGATGCCATCCGCATGCGGATGATCTTGTCGGGGCCGGTCACCTGGCCGCTGCCCTGTGCACCCTTCTTGATCTTGCGCACCGCGTCCATGCCCGAGACGACCTCGCCGAACAGCGTGTACTGGCCGGTCAGCGGGCTGCAGCCCTCGTAGCAGATGAAGAACTGGGAATTCGCCGAATCCGGGGACTGCGAGCGCGCCATGCCGACGGAGCCGACCTTGTAGGGCGTCGGGGTGAACTCGGCCGGCAGGTTCGGCATATCGGACTTGCCGGTGCCGGTGCCGGTCGGGTCGCCGGTCTGGGCCATGAAGCCGTCGATCACGCGGTGGAAGACGATGCCGTCATAGAAGCCGCGCTTCACCAGCGCCTTGATCTGCGCGACATGCTTGGGCGCGAGGTCCGGCCGCAGGCGGATCGTGACCGGGCCGTCCTTGGTCTCGAGCACGACGGTGTTTTCCGGATCGGGCTTCGGGCTCTGGGCCTGGGCGAAACCGAGGGAAGCGACGACGGCAAGGGCGGCGAGCGAGCTGCGCAGCATGAACATCTCCATGGCCGCCAGCGAGCCCGGCGGATGGCCGGTCGATAGCCGCATCCTTTGGCCGGAACAAGGCATATCCAATGCCACCGAATCGCTCATGCTGCACTGCACAAGTGCAGTGGAGACTAATCTTGCAAAAATTCGAGGCTATGACTGCCTAAACTGATGACAGGGCCGTCACAATCGGCTAATCCTTCTGGCGCTGGGAGCGCTCTGCGAGCAGAGCGCTGCGGACCAGGTCTCGGGAGGAACAAACGCCCGCCTTGCATATGAGTCGCACCTTTGAATGTGCGCCGATGCAGCGGTAAAAAGCAGACTACCCAAGGCAAGGCATCCGCCTTGCCTTTTTCTTTTGGGCATACCGAAGTCGGTCGTTTCGCCTAGAGCCTTGCTGATTTTGCGCCGAACCACGCCGTCATCCCGGGCTTGACCCGGGATCCATGCCGGAGCGCATCCGATCGAGGTTCAGGCATGGATCCCGGATCTGCGCTTCGCGCCGTCCGGGATGACCGCCGTTTCCTCGAAAATGCAGCAGGCTCCGGATCTACTCGCGGAAGTCTTGCTGCTCGCAGAAGTCTTGCGTCAGATGTCGTAAGTCACCCAGACATACCAGACGCCGGCGAAGATCATCGCCGCGATCACCGACGTGATTGCCGCCTTTTTGAGCAAGCCCGGCAGGATGGGCGCGCCCGGTTCCGTTCCCTCGACGACATCGCCCGCCTCTTGCTGGCTGCGGATGCCGAAAGGCAGCACGGCAAAGAGCGTGATCCACCAGATCACGAAGTAAAGGGCGAGCCCGCCGACGACATTCATGCGCCCCTCCCGGCCAGGGCGATGCAGGAGAACGCGACACGCGCCTGCGTCGGCACGCCGAAGCGCGCAGTGTGACGCGCCGGCAGGCCGTTCGGGAAATGCTTCACATACTCGGCGTTGCAGGCGGCGTAATCGGCCGGGTCGGTGATCAGCATCGTCATCTGGACGACACGGTCGAGCGCGCTGCCGGCCTCGGCCAGGATCTCGGTGATCCGGCCCAGCGCATTGCGCACCTCGTCGGCCGGGGTCTCGCCGCGGTGAATGCCACGCGCGGGATCATGCGGGGCCGAATGACCGGAGACGAAGATCAGCCCGCCGGCGACGGTGGCGGCACTGAACGGGCGCGGCGAGCCGGGCTCCGGCTCGCCGAGGAAAGTGATATCGCTCATCGGATTCAGGCCTGTTCGAGCTCGACCAGCGTGCCGAGGAAGTCCTTGGGGTGCAGGAACAGCACCGGCTTGCCATGGGCGCCGATGCGCGGCTCGCCTGAGCCGAGCACGCGCGCGCCCTGCGCCTTCAGGCGGTCTCGCGCGGCCAGGATGTCGTCGACCTCGTAGCAGATGTGATGAATGCCGCCGTCCGGATTGCGCTCGAGGAACTTGGCGATCGGCGAGTCGGCGCCCATCGGCTCGAGCAGCTCGATCTTGGTATTCGGCAGTTCGACGAAGACGACCGTGACGCCGTGCTCCGGCTGTGGCAGCGGCTGCGAGACGCGCGCGCCAAGCGTATCGCGATAGAGCGTCGTCGAGGCCGCGAGGTCCTTCACGGCGATGGCGACATGATTGAGGCGTCCGATCATCTTCGTCTTCTCCGGCGGGGCGCTGCGCCCCGTACTACACCTCGATCACCAGCGCATGCACCAGCGGCTTCTTGCCCCACTCCTCGTTGACGGCGCTACGCACGCCGCGCTCAAGCGCGTTGCGTAGGGCCTCGGGATCGCGGCGGCGGGCCTTCGGAATGCCTTCGAGCAACTCGGCGACCGTATCGGCGACGTATTCGTCGAAATCGGTGCCGTCGCGGGTCCGCGGCGGCAGGCCGAGCACGGCGATCTCCGGCTCACCGGAAATGCCACCCTTCTCGTCGATGGCGACCGCGATCGAGACGACCCCGGCGAAGGACAGGCGGCGACGCTCAGAAATCGTCTTCTCCAACGCGTTCACCAGCAGTGAGCCGTCCTGGTAGAGCCGGCCATGCGGAGCCTCGTCGACCTTGCGCGCGCCCTCCGCCGTGATCGCGACGACATCGCCGTTGCCGGCGCGCAGCACATGCTTGACGCCGAGGCTGCGGGCGAAGGTTTCATGCTCGGCGAGGTGCAGGTCCTCGCCATGTGCGGGGATCGCGATCTGCGGCTTCAGCCAACCGTAGAGCCGCGCCATCTCCTCACGGCGCGGGTGGCCCGAAACATGGACGAGATGGGTGCGGTCGGTGATGATCTCGATCCGGTCGCGCGCCAGCGCGTTCAGGATGTTGCCGACCGCCTTCTCGTTGCCCGGGATGGTGCGGGAAGAGAAGATGACGCGGTCGCCCGGCGACAGCGCGATCTCGGGATGATCGTCCGAAGCGATGCGCGAGAGCGCGGCACGCGGCTCGCCCTGGCTGCCGGTCACCAGCGCCACGACCTTGTCGCGCGGCAGGTAGCCATAGGCGTCGACCGGGCGGAAGCCGGGGATGCCGTCGAGATAACCGCATTCGCGCGCGACATCGATGACCCTGTCCATGGCCCGGCCGACGACGACGACCTCGCGGTCATTCGCGATCGCGGCCTCGGCGACGGCCCGCAGCCGCGCGACATTCGAAGCGAAGGTGGTGACGGCGACACGGCCCGGCGCCGAGGCCACCAGCTCCTTGAGCTTGGCCGCGACGTCCGCCTCGCTAGGGCTCGTGCCGTCGCGCATGACGTTGGTCGAATCGCAGACCAGCGCCAGCACGCCCTCCTCGCCGAGCTCGCGCAGGCGCTTCTCGTTGGTCGGCAGGCCGACGCGCGGCGTCGGATCGATCTTCCAGTCGCCGGTATGGACGACGAGGCCTGCCGGCGTGCGGATGGCGAGCGCGTTCGATTCGGGGATGGAGTGCGCGACCGGCACGAACTCGATGTCGAACGGGCCGAGCGTGACGAACCCGCCCTGCGGCACGACATTGATCTCGACCTTGGGCGCGCCCGGCTCCGACAGGCGGCGCGTTGCGAGCAGGCCAGCGGCGAAGGGCGTGCAGTAGACCGGTGCGCGCAGGGAGGGCCAGAGTGCCGCGAGCGCGCCGATATGGTCCTCATGGGCATGGGTGATGACGATGCCCAGAAGGTTTGCGCGCTCCTCGATGATGTAGCGCAGATCTGGCAGGACGATATCGACGCCCGGTGCCTCCGGCCCGGCGAAAGACAGGCCGCAATCGACCAGGATCCATTTGCGCCGCCCCTCCGGCCCGAAGCCGTAAAGGGCGGCGTTCATGCCGATCTCGCCGAGGCCGCCGAGGGGAACGAAGACGAGCTGGTCGCTGGAACGGGTCACGGATGATCCTGCAGGCACGGAGAACCGCCCGCAGCATGCCTCATCGCATGCCGGTCGCGGATTCCTGGAATCTGTTTCGGAAAACGCGGGTCATCCCGGACGAAGCGAAGCGAAGATCCGGGATCCATGCCGGAACCTTTCCGGTCGGCATTCCGGCATGGATCCCGGGTCGTCCTTCGGCCGCCCGGGATGACCACGTTGAACCGGGAATTTCCTTTAGCACGGTGGCGACGCGGCAGGCCAGCGTCGCCACCTGCCACCTCAAGGCGTCCCGAAAAACAGGTCGCCCGCATCGATGATGCGGCGGCCGGTCTCGGTTTCGAGTTCGAGACGCCCGGAGGCGTCGAGGCCACTGAAGCGGCCGGCGAGAGGGCCTTCCGGCAAGCGGATGGTGATGGTCTCGCCGAGGAAGGCGGCGCGTTCGAGCCAGGCGGCGCGGATCGGGCCGAAGCCGCCCGGCTGGGACCAGACGGCAAAGCGCTGGGCGAAAGCGTCACTGAGCCCCGTCAGCATGGTCTCGACACTGGATTGTGGCGCCAACGCCTTGAGGAAGGTCGCCGGATAGGGCGTCTCCGACGGGCAGGAGGCGATATTGACGCCGCAGCCGACGATGACGTTGAGCCGCCCTGCCCGGCTCTCGCCCTCCAGCAGCAGGCCCGACGTCTTGGCGCGGTCGAGCAGCAGGTCGTTCGGCCATTTCAGCTTCAGCCCGGAGGCGGCCGGGCCAAGCAGCTTCGCGGCTGCGTCATGCAAAGCGAGCCCGACCACGAAGCCGAGCTGCGGTGCCAGCGCCGGCTCGCAGGGGTCGGTCAGCAGAAGGCTGGAGTAGAGATTGCCGGGCGGTGAGCCCCATTGCCGGCCGTGGCGCCCCCGGCCCGCATTCTGGCTGCGGGCGACGATCCAGAGCTTGCCCGGCTCGCCCTGATCGAGCGCGCGACGGGCCTCCTCCATGGTGGAGCCGACCTCGTCACGGATGATCAGCCGGTAGCCGGCAGCGCGAGCCGCTTCACCGAGCATGGGTCCATCCGGCAAGGACGAGACCGTCATTCTCGGGCGAAGCGAAGCGCAGACCCGAGAATCTCTGGCAGGAGATGCTCGGATCAAGCCCGAGCATGACGAGCCTGTCGCTCAAAACAGCGACTTCGCCGCCGCAGCCGCCGTGTCGAAGAGCGGCGCCGGCAGGAACGAGAGCGCCAGCACGAAGACGGCTGAGATCAGCAGCACGGTGCGCACGCCGAGATCCGCCTTCTCGAAGGCCGGCTTCGGATCGTCGAAATACATCACCTTCACCAGGCGCAGATAATAATAGGCACCGACGACGCTGGTGAGCACGCCGACGACGGCGAGCACATAGAGCTTGGCATTGATCGCGGCCAAGAAGACGTACCACTTCGCCCAGAAGCCGGCGAGCGGCGGGATACCGGCGAGCGAGAACATCATCATCGACATCGCAAACGCCATCCAGCCATTGGTGCGGGACAGGCCGGCGAGTTCCGAGATGTCCTCGACCAGCTTGCCGTCGCGGCGCATCATCAGCACGCAGGCGAAGGCGGCGAGCGTCGTGGCGAGATAGATCGCCATATAGGTCATCACGCCCTGCACGCCCTCGGCCGTGCCGGCGGCGAGGCCGACCAGCGCATAGCCCATGTTGGCGATCGAGGAGTAGGCGAGCAGGCGCTTGATGTTGCGCTGGCCGATCGCGGCGAAGGCGCCGAGAGCCATCGAGGCGATCGAGATGAAGACGATGATCTGGCGCCAATCGTTGATCGCGCCCGGAAACGCGCCGATGAAGACGCGGATCACCATCGCCATGGCGGCCATCTTGGGCGCAGAGGCGAAGAAGGCTGCGACAGGGGTCGGCGCGCCCTCATAAACGTCCGGCGTCCACATGTGGAACGGCACGGCCGAGATCTTGAAGGCAAGGCCGGCGGCGATGAAGACGATGCCGAAGATCAGGCCGATGCCGGCATGGCCGCCCTGGGTCGCGGCCGCGATGCCCGGGAAGGTGACGGTGCCGGTGAAGCCGTAGACCAGTGAGCCGCCATAGAGCAGCATGCCGGAGGACAGCGCGCCGAGCACGAAATACTTCAGGCCGGCCTCGGTGGACTTCGCGTTGTCGCGGTCGAAGGCGGCGACGACATAGAGCGCCAGAGACTGCAGCTCGAGGCCGACATAGAGGCTGATGAGATCATTCGCCGAGATCATCATCATCATGCCGATGGTCGAGAGCACGACGAGGATCGGGAATTCGAAGCGCATCGTGCCTTGGCGCCGCAGCGTATCGGCCGAGAGCAGGATGGCGGCGCCGGCGCCGAGCAGCGTCAGCACCTTCATGAAGCGGCCGAAGCCGTCGGCGATGAAGCCGTCGTTGAAGGTCAGCATCTTGCCGGTGCCTGAGACGACCAGCGCCAGCGCGACCGCCAGCAGCAGCAGCGCGAGGCCCTCCAGCAGGCGCGTGGAGCGCTCGCCCTGGATCGCGCCGACCAGCACCATTACGATGGCGCCGATGGCGAGGATGATTTCCGGCAGGGCCGGGCCGAGAGCGGGCAGAGCCATGACGAAACCTTACTGCACGGCCGCCACCGCCGTCTTCGCGGCGGTGAGCGCGGCCTGATAGTTCTTGATGAGCGCTTCGGTCGGCGCCGCGAAGGCGTCGAGGATCGTGTGCGGCTGCACGCCATACCAGATCGTCAGCAGGACGAGCGGCACCAGGATCGCGATCTCGCGGCCGTTCAGGTCCTTGATGTCCTTGAGCTCGGGCTTCACCAGCTCGCCGAACACGACGCGGCGATAGAGCCATAGCGCATAGCCAGCCGAGAGGATGACGCCGGAGGTCGCGAAGAAGGCGACCCAGGGATTGGCGCGGAAGGCGCCGACCAGCGTCAGGAACTCGCCGACGAAGCCGGCCGTGCCGGGCAGGCCGACATTCGCCATGGTGAAGACCATGAAGACCACGGCATAGATCGGCATCCGGTTCACCAGACCGCCAKAGGCGGCGATCTCGCGGGTGTGCATGCGGTCGTAGATCACGCCGACGCAGAGGAAGAGCGCGCCGGAGACCAGCCCGTGGCTCATCATCTGGAACATCGCGCCCTGGATGCCCTGCGGCGTCAGGGTGAACAGCCCCATGGTGACGAAGCCCATATGCGCCACCGAGGAGTAGGCGATCAGCTTCTTGATGTCCTCCTGCATCAGCGCCACCAGCGAGGTGTAGACGATGGCGATGACCGACAGCGCGAAGACCAGCGGCGCGAACATCGCCGACGCTTCGGGGAACATCGGGATCGAGAAGCGGATGAAGCCGTAGCCGCCCATCTTCAAGAGGATCGCCGCCAGGATGACGGAGCCCGCCGTCGGCGCCTCGACATGTGCGTCGGGCAGCCAGGTATGGACCGGCCACATCGGCATCTTCACCGCGAAGGAGGCGAAGAAGGCAAGCCACAGCCAGGGCTGCATCTGCGACGGGAACTTGTGCGCCAGCAGCGTCGGGATGTCGGTAGTGCCGGCGTTCCAGTACATCGCCATCAGCGCCAGCAGCATCAGCACCGAGCCGAGCAGCGTGTAGAGGAAGAACTTGTAGGAGGCGTAGACGCGCCGCTTGCCGCCCCAGATGCCGATGATCAGGAACATCGGGATCAGGCCGGCCTCGAAGAAGACGTAGAACAGCACGAGATCGAGCGCCGCGAAGACGCCGATCATCAGCGTCTCCAGGATCAGGAACGCGACCATATATTCGCGCACCCGCTTCTCGACCGAGGTCCAGGACGCCAGGATGCAGAACGGCATCAGGAAGGCCGTCAGCACGATAAAGGGGAAGGAGAAGCCGTCGACGCCGAGCTTGAACTTGATGGCGTCCGAAACCCAGCCATGGGTCTCGACCATCTGGAAGCCCGGATTGGCGGGGTCGAAGCGGCCCCAGGCAACACAGGCCAGCACGAAGGTCAGCACCGTCGTGACCAGCGCGGCCCAGCGGGCATTGGAGTCGACCGAGGCCTGATCGCCGCGCTGCGCCAGGATGAAGGCGGCGCCGATCAGCGGCAGGACCAGAAGACCGGTGAGAATACCGAAACCCAACATCATCTCACCCGCGCGTCACAAGATACCAGGTCACGAAGCCCGCGACGCCGATCAGCATGGCGAAGGCATAGTGATAGAGATAGCCGGTCTGCAGCCGGACCACTCGGTTGGTCACGTCGACCACGCGGGCCGAGATGCCGTCCGGCCCCAGGCCGTCGATGACCAGGCCATCGCCCTTCTTCCACAGGAAGCGGCCGAGCCACTTCGCGGGCCTGACGAACAGGAAGTCGTAGAGCTCGTCGAAGTACCACTTGTTGAGCAGGAACTGGTACAGCGCCGGGTTCGCCGCAGCGAGCTTGCCCGGCACGTCCGGCCGGCGGACATACATGTAGTAGGCAAGCGCAAAGCCGATCACCATCGCCACGAAGGGCGACCAGACGACCCACTTCGGAACCTCGTGCATGGCGTGCAGGATGTGGTTGTCCTTGCCCATGAACAGCGCCAACTTCCAGAAATGCTCGAAGTCGTGGCCGATGAAGTACTCCTTGAACACGTAACCCGCGAAGACCGCGCCGACCGAGAGCAAGGCGAGCGGGATCAGCATCACCCAGGGGCTCTCATGCGGCATGTGGTCATGGCCGTGATCGTCCTGCGCGTGCGACGCATGAGCATGGTCGTCATGGCCGTGCGCATCGTGCCCGTGAGCATCATGGCCCCAGCGCGGCTTGCCCTCGAAGGTCATGAAGTAGAGGCGCCAGGAGTAGAAAGAGGTCATGCAGGCCGCGACGACCAGCAGGACGTAAGCGTAGGAGCTGGCGAAGCCGCCATGCGCCACCGAGGCATAGGCGCTCTCGATGATGGCATCCTTCGAGAAGTAGCCGGCGAAGCCCGGGAAGCCGGTCAGGGCAAGCGTGCCGATCGTCATCGCCGCCGCGGTCAGCGGGATGTGCTTCCGCAGGCCACCCATGTGGCGCATGTCCTGCTCGTGATGCATCGCGTGGATGACCGAGCCGGCGCCCAAAAAGAGCAGCGCCTTGAAGAAGGCGTGGGTGAAGAGGTGGAAGATGCCGGCGCCGTAATTGCCGACGCCGAGCGCGACGAACATGTAGCCGAGCTGCGAGCAGGTCGAATAGGCGATGACGCGCTTGATGTCGTTCTGCACGAGGCCGACCGTTGCCGCGAAGAAGGCGGTGGTGGCGCCGATGACGACGACGACGGTGAGCGCGACCGGCGCGTATTCGAACACCGGCGACAGGCGCGCCAGCATGAAGACGCCGGCGGTGACCATGGTCGCGGCATGGATGAGCGCCGAGACCGGGGTCGGGCCTTCCATCGCGTCCGGCAGCCAGGTGTGCAGCAGGAACTGCGCCGACTTGCCCATCGCTCCCATGAAGAGCAGCAGGCAGGTTAGCGTCAGCGCGTTCCAGTCATAGCCGAGGAAGCGGAAGCTCTGGCCGACCAGTTCGCCGGCACGCGGGAAGATCGCGTCGAAGCCGACCGAGCCGAACAGCACGAAGACGAGGAAGATGCCGAGCGAGAACCCGAAATCGCCGACGCGGTTGACGATGAAGGCCTTCATCGCGGCGGCGTTGGCCGAGGGCTTCTGGTACCAGAAGCCGATCAGCAGATAGGACGCCAGGCCCACGCCTTCCCAGCCGAAGAACATCTGGACGAGGTTGTCCGACGTGATCAGCATCAGCATCGCGAAGGTGAACAGCGAGAGATAGGCGAAGAAGCGCGGCCGGTGCGGATCCTCGTGCATGTACCCGATCGAGTAGAGGTGCACGAGCGAGGAGACGGTGTTGACGACGACCAGCATCACCGCCGTCAGCGTGTCGATGCGGAAGGCCCAGTCGACCTGCAACTGGCCGGACGAGATCCAGCTCGCGATCTGGATGCGCGTCGTGCCGTGGCCGAAGCCGACCTGGACGAAGGCGACCCAGGACAGGACAGCGGAGACGATCAGCAGCGAGGTCGTGACGATCTCGGAGCCGCGCGCGCCGATCAACCGGCCGAAGAGGCCGGCGATCAGAAAGCCGATCAGGGGGAGGAAGACGATCGCGTGATACATGGGCGTGAGGTCCAGGCGCGGCGGCGCGCTCAGCCTTTCATCATGTTGATGTCTTCCACCGCGATCGAGCCGCGGTTGCGGAAGTAGACGACGAGAATGGCGAGGCCGATCGCGGCCTCGGCCGCTGCCACCGTGAGCACGAGCAGCGCGAAGACCTGGCCGACGATGTCATTCATGAAGCTCGAGAAGGCGACGAAGTTCAGGTTGACCGAGAGCAGGATGAGCTCGATCGACATCAGGATGACGATGATGTTCTTGCGGTTGACGAAGATGCCGAGCACGCCGAGCGTGAACAGGATGGCGCTGACCGCGAGATAGTGGCCCAGTCCGATCGTCATCATGCCATCTCCTCCGGAACGCCGGCGCGCGAGGGCACCTGCTTGACCTCCATCGCCGCGTCCTTGGTGCGGGCGTTCTGGGTCGGGACATGCTGGCGCTTGATGCCGTGGCGCTCGCGCAGCGTCAGCACGATGGCGCCGATCATCGCGACGAGCAGCACGAGGCCGGCCGCCTGGAAGTAATAGACATACTGGGTGTAGAGCACTCGCCCGAGCGCCTCGGTGTTGGTGATGCCGGCGGGGATCGCGGCGACCGGCGCCTTGACGATATGCGGATCGATGACCCAGGCCCCGACGACCAGTAGCAGCTCGACCGCGAAGATGAAGCCGATCAGCGCGCCGATCGGCAGGTAGTTCAGGAAGCCCTGGCGGAACTCGGCGAAATCGACGTCGAGCATCATCACCACGAAGAGGAAGAGCACCGCGACCGCGCCGACATAGACGACGACCAGCAGCATCGCGAGGAACTCGGCGCCGAGCAGCATGAACAGCCCGGCCGCGTTGACGAAGGCCAGGATCAGGTAGAGCACCGAATGCACGGGGTTGCGCGAGGCCACCACCATGAAGGCGGATGCCACGGTCACCCCTGCGAAGAGATAGAAGAAAGCCGCTGCGGCATTCATCTCGGCCAGCCCTTTCCGCCCCTTTATGAAGCGGTCCTCGTTTGGTTCGTGCTCCGGGACTCGGTCCCGCAGCAATTTGGAGCGTCTATAATCAGCCCCGCCGGGCGGGACAACCGCGCGGGGGGTCTGTCACTCTAGGTTCGTCATTCTCGGGCGAAGCGAAGCGCAGACCCGAGAATCTCCTGCAGAACGAGGCGTCGGAGCCTTCTTCTTCACGAGATGCTCGGGTCAAGCCCGAGCATGACGGCAATTCACCTCACCGATAGGGCGCGTCCATCGCGATGTTGCGCGCGATCTCGCGCTCCCAGCGCGCGCCGTTCGCGAGCAGCTTGTCCTTGTCGTAGAACAGCTCCTCGCGGGTCTCGGTCGCGAACTCGAAATTCGGCCCCTCGACGATGGCATCGACCGGGCAGGCTTCCTGGCAGAAGCCGCAATAGATGCACTTCGTCATGTCGATGTCGTAACGGGTCGTGCGGCGCGTGCCGTCATTGCGGCGCGGACCGGCCTCGATGGTGATGGCCTGCGCCGGGCAGATCGCCTCGCAGAGCTTGCAGGCGATGCAGCGCTCCTCGCCGTTCGGATAGCGGCGCAGCGCATGCTCGCCACGGAAGCGCGGCGAGAGCTGGCCCTTCTCGAACGGGTAGTTCAGCGTCGCCTTCGGCTTGAAGAAGTAGCGCATCGACAGGCCGATAGCCCCGACGAACTCCTTCAGCAGCAGGCCCCTTGCGGCTTGCGCGAGTGACATCGCCTTCGTCCTTCCATCCTCAGCCGAACAGCGCCCGGCCGATCACGAAACCCAGGATCGGCATCAAGCCGATCGTCATTGCCATCAGCGCCCACCGCAGGATGCGGATGCGGCGCTCGTAATCGTCCTTCTCGGCCTCTGTCTCCGAGCGATCCGTGCGCCTGAGCGCCCCGATCACCACGGCCGAGATCAGCCGGTATTCCAGCAGGCCGAGCCCGAAGCCGATCAGGGCGCCGAGCGGGCCGGCCCAACTCATCCGGCGACCGGACCCCAGCCCGTCAGCTGCAGCACCAGCGCCACGATCACCACGCTGGCGAGCGAGAGCGGCAGGAAGACCTTCCAGCCCAGGCGCATCAGCTGGTCGTAGCGGTAGCGCGGCACGAAGGCCTTCACCAGCGCGAACATGAAGAACACCAGGCAGACCTTGAGCGCGAACCAGAACACGCCGGGCAGCCAGGTGAAGGGCGGCAGTGCGACCGGCGGCGCCCAGCCGCCAAGGAACAGGATCGTCGTCAGCGAGCACATGGTCATGATCGCCACGTATTCGCCGAGCATGAACAGCAGGTACGGCGTCGAGGAATACTCGACCATGAAGCCCGCCACGAGCTCCGATTCCGCCTCGGCCAGATCGAAGGGCGGCCGGTTCGTCTCGGCCAGCGCCGAGACGAAGAAGACGATGAACATCGGGAAGAGCGGCAGGAAATACCAATTGAGGATGCTGAGCCAGGGCACGCCCAGCGCATGCGCCAGGCCGCGGTTCTGCTGCGCCTCGACGATCGCCGAGAGGTTCAGCGAGCCGACGCAGAGCAGCACGGTGATGATGACGAAGCCGATCGAGACCTCGTAGGACACCATCTGCGCCGCCGAGCGCAGCGCGCTCATGAACGGGTATTTCGAGTTCGAGGCCCAGCCGGCCATTATGATGCCGTAGACGCCGAGCGAGGAGATCGCGAGGATGTAGAGCACGCCGACATTGATGTCGGCGATCGCCCAGCCCTCGGCCACCGGGATCACCGCCCAGGCGCCAAGCGCCAGCAGGCAGGAGATGAACGGCGCCAGCAGGAAGATGCCCTTGTTGGCGCCGGACGGGATGATCGGCTCCTTGAGCGCGAACTTGATCAGGTCCGCGAAGCTCTGGAACAGCCCCCAGGGACCGACGACGTTCGGGCCGCGGCGCAGCTGCACCGCCGCCCAGACCTTGCGGTCGGCCAGCAGGATATAGGCGATGAAGACCAAGAGGCAGACCAGCAGCAGCAGGCTCTTGCCGAGGATGATCGCGATATCGAGGACGAGGTCCCAGTTCATGGCCGCTTACTCCGCCGCCTGCTGGTGCCGGCCGGAGGCCAGCGCCGAGCATTCCGCCATCACGGCGGAGGCACGCGCGATCGGGTTGGTCTGATAGAAGTCGCCGATGACCGGGGCGAACCCCGCCTTGTCGGTCTTGCCGCCGAGGCCTGCGAGCTGGCCGATGCCGGCCGCATCATTGCCCGGCAGGACATCGAGCGCGGCGAAATGCGGATGCGCCTCGTAGAGCGCCTTGCGCAGGCCCGACAGCGAGTCGAAAGGCAGCGTCTTGCCCAGAGCGGCCGATAGCGCACGCAGGATCGCCCAGTCCTCGCGGGCATCGCCCGGCGGGAAGGTGGCGCGGTCGCCCATCTGCACACGGCCTTCCGTGTTCACATAGGTGCCGGACTTCTCGGTATAGGCAGCGCCCGGCAGGATGACGTCGGCGCGATGCGCGCCCTTGTCGCCATGTGTGCCCTGGTAGACGACGAAGGCACCTTCCGGCACCTCGATCTCGTCGGCACCGAGCAGGAAGAGCACGTCGAGCGCACCGGGCTGGATCATGGCGGCAACGTCCAGGCCGCCTTCGCCGGGCACGAAGCCGAGATCGAGCGCGCCGACGCGGGACGCCGCGGTGTGGATCACGCCGAAGCCGCTCCACCCCTCCGTTACGGCACCGAGCGCCTGCGCCGCCTTGGCCGCGAGCGAGAGCACCGCTTCGCCGTCGGCGCGTGCGAGAGCGCCCTGCCCCACCAGCACCATCGGCCTGCCGCCCTTGGCCTCGGCCGGTTTGACGATTTCGGCGAGCGTTTCGGGACCGGCGCCGAGATAGTCGGAAGCGTAAGTGAGATCGGCCTTCTCGCCGATGACGCTGACCTTGAAATCGCCCCGCAGCCAGCGCTTGCGGATGCGGGCGTTCAGGATCGGCGCCTCGCGGCGCGGGTTGGAGCCGATGATCAGCAGCGAGGTCGCATCCTCGATGCCTGCGATGCCGGCGTTGAGGACGTAGGACGCGCGGCCGAATTTCGGGTGCAGCTTCGTGCCGTCCTGGCGCGCATCAAGATTGGCCGATCCGAGCGAGGCGATCAGCGCCTTCAGCGCGAACATCTCCTCGACCGCCGCGAGGTCACCGGCGATGGCGCCGATCTTCTGGGGCGAGGCGGCCTTCACCTTGGCGGCGATGGCGGCGAAGGCTTCGTTCCAGCTCGCGGGGCGCAGCCGGCCGTTCTCGCGGATATAGGGCCGGTCGAGGCGCTGCGTGCGCAGGCCGTCGACGATGTGGCGGGTCTTGTCGGAGATCCACTCCTCGTTCACCGCCTCGTTAAGGCGGGGCAGGACGCGCATCACTTCCTTGCCACGCGAGTCGACGCGGATGGCCGAGCCGACGGCGTCCATCACGTCGATGCTCTCGGTCTTGGAGAGCTCCCAGGGCCGGGCCTTGTTCTGATAGGGCTTGGAGGTCAGCGCGCCCACCGGGCAGAGATCGACGACGTTGCTCTGCAGCTCCGAGCTCATCGCCTGCTCGAGATAGGTCGTGATCTCCATGTCCTCGCCGCGGCCGATGGCGCCGAGATCGGAGGCGCCGGCGACTTCGGTCGTGAAGCGGACGCAGCGCGTGCACTGGATGCAGCGCGTCATCGTCGTCTTGACCAGCGGGCCGATATATTTGTCCTCGACCGCGCGCTTGTTCTCGGCATAGCGCGAGGTGTCCGCGCCATAGGCCATGGCCTGGTCCTGCAGGTCGCATTCGCCGCCCTGGTCGCAGATCGGGCAGTCGAGCGGGTGGTTGATGAGCAGGAACTCCATCACCCCTTCGCGCGCCTTCTTGACCATCGGCGACTTGGTCAGGACGACCGGCGGCTCGCCGTTCGGGCCGGGGCGCAGATCGCGCACGCCGATGGCGCAGGAGGCCTGCGGCTTCGGCGGCCCGCCCTTCACCTCGACCAGGCACATGCGGCAGTTGCCGGCGATCGAGAGCCGCTCGTGGAAGCAGAAGCGCGGCACCTCGGCGCCCGCGGCCTCGCAGGCCTGGAGCACAGTGTACTCCGGCGGAACGTCGACCTCGATGCCGTCGATGAGGAGTTTCGTCATGGTCTCACTCCGCCGCCATCAGGCGCACAGGCTCGCTGTGCGGGTTGGCGGCATAGTCGTCGATGCGCTGCTCGATCTCGTGGCGGAAATGCGCGATCAGGCCCTGGATCGGCCAAGCCGCGGCGTCGCCGAGCGCGCAGATGGTGTGGCCCTCGATCTGCTTGGTGACGTCGAGCAGCATGTCGATCTCGCGCTTCTGGGCGCGGCCCTCGGCCATGCGCTCCATGACGCGCCACATCCAGCCCGTGCCCTCGCGGCAGGGCGTGCACTGGCCGCAGCTCTCATGTTTGTAGAAATGGCTGATGCGGGCGATGGCGCGGACGATATCGGTCGACTTGTCCATCACGATCACCGCCGCCGTGCCGAGGCCGGAGCGCAGCTTCGAGAGCGAGTCGAAATCCATCGGCGTGTCGATGATCTGCTCGGCCGGCACCATGCGCACCGAAGAGCCGCCGGGGATGACCGCCTTGAGATTGTCCCAGCCGCCGCGAATGCCGCCGCAATGCTTGTCGATCAGCTCGCGGAAGGGAATGCCCATCGCCTCTTCGACGTTGCAGGGCTTGTTCACATGCCCGGAGACGCAGAAGAGCTTGGTGCCGACATTGTTCGGCGTGCCGATCGAGGAGAACCAGGCCGCGCCGCGGCGCAGGATGGTCGGGGCGACCGCGATCGACTCGACATTGTTCACCGTGGTCGGGCAGCCATAAAGGCCGACATTCGCCGGGAAAGGCGGCTTCAGCCGCGGCATGCCCTTCTTGCCCTCGAGGCTTTCGAGCAGCGCCGTCTCTTCGCCGCAGATATAGGCGCCGGCGCCGTGATGCACATAGAGATCAAAGGGATAGCCGTGGACGTTGTCCTTGCCGATGAGCTTGGCCTCATAGGCCTCGTCGACGGCTCGCTGCAGCGCCTCGCGCTCACAGACATACTCGCCGCGGATATAGATATAGGCCGCATTTGCACCCATGGCGAAGGAAGCGATCAGGCAGCCCTCGACCAGCGTATGCGGGTCGTTGCGCATGATCTCGCGGTCCTTGCAGGTGCCGGGCTCCGACTCGTCGGCATTGACGACGAGATAGGAGGGGCGCCCGTCGCTCTGCTTGGGCATGAACGACCATTTCAGCCCGGTCGGGAAGCCGGCGCCGCCGCGCCCGCGCAGGCCGGACTTCTTCATCTCGTCGATGATCCAGTCCCGGCCCTGCTCCAGGATGAATTTGGTGCCGTCCCAATGGCCACGCTGGATCGCACCCTTCAGGGAGCGGTCGTGAAGGCCGTAGAGATTGGTGAAGATGCGGTCGCGATCTGCGAGCATGTCCTAATGCCTCACTCTGCCGGCTTGTCGCCGCTCTTGGCGGTCTTAGCACGTGCCCRGGTGGGCTTCGGCTTGCCCTCTGCGGAAGGCGTATCCTGGGCGGCGCTGGTCGGCTGAGCCGGGTCGGACGGCTTCGGCCTGGCCGGCGCGGCGGTCTCGCTCGCCGGCTTGGCGGCGGCCGCCGGAGTAGCGTCCACCTTGGCCGCCTCGGCCTTCTTGGCTTCCGCCTCTGCGGCAGCCTTGGCAGCTGCGGCTTCCGCCGCAGCCTTGCGCTGCTCGGCGATGCGCTTCTGCCAGTCGCCAGCACCGATCATCGAGCCGTCATAGAGCGCCTTGTCGTTCAAGGTCTCGCCGCCGCCTTCCGGCTCGGAGCCGGTGCGGCCGTTCTGCGGGCCGGGATTGGTCGGGCGGCCGCTGCGCAGATCGTCGAGGAGCTGGCGGAAATTGGCGGGCGTCAGGTCTTCGTAATAGTCGACATTGATCTGCGCCATCGGCGCATTGCAGCAGGCGCCCAGGCACTCGACCTCGAGCCAGGAGAGCTTGCCGTCGGCGGTCACGGTCGATTGCGGGCCGATGACGTCCTCGCAGACCTTCTTCAGCGCTTCGGCGCCGCGCAGGGCGCAGGGCGTCGTGCCGCAGAGCTGGACGAAATACTCGCCGACCGGCTGCAGATTGAACATGGTGTAGAAGGTCGCAACCTCCAGCACCCGCATCGGCGCCATGCCGAGGCGCCGGGCGACGGTCTCGATCACCGCGCGCGAAACCCAGCCCTCCTGCTCCTGCGCTTTCCACAGCAGCGGAATGACGGCCGAGGCCTGCCGGCCTTCCGGGTACTTGGCGATCTGCTGGTCGATCCAGTTCTCATTCGCCGCGGTGAAGGCGAAGGAGGCAGGCTGGACCGGATCGGGCGCGAGACGACGGACGGACATATCAATTCACTCCACGCGCGTCATGCTCGGGCTTGACCCGAGCATCTCTGACTCGCTGGCAGATGGCGACGATTCTGCAAGAGACGGCTGAGGGACGGCTCACCGATCGACCTCCCCGAACACGATGTCCAGCGAGCCGAGGATCGCGGAGACGTCGGCGAGCATGTGCTTGCGGCACATGAAATCCATGGCCTGGAGATGGGCGAAGCCCGGCGCCTTGATCTTGCAGCGATAGGGCTTGTTGGTGCCGTCGGAGACCAGATAGACGCCGAATTCGCCCTTCGGCGCCTCGACGGCGGCATAGACCTCGCCTTCCGGCACCTTGTAGCCCTCGGTGTAGAGCTTGAAGTGATGGATCAGCGCTTCCATCGAGCGCTTCATCTCGCCGCGCTTGGGCGGCACCATCTTGCCGTCGAGCGATGAGACCGGCCCGCCGCCATCGGCAGCCAGCAGCTTGTCGCAGCACTGCTTCATGATGCGCACGGACTGGCGCATCTCCTCCATGCGGATGTGGTAGCGGTCGTAGCAGTCGCCGTTCTTGCCGATCGGAATGTCGAATTCCATCTCCTCGTAGCACTCGTAGGGCTGCGACTTGCGCAGGTCCCACGCCGCGCCGGAGCCGCGCACCATCACGCCCGAGAAGCCCCATTTCCAGCAGGTCTCGAGATCGACCACGCCGATATCGACATTGCGCTGCTTGAAGATGCGGTTGTCGGTCAGCAGCGTCTCGAGATCGTCGCAGACCTTGAGGAACGGGTCGCACCATTCGGCGATGTCGTGGATCAGCGAAACCGGCAGGTCCTGATGGACGCCGCCGGGCCGGACATAGGCCGCATGCATGCGCGAACCCGAGGCGCGCTCGTAGAAGATCATCAGCTTTTCGCGCTCTTCGAAGCCCCAGAGCGGAGGCGTGAGCGCGCCGACGTCCATCGCCTGCGTGGTGACGTTGAGCAGATGAGAGAGGATGCGGCCGATCTCGGAATAGAGCACGCGGATGAGCTGGCCGCGGCGCGGCACGGTCACGCCGACGAGGCGCTCGACCGCGAGCGCATAAGCGTGCTCCTGGTTCATCGGCGCGACATAGTCGAGCCGGTCGAAATAGGGCACGGCCTGCAGATAGGTCTTGGCCTCGATCAGCTTCTCAGTGCCGCGATGCAGCAGGCCGATATGCGGATCGACGCGCTCGACCACCTCGCCGTCGAGCTCCAGCACGAGGCGCAGGACGCCGTGCGCCGCCGGATGCTGCGGGCCGAAGTTGATCGAGAAGTTGCGGATGTTGTGCTCGGTCATTGCCGGCCTTCCTGCGCAGCGAAGAACTCTGCGACCACCTGCTCGCCTGTCTTGCGTCGCCGCTCGCCGGCGAAGGCATAGAGTTCAGGCTTTTCGTCGATGAAGATTTCCTCGGCAAAGGCGAGGCCGGGGGCATTGTCGAGGCTCGGGAACGCCACCGCGACATGCCCCTCTCCGGAACGCTGCCGCCAGAACAGGCTGGTGCCGCAATTGCGGCAGAAGACGCGCTCGCCCCACTCCGAGGAGTGATAGACGCCGAGATGCGCCTCGTCCGCGACCGCGACATCCGTGCACGGCACCGTCATCAGCACGCCGCCGCTCCAGCGCCGGCACATGCCGCAATGACACACGTCCATCTCCGCCTTCGCGGCGACAGCCGTGAAGCGAACGGAGCCGCAGAGACAACCACCGGACAGTTTTTCCGCGCCAGCCGCCATTACGCGCCCTTCGCCTTCTCGTCGCCCGGCAGCACGTAATCCGTGCCTTCCCAGGGCGAGAGGAAATCGAAGTTGCGGAATTCCTGGTTGAGCTTCACCGGCTCGTAGACGACGCGCTTCTGCTCGTCGTCGTAGCGAACCTCGACGAAGCCGGTCAGCGGGAAGTCCTTGCGCAGCGGATAGCCCTCGAAGCCGTAGTCCGTGAGGATGCGGCGCAGGTCGGGATGGCCGGAGAACAGGATGCCGTAGAAGTCGTAGGCCTCGCGCTCGAACCAGTTCGCCGCCGGGAAGACGTCGATCACGGAGGGAACGGGCGTCGCCTCGTCGGTCTGGACCTTGACGCGGATGCGGCGGTTATGGTGCGGCGCCAGCATATGGTAGACGACGTCGAAGCGCTTCTCGCGGCCGGGATAGTCGGCGCCAGCGATGTCGGTGAAGTTCACGAAGCGGAAGCGCGGATCGCTGTAGAGCGTCCGCAGTACCTCGACGATCGAGGCTGCTTCGGCATGGATCGTCAGCTCCTCGAAGGCGACGACCGCCTCCGTCACCGCGCCGGGCAGCGCGGCCTTGATCTCTTCGCCGAGTTGTACGAGCGCTTCGCTCATCGTCTCACCTTCATCGCCTGCGGCATCGACCGAAACAGCGCTCAGCGCTCGATCGTGCCGGTGCGCCGGATCTTCTTCTGCAGCAGCAGCACGCCGTAGAGCAGCGCCTCGGCCGTCGGCGGGCAGCCCGGGACATAGATGTCGATCGGGACGATGCGGTCGCAACCGCGAACCACCGAATAGCTGTAGTGATAGTAGCCGCCGCCATTGGCGCAGGAGCCCATCGAGATGACGTAGCGCGGCTCCGGCATCTGGTCGTAGACCTTGCGCAGGGCCGGAGCCATCTTGTTGGTCAGCGTGCCCGCCACGATCATCACGTCGGACTGGCGCGGAGAGGCACGCGGCGCGAAGCCGAAGCGCTCGACGTCGTAGCGCGGCATCGAGAGCTGCATCATCTCGACGGCGCAGCATGCCAGGCCGAACGTCATCCACATCAGCGAGCCGGTGCGGGCCCAGTTGATCAGATCGTCGGTCGCGGTGACGAGGAAGCCCTTGTCGGCAAGCTCGTTGTTGATCTCGACGAAGAACGGGTCACGCGTGCCCATGGGCTTGCCGTCGGGGCCGAGCAGCCCCCTCGGTGCCGGCGCGACGAGCGGGTCGCCGCGATCGATCGCTGTGATTGCCATGAACTAAATCCTCGTGACCTTCAGCCTGTCAGATAGGAAGCGGAACGCCGCCTCGCGACCGGACAGTCAGTCCCACTCCAGCGCGCCCTTGCGCCACTCGTAGACGAAGCCCACGGTCAGAACGCCGAGGAACACCATCATCGACCAGAAACCATACCAGCCGAGGGTGCCGAAGGCGACGGCCCAAGGGAACAGGAAAGCGACTTCCAGATCGAAGATGATGAACAAAATCGCGACCAGATAGAACCGGACGTCGAACTTCATGCGCGCATCGTCGAAGGCGTTGAAGCCGCATTCGTAGGCCGAGAGCTTTTCCGCGTCCGGCTTCGAATAGGCGATCGCGAATGGGGCGATCAGCAGGGCCAGGCCGATGACCGCCGAGACGCCGATGAACAGCACCAGCGGCAGGTAGTCACTCAGGATGGATGGCACCGGAACAGCTTGCATGGTCGGACTCACTTCAGACGGCCGCGGGGCGACGCGCTGTCCCAGTCGCTTAGACCCTCGATTAGAATGAAGCAAGACTCCGCCGCGCCGCACAATTGCGCGAGTGGGTTGAATGCAGCGCAGAATGGGGCAGAATTCGCAGGCGCTCGGGCAGCGCTTCGGATATCCGGGGCGAAAATCGGCTCGAAACGCGTATTTGCAGCTCCGCGAGGATGGCATCAATCCGTTCACCGTGCCGAATCGTTGCGGCCCGGCGGGTGTTGCCTTCCGAAAGGCCTTCGATGTTTCGACCTTTTCCGCCCGCCCCCGAACCTGAACTCCCACAGGCACCGGCGGCATAATGAACCCTGCCTGCCTGCGCGCCCGTCTCGCCCCGGCGCTCTTCGTCCTGCTCTCCACGACGACGGCCATTGCCCAAGAGGGCGAGCGCGTGCGCGCGCCGCTGCCGCCGCAGCGCCCCTTCGATCTCGATCTGGAAGGCACGCCGAAGCTGCCGGATATCGTCGTGCCCTCGGCAGCGCCCACCACGACGGCCCCCCCGACTCGCAGCGCGGCTCAGGACACCCCGCCTGCCGCGCCGTCGACAGAGACGCCGGGCGCCACCCCCGCATCGGCAACACCGCCCGCCGAAGGCACCCTGCCCGCGCCCGGCGAGCCGGACGACGACGAGGGCGTGGAATGGCCGAAGCTCACGCCTGGACAGAAGGCCGGCGCCGAGCCCGATTTCGACCCGAACGAGAAGCCCGAGCGGCCGGGTGTCTCGACCGATCCGGGCACCTCGATCGCCTGCCTGCCCGCCCCGCTGAAGCAGATCCTCGTGAAGATCGTCGACCGCTACGGCGCGGTGAAGGTGACCTCGACCTGGCGGCCGCCCTGGCGGGCGAGACGCGGCTCCTATCACAAGGGCTGCCAGGCCATGGACTTCCGCGTCCCGGGCGTGCGGCCGCGCGTCGTGCTGGAATGGGCCCGCAACCTGCCGGAGGTCGGTGGGCACCATGTCTACTGGAACGGGCTGATCCACATCGACACCGGCCCGCGCCGGCCCTGGTAGCGAGCGACGGCGCGCTTCAGCGCTCCACTCCGGTCATATCGGCAGAGGCGCATGGCCGGGGACCAGCCCTTCGGCCTGGAGGTCGCTCCACAGGCCGGCCGGCACCGGCATGGCGACCAGATCGAGATTGCGCGCGATCTCGGCCGGCGTCACGGCGCCGAGCACGATGCTGGCGACGGCCGGATGGGCAGCGACGAAGGCGAGAGCCGCTTGCGGCAGCGCCACACCATGCGCGGCACAGACCGCCTCGATCCGGGAGACCCTGGCGAGGATCGCGGGCGGCGCCGGCTGATAGTTGTAATACGCTCCTTCGCGGGCACCGGTGGCGAGGATGCCCGAATTGAAGACGCCGGCCAGCATCACGGCGATCTTCTTTTCCAGAGCCAGCGGCAGGAAGCCATCGAGCGCGCCCTGCTCCAGCAGCGTGTAGCGCCCTGCCAGCATCATCACGTCGAAATCCCCGGCGCGGGCGAAACGCTCGCACATCTCGGCTTCGTTGACGCCGACTCCGATGGCCTTGACCGCGCCTGTCGCGCGCAGCTTTTCCAGCGCCTTGTAGGCGCCCTCCATCGTCTCGGCGAAGCGCTGCTCCATCATGTCGCCATGCGTCCAGACATCGACGTCGTGGATCAGCAGGATGTCGACATGGTCGGTGCCGAGACGCAGGAGCGACTGCTCCAGCGAGCGCATCGCACCATCATAGGAATAGTCGATCACGGTCGGATGCGGCAGGCCGCCGCGATAGCCCGAACCGTCATGCTTCGGCCCGCCGGGCTGCATCCAGCGCCCGACCTTGGTCGAGAGGATGACGCTCTCGCGCGGAACCGTGCGCAGCGCCGCGCCGATGCGGTGTTCAGACAGGCCGTGCCCGTAGAGCGGCGAGGTGTCGACGAGATTGATACCCGCCGCGAGCGCGGCAGCGACCGTCGCCTGTGCCGTGGCCTCGTCAAGATGGGCATAGAGATCGCCAAGCGGCGCACCGCCGAAGCCGATGAGGCTGGGCGTCATCCCGGCGATCGGCCGTCCGGGAGGAACGGTGCTAGCGGGGCTCTCGGTCATTGCGCCTCTACCGGGAGCTTCGGCAGTGCCGCCGATGCGATGGCCGAAACATCCGCCAGCAGCGCCACACCCCGGATCATCGTCATCCATTCTCCAATGAAACGGCTCAAGACTCCGATTACCTTTGCGGAGCAAGGCGCTTTCAGCAAGCAAAAATGYCCGAGGTAAAGCCTCTCTCGGCATCATCCTCTCTTAGCCAACCCCAGCGTCCGCGATGACGCCGGGCCTCATATCTTTCCCGCCGTAATGTTCGCACAAGCTAAGGGAGAGATTGTCGAGACGAGATCGTTTCGGTTTATGGGTACCTGATGCGCCTGCTGCTGGTGGAAGACGAACCGGAGTTGGCGGCCGCCTTGACGGCTGCGCTCCAACGGCATGACGCCGTGATCGACCATGTCGCGACGTTGGGTCTCGCCATGGCGGCGGTCGACGACCGGGTTTATGACGTCGTGATACTCGACCGCCAGCTCCCGGATGGCGATGGCATCGGCCTCATCCGGCATGTGAGAGCGCGCGCCAGCAACGTGCCGGTCATCGTCCTGACAGCGCGTGGCTCCCTGCCGGAACGTGTCGACGGGCTCGATCACGGCGCGGACGACTACATCGCCAAGCCATTCGCCGTGGAGGAACTGCTCGCCCGTATCCGTGCGGTGCCCAGGCGGCCGGCGCAACGCCAGCCCATGCATATCCGGATCGGCCGGCTCGTCTTCGATCTCGACGGGCGCGAAGCACGGATCGGCGAGGCGCCGCTCGATCTGCGGCGCCGGGAATTGCTCGCGCTCGAGGCGCTGGTGCGCCGCCAGGGGCGTACGGTGCTGCGCAGCGCGCTTGAGGACGCCGTCTACAGCTACGACGACGAAATCGCCTCCAACGCCTTGGATTCGCACATCTCTCGCCTGCGCAAAAAGCTCGCCGACGCGGAAGCCGGCGTCGAGATCCATGGCATCCGCGGCGTCGGATATCTGCTGCGACCCTGCGCATGAAACTGGGCTGGCCGCGCTCGCTGCGCCGCAGGCTGATCGTCCAGCTCCTGCTGTTCCAGATCGCCGTGCTGTTCGCCTTCGGCACCGCCTTCGTCGCCTACATCCTGCAGGTCGGCGAAGGCGTGTTCCTGATCAATCCCCAATTCGCCGAGGCGGCAGCCCGGGCGATCGTGCGTGAACCGGACGGCACCCTGCGCCTGCAGGAAACCGGCGAAATGGTCGAGCTGCGCCGCACGGCGCCGGAGTTCTGGTTCGTGGCACGCAGCAGCCGTGGGGAAATCGTCGAGACCGGAGAAGTCCCGGCGATCTACCGGACGATGGCGCGCCACCTCGACAGCATCTACTTCGTCGACATTCGCGACAGCCAGCCGCCCTTCACCTATCTCGCCGTGGCGCGGCGCGCCTCGGGACCGGCCGGCGACTTCACGGTGCTCGGCAAGGCCCTGTCTTCAGCATGACTTTCGCCGTCCTGCTCCTGTCGAATCTGCTGATGATCCCGATCCTCATCCTCCTCGTGATCGTGACGGTCATCGTCATCCCCTGGATCGTCAGCCGCGCTTTCTCCCGCGTCGCCGTGGTTGCGAAGGCGGCCGAGTTCATCGATGTCGACC
This sequence comes from Allobosea sp. P4_C6, assembly GCF_056402015.1. Taxonomy (NCBI): domain Bacteria; kingdom Pseudomonadati; phylum Pseudomonadota; class Alphaproteobacteria; order Hyphomicrobiales; family Alloboseaceae; genus Allobosea; species Allobosea sp. P4_C6. The sequence continues at coordinate 57,277 of NZ_JBFUIF010000009.1, forward strand.
GGCGTGGCTATCGTCTGCCCAGGGCCGACGTGCCGACGGAAATCCACCCTCTGGTCAGCGCGATCAATGGCGCATTGCAGCGGCTCGACGAAGGCTACGAGCGCCAGCGCCGCTTCATCCTCGATGCCGCCCACGAACTGAGGACCCCGATCGCCATTCTGCAGACCCGGCTGGACTCGATGCCCCCGGACGCGCTCAGGACGAGATTGCAGACGGATACGGCCCGGATCGCCGGCCTTGCCGAACAGTTGCTGGACATGCAGCGCCTCAGCCATGACGAGACGCGCTTTCGCCATCTCGATCTCGTGGCCTTGTGCCGAACCGTCGTCGCCGACCTCGCCCCGCTGGCGATCGCCGGCGGCTACGAACTCTCCCTCGAAGGGGCCGATGCCCCCGTTGTCGTCGAAGGCGATTCAGGCTCTCTCGAGCGCGTCGTCACCAACCTGATCCAGAATTCGATCGAGCATGGCGGCGGTCGCGGCCGGATCCTCGTGAATGTCGAAGCCGCCGGCACCGTCGAAGTCATGGACGAGGGGCCAGGCGTTCCGGAAGCTGAACGCGACGCGATCTTTGAACCGTTTCACCGCCTGCAGCCACGCGACCATGGCGCCGGGCTGGGACTCAACCTCGTCCGCGAGATCGTGCATCGGCATGCAGGCCAGGTTTCGGTCGTCGAAAGCCCGCTCGGTGGAGCATGCTTCAGGTTGACACTGCCTCTCGTCGACACGACAAAACAAAAGACTAAATAAATACTAACAAGAACGGCATTTTATCTAAAATAAATTCACAATAATCATGTAAATACTCAGGGCGTCCAATTTAGCTGCAATGCAGCGGCTCGACCATGAATGCATCGACGGCGCGTAAACATATCTCCTCCACGCGCCGGGATCGTCATGGAGAGTTCGATGTTTCGTTCCCTGTTTGCCTTCGCCATGGTCGGCGGCCTGTTGCCGCTGACGGCCAGCGCCGCCGATTTTCGCGGCCGTTATCAAAACCCGCCCGCGGAATACTATGAGCAACCCGCCTATCGCTGGCAGGGCTTCTATCTCGGCGCCCATGGCGGCCTCGCCTTCGGCAAGAGCTTCAGCTTCTCGTCCGACCGCAACGGCTTCGTCGGCGGTCTTCAGGGCGGCTACAACATGCAGTTCGGTCCGGCCGTCGCGGGCGTCGAGGTCGAGGGCTCGTACATGGGCGGCTCCGAGCGGCTCATCGACGGAGCCCGCGTCGAGCAGAACTGGCGCATTGCCGGCAAGGGGCGGCTCGGTCTCAGCTTCGATCGAACCTTGCTCTACGCCACGGCCGGCTATGCCATGACGGAGTTCGAAGCGCCGAGCGGCTCCGGCGTCTCGGACGGGTGGAAAGGCGGCTATCTCGTCGGCGCCGGTCTCGAGCAGGCCTTTGCGGGCGGTCTTTCGGCAAAGGCCGAGTACAACTACGTCAGCTCGAACGGGGTCAAGGCGATCCTGCCCTTCGGCCGTTCGGAAGGCTCCAATGGCGGCCATGTGCTCAAGGCGGGCCTCAACTATCGCTTCTGATGTCCGGAACTCGGCCCCTCCTCCCGAGGAGGGGCGAAGCGATAGGCTCAGGCTGACAGGCTTTCACCCATCGGAACGACCGGGCGTATCCAGGCGCAGGGTGACGCGCTTGACCGATATGTCATCCGGGTCGAAGGCGATCTCGAAGCCGAGGCTCTGGCAGAGCGTCAGCATCGGCCCGTTCTCCGCCAGCACCTGGCTATGAACGCGCCGGATGCCTTCGGCTCTGGCCCAGTCGATCATCAACAGCATCAATGCGCGGCCGAGGCCCATGCCTTTCAGGTCCGAGCGAAGCAGGATCGCGTATTCGGCCTCGACATGACCGGGGTCGGCATGCAGCCGGACCGCGCCGGCCGCCTCGCCGTTCTCGTCCTCGATGGCGAGGAACGCCATTTCCCGCGCATAGTCGAGCTGGGTCAGGCGCGCCAGGAACGTGTGGCTGAAGGATTTCAGCGGCGCGAAGAACCGTAGCCTCAGGTCCTCCGGGGTGACCCGGTTCAGCATCGCGCCGATCAGGAGTTCGTCCTCCGGCTTGATCGGGCGCACCGAAAAGCTGCGGTCACCCAGCATCAGCCGCCTTGTCCAGGCGGCAGGATACGGACGGATCGCCGGGCGGCGGCGGCGTGTGGGGTCTGGTTCGAGCGCGATGCGGGCATCGACCGCGATGGCGCCGTTCGCATCGGCAAGCACCGGGTTGAGATCGAGCTCCCGAATCTGCGGCAGCTCGGACGCCATCTGCCCCAGCGCGACCAGCACGGTGGCGACCGCCCGCCGGTCAGCGGCAGGCACGTCGCGATAGGCCGCCAGGATGCGCGAAACCCGCGTGCGCGAGATCAGGCTCTCGGCCGAAGCGAGATCAAGCGGCGGCAGCGCGACATGCGTATCGGCGATCAGCTCGGCCGCCGTGCCGCCACGGCCGAAGACGATCACCGGCCCGAAGCAGGCATCCGTGGCGAAGCCGGCGATCAGCTCCCGTGCCTTGGCGCGATGGGCCATCGGCTGCACCATGAAGCCGGCCAAGTCAGCCTCCGGTCGCAGCCGGCGGAGACGCTCTGTCATATTCTCTGCGGCCGCACGGACCGCGCCGACATTGGCCAGGTCCAGTTCGACGCCGCCGATATCGGATTTATGCGGAATGTCGGGAGAGACGATCTTGAGAGCGACCGTCCGCCCTGCACCGAATTGCACCTCTGCCGCCGCGACGGCCGCCTCGACATCCGGAGCAATGACGAGATCGAGCATGGGAATCCGGAACAGCGTGAGCAGCCGCGCGACCTCGTCCGGTTCGAGCCAGCTCCGATGTTCTCCGAGCGCCCGCTCGATGATCGCCTCCGCGGCGGCGACATCGGGCAGATATTGTTCGTCGATCGATGGCGGAGTCGCCATCAGCTCCTTGATCAGCCGGGCGTGGCGGGTGAGATGCTGGAACCCCACCACTGCTTCCTGTTCCGTGGAGAATGAGGGAATCCCGGCTGCGGCGAAGATCGCTGCAGCGCTTTCGCCCGCGCCGATCCATGCCGCGAGGACGGGTTTGGTCCGAGAGGTGCCGCGAGCGCTGGCGACCGCGCGGGCGCAATCCAGCGGATCGGCGGGAGCAACCGGCGCGTTGAGCGCGAGCACCGCATCGACCGTCTCTTCCGCCAGCAGGCGAGAGACCGCGTCGTGATAATCCTGCGCGCTGCGGACGATCTCGGGCTCCGCGCGCGGTAGCTGCGCGCCTCCGGCCTGACGGAATCGGCCGGCGGCGAGGGCTGCAAGTCCTTCGCCGTTGCTCACGATGGCGAGCCGGCCGGCAGCGGCCGCACGCGTACGCCCGAGCGTCTCCGCCGCCGCGAAGAGCTCGTCGAGATCGTTCACACGCAGCAGTCCGGCCCGATGAAAGGCCGCGTCATGCGCGCCATCGCTCGTGACGATCAACCCGGCATGGGTCAGGGCAGACGACGCAACCTCCAGGCGCGGCGGTCGCAGCACGAGCACGGGCTTGATTCGCGCGGCAGCCCGCGCCGAGGACAGGAAGCGCCCGGCATCGGTGACGTCGTCGATGGCCAGCAGGATGGTGCGCGTCACCGGATCCGCCGCGAAATGATCGAGGCAGTCGGCGATATCGACATCGGCCCCCTCGCCCACCACCACGGCTCCGGACAGGCCGATCTCGCGCCGCGCGGCCCAGGCCAGGATGCCCGCAGCCACGGAGTTGGACTGCGCGACCAGCGCGAGCGTTCCCGCGGAAAGCTGTACGGGCACCGCGGTCGCGTTGAGGCCGAGGCGGGGCGCGGCGATGCCGAGAGATGACGGCCCGACCAGTCTCATGCCGGCCGCGCGGGCGGCCACGCGCAGGCGGGCGCGGTCGGCAGCCTCCCCGTCTGGTACAAGCAAACCAGCGCATCCGCGTTGTGTCGCCGCGGCCAAGGTCCTCTCCGCAGCCTCGCTGGAGGCGATGACGAGATCGGTCGGGGGCATCGATGGCAGCTCGTCCACCCCCGCGAGCACGACCAGATTGCCGCGATATCCCCCGGCACGGATTTGCCTCGCCAGCTCATCCGTTTCGGCAGACCCGCCGATCACGGTCGTCGTGGCGGGCTCGAGAAGGCGCTTGATCAAGGCGAGCGTCATCGGTCGACCACGTCCGTTGCGGTTCCGCCATCTGACACGATCCCGGCCGGTTCGGCCAAGCCGTTCTCAACGGATTCCATGCGAACCGGAGCTGTTTTCGTCGCTGACGAGGGCGAGACGACGCATCGCCCGCAGAATCGGCCCCGCGCATTCTGCACTGCACGCCGGGTCCGCCTGCGCAATGTCATTTGCTATTGCCCTGCGCTGCGCAATTGGCCAAGACACCGGAACGATCCCCCACTGGTTTGCTCGATGCCGATTTCCCAGGCGTTCTTCCGACGCTCGAACGCCTTTCTGTTGGCCGTCGGCATCGCCGTACTGGTCATCATCGTTTCGACCTCGCTGTGGCTTACGACCGCCAGCGAGCGCTATTTCGGCGAGGTCACGGCGGCGCGCGCGGTTCGCAGCGCTTCTGCCGATCTGCTTTCGCGCGTTCAGGATGCCGAGACGGGACAACGCGGCTATCTGCTCACCCGCGACGAGAGTTATCTCGAGCCCTATACGGCGGCAGTCGCCAATCTGCCGGATAACAAGGCGCGGCTTGAACGGGCGGTTGCAAACCTGCGCGAGGTCGAGCCGAACGTAAAGCGGCTGTCGAGCCGACTAGACCAGAAGATGGCAGAGCTCGCATCGACGCTCGCGCCGGCGCGCAACGGCGATTTCGAAGCGGCACTCGCCGTGGTCGGAACCGGAGCCGGCAAGCAGCTGATGGACGAGATCCGGACCGACCTCGCGGCGATCCTGAACAAGTCCGAAGCGGAACTACGGGAGGCGATGGACGCCCAGATCACGGCCTCCACCCGGCTGCGCTGGACGACGATCATCGGCGCCATCCTGATCCTGGCGATGGCAGGCGCGGCAAGCTGGACGATCATCAGCTACACGCGCGAGCTGGTCGCCACCCGCCGCGAGGTCGAGACGCTGAATGTCGGCCTAGAGGAGCGGGTTCGCCAGCGCACCGATGCGCTCGTGAAGGCGAATGAGGAGGTCCAACGCTTCGCCTATATCGTGACGCATGATCTGCGGGCGCCGCTCGTCAACATCATGGGCTTTACCAGCGAGCTGGAGGCAATGTTCAAGCCGATCGACACCTATGTCGCCGCCGGCCCAGCCGCCTCTCCCGAACAGAAGGCCGAAGCCGAGGAAGCGCTGCGCGTCGACGTGACCGAGGCGATCGGCTTCATCCGGTCCTCGACCCGCAAGATGGACGGGCTGATCAACGCCATCCTCAAGATTTCGCGCGAAGGGCGCAGGGAGCTGCGTATCGAAAGCGTCGATCTTACGGCGCTGATCGAGGCGGCAGCCGCAGCGGTCCATCATCAGGCGAGCGACGAGGACGGCGGCGGAATCACGATCGACTCCCAGGCGCCGCGCATCGTCAGCGACCGCCTTTCGCTCGACCAGATCATGGGCAATCTCCTCGACAACGCCATCAAGTATCGGGCGCCGGAGCGGCCGATCCAGATATCCGTCCGGACGCGGCGCGACCGCGGCGGCTGGGTCAGAATCGAGATCGAGGACAATGGCCGCGGCATCGCGGCCAGCGACCGCGAGCGCATTTTCGAGCTGTTCCGCCGGTCCGGCGTCCAGAACACCGCCGGCGAGGGCATCGGCCTCGCCCATGTGCGGACGTTGGTGCGCAATCTGGGCGGCGACATCGGCGTGCGCTCAGAACTTGGAAAGGGCACGACCTTTACGGTCACCCTGCCGCCGGACCTTGCGGCCTACAAACGGAGTGCCGAAGCGTGACCAACGGAAAACCCGTATCGATCGTCATGATCGAGGATGACGAGGGCCATGCCCGCCTCATCGAGAAGAACATTCGCCGGGCGGGGGTCAGCAACGAGATCATCCCCTTCGCCAACGGAACGGATGCGCTGAATTATCTGCTGGGTCCGGACGGCTCCGGCAGCGTCAGCGCCGGCCGCCAGTTGCTGATCCTGCTCGACCTGAACCTGCCCGACATGGGCGGCGTCGACATCCTGGAGAAGGTCAAGGCGAACATCCACACCAAGCGCTCCCCCGTCGTCGTGCTGACCACGACGGACGACAGCCGCGAAATCCAGCGCTGCTACGATCTCGGCGCCAACGTCTACATCACCAAGCCCGTCGACTATGACGGCTTCGCCCATGCGATCCGCCAGCTCGGGCTGTTTTTCGCCGTCATTCAGGTCCCGGAAACACCATGACCACCTTGCGTGGCCGCTGCTGATGCCGAATCGGCCCATCAATGTTCTGTATATCGACGACGACGCCACGCTCGGACGGCTCGTGCAGCGCATGCTGGCGCGCCATAGCTACGTCGTCGAGCATGTCGAGACGGCCGAGGCCGGCCTTGCTCGCGCCGCTGCAGGAGAGCTGGACGTGGTCATCCTCGACCACGACCTCGGCACGGCCTCGGGCCTCGACGTTCTGGCGGCACTCGCGACCAGCGAAGCACCCCTGCCCGTGATCTATGTGACGGCATCTTCGGAGCTGTCGATCGCTGTCACCGCCCTGAAGGCGGGCGCGATGGACTACGTCGTCAAGACGGTCGGCGAGGATTTCGAGATCCTGCTGACCTCGGCGCTGGAGCATGCCGTCGCCAAGGCCCGCCTGACGCGGGCGCGCGAGCAGGCCGAGCGGGATGTCCGCGCGGCGCGTGACCGCGCCGTCATGCTGCTGGCCGAGGTCAACCATCGCGTCGCCAACAGCCTGTCGCTCGTCGGCTCGCTCGTCAGGATGCAGGCCAATTCCGTGGAGGACCCCGGCGCCAAGGCCGCCCTCGCCGAGACGCAGGCTCGCATCACCGCGATCGGCAACCTGCACCGCAGCCTCTACACCTCGGATGATGTCCGGGCGGTCGATCTCGCCGGCTATCTCCGTTCGTTGCTTGACGAATTCGCCCAGTCGCTGGGCAGCTCCGGCCAGATGCCGACCATCCGGTTCGACGCCGAGCCGGTGCTGGTGAAGACCGACAAGGCGATCTCGATCGGGCTGATCGCGACCGAGCTCGTCACCAATGCGCTCAAATACGCCTATCCGAACGGCGAGGGCGAAGTGCGCGTGAGCCTGTCCTCCACGGCTGACAGAGCCACGCTGAAGGTGCTCGATGACGGGATCGGCTGGAACGGCTCGGGCACGGTGAAGGGAACGGGTCTCGGCAGCAAGATCGTCCGCGCGATGGCGAAAAGCCTGGGCACCGAGCTTCGCTACGACGACACCGGCGGCCGCGGCACGCAGGCCGTCATGGAGCTGTCGCTGGCCGAGATTGCCCCTGCCCCCGCCGAAGCGGATTGAGCGGACGGCTGTCCCAAGCGGGGGCAAGCCCTCAAGCGCTCCGTAACAGTTACAAGCTTTCTGACCAGAGCCGGATGTAGTTCGATGTCCGTCGCGATGACACATGCGGCGAGGCACATCATGGATCAATCCGTCTCATCTCCAGTGCCCGTCACGAGACGGAAAACCCTTGCCGCAGCCGCTTTCGTGTCCATGGGGCTTGCCTTCGGCGTCGGCCCCGTCGCGGCGCAGGCCGATCCGCTTCCATCCTGGAACGAGGGCAGCGCCAAGCAGGCGATCAAGGCCTTCGTCGAGAAGGTCACCAAGGAAGGCGGCCCGGACTTCGTTCCGGTGGCAGAGCGCATCGCGACCTTCGACAATGACGGAACGCTCTGGTCGGAGCAGCCGAACTACTTCCAGGGCATGTTCCTGGTCGACCGGGTCAAGGCGCTGGCGCCCGGCAAGCCGGAATGGCAGACGCAGGAGCCCTTCAAGTCGCTGCTTGCCGGGAATCTGAAGGGAGTCGCCGCCACCGGCGTCAAGGGCATCGAAGAACTCCTCATGGCGACCCATGCCGGCATGGACAGCGCCGAGTTCGAGCGGATCGTCAGGGAGTGGATGGCGAACGCAAGGCATCCGAAGTTCAACCGGCCCTACAACCAGCTCGTCTACAAGCCGATGGTCGAGCTGCTCGCCTATCTCAGGGCAAACGGCTTCAAGACCTATATCGTGTCCGGCGGCGGGCTGGAGTTCATGCGCCCCTGGGTCGAGGCCGCCTACGGCATCCCACCCGAACAGGTCGTCGGGTCGAGCATCAAGCTCAAATACGAGCTCTCCGGCGACAAGCCGGCCCTGCAACGGCTGCCCGAGGTCGACTTTGTCGACGACGGCCCGGGCAAGCCCGTCGGCATCGCCAAATTCATCGGCCGGCGACCGGTCTTCGCCGCCGGCAACTCCGACGGCGATCTGCAGATGCTGCAGTGGACGACCCTCAACACCGGCCCGCGCTTCGCGCTCATCGTTCACCACACCGACGCCGAGCGCGAATATGCCTATGATCGCCAATCCCATATCGGAAAGCTCGACAAGGCCTTGGACGAAGCTCCGTCGAGGGGCTGGCTGGTCGTCGATATGAAGAACGACTGGAAGACGGTCTACGGCCCGTAAGCGCCACCCGAAACGGTCCAGCGACGATACCGAATGGAGATGCGGACGCACGTCGACCTCGGCGCAGGACCTCCTTGCATCTTGGTGACGGCGCCTCGATGCGGCTAAGAGTGGCCTCGGCGAAAGTTTCGGGGCCATCAGGATGAATAGCCGCCAGATCGAGGTCTTCGCCGCCGTGATGAAGGCGGGGACCATCTCGCGCGCGGCCGAGATCCTCGGGGTCACCCAGCCCGGTATCAGCCGGGTGATCGCAGAGCTTGAAAGATCGCTGGGCTTCGCGCTGTTCGACCGCGTGCGCAACCGGATCGTGCCGACGCCGGAAGGGCGAACCTTCTTCGCGGAAGTCGAAGCCAATTTCCGGGGCATGGACAGGCTGCGGGCGAGCGCCGCCCGTATCCGGGACTACGGCGCCGGGCAACTGCGCGTCGCCACCCTGTCGGCCCTGAGTTCCTCGATCGTGCCGAATGCCGTGCTGCGCTTCCGCCATCTGCGCCCGGACGCCACGGTGACGCTCATGGTTCTGCCCTCGCGCGACGTCAGGGACGGCATCGCCGCAGGCACCTTCGACGTGGGCCTCGCCGCCGACGAGATCGATGTGACCGGCGTGGTGCATCAGCCCTTCGTCCAGCCGCGTGCTCTCTGCGCTATCCCGCTCGGCCACCCCTTGGCGGAGCGGGAGACGATCGGCCCGCATGACCTGTCGGGCGTCGACTTCGTCGCCTATGTGCCGGAGGATCGCGCGCGCCAGCGCTTCGACATGATCATGTCGGAGGCAGGCGCGGCGCCACCCCGCGTGGTCGTCGAGACGATCTACGCCGCGACGGTCTGTGCGTTGGTGTCGGAGGGCGTCGGCGTCGGGCTGGTCAGCCCCTATGCGATCGCCGGCCATGACCAGCGCCGCCTCGTCCTGCGGCCCTTCGAACCGGCAGTGCAGAGCCGCAGCCTGCTCATTCTCCCTCCCGACAGGCCGAAGTCGCAGCTCGTGCGCGATTTCATCGACTGCCTCATGGAAGCCCGCTGACGAGGTATAATGACCGGGTATCGAGCTATGCCCTGGCTCGAATTGTAACGCGCTGCTGCGCCGCTACCCTTTGCCTGAACGCGCTCAAGACGCGCGACGACACCGCCCGGCAGGGGAAACGACCATGCACGACCTGACACTTTGCGTTCATCACCCCCGCGTCAACGAGAACGGCTACGCCAGCCTCGCCGTGCCGACGCACCGCGCGTCGACCATCGTCTATCCCGACGCCAAGACTTTCGCCGCGCGCAAATATCGCGGCTTCGACGGCTATACCTATGGGCTGCACGGCACCCCGACGACCCGGACGCTGGAGGCGCAGCTCACCGCGCTCCATGGCGGCGTGCGCACGGTGCTCGTCCCCTCGGGCCAAGCTGCCGTCACCATCGTCATGCTCTCGGTGCTGATGCCGGGCGACAAGGTGCTGATCCCCGATCATGTCTACCCGCCGGTGCGCAGCTTCTGTGCCGAATATCTGGCGCCGCGCGGCATCGCCTATGGCGTCTATGATCCGCTGATCGGCTCAGGGATCGCCGATCTCATCGACGAGACCGTCAAGCTGGTCTGGGTCGAGTCGCCCGGCTCCGGCACGATGGAGGTGCAGGACGTTCCGGCCATTGTCGCAGCGGCCAAGGCGAAGGGCGCGCTGGTCGGCTGCGACAACACCTGGGCGACGCCGCTGATCTTCAAGCCGCTGGAGCATGGCGCCGATTTCGCCTGCGAGGCGCTGACCAAATATGTCGGCGGCCATTCCGATCTGCTGCTCGGCTCGGTCACGGTCAAGGACATGGCGTTGCGCGAAAAGATGAAGGAGACGCTGCGCGCCTTTGGCGTCGGCGTCTCGCCCGACGAATGCCAGCTCGCTCTGCGCGGCATCGAGACCATGGGCCTGCGCGTCGCGCATATGGGCAAGATCTCGGAGGATTTCGCGCGCCGGCTGACGAAATCGCCCGCGGTCGAGACCGTGCTGCATCCCGCCCTGCCCTCCTGCCCCGGCCACGATATCTGGAAGCGCGACATGGGCCGCTCCTCGGGCGTGTTCAGCGCCGTGCTGAGGCCGGTCGCGGAGGCGACGCTCGAGGCGGCGCTGACCGCGCTCAAGGTCTTCGCCATCGGCGCCTCATGGGGCGGCACGCGCAGCCTCATCGCCCCGATGGCCGTGGCTGGCGACCGCACGGTCAATCCCTGGACCTACGAGGGCACGGTCCTGCGCATCAGCATCGGACTGGAGGATCCCGACGACCTCTGGAACGACCTCGATGCCCTGCTCGTGAAGCTGGAAAGGGTGCCGGCGGCCAGCGCCGCCTGAAGCCAACGACAGAAAAGGAAAGCGAACGCGGCGGGCCGTTCCCGCCGCGCAGGAACTGCTTTGTCGAAAACCAACCATAAAAAGGGGAAGTCTGATGAAGACCATCATCACCGGATTTGGGATCGCTCTGGCCGCGGCGGGCCTGGCAACGACAGCCGCGTCGGCCGACACGCTCAAGACGATCCGCGACCGCGGCAAGATCATCTGCGGCACCAGCACCGGGGTCGCCGGCTTCTCGACGCAGGACGCCAACGGCCGCTGGCAGGGCTTCGACATCGACATCTGCCGCGCGCTCGCCGTCGTGCTCTTCAACGATACGGAGAAGGCCGCTTTCGTCCCGCTGACCTCGAAGGACCGTCTGATCGCCCTGCAGGCCGGCGAGGTCGACGTCCTGCCGCGCACCACCACCTGGACGTTGGCGCGCAACACCGGCCAGGGCGTCACCTTCACCGGGGTGAACTACTATGACGGCCAGGGCTTCATGGTGCCGAAGAAGCTCGGCGTCGCCAGTGCCAGCAAGCTCGACGGCGCCTCGATCTGCGTCGCGCAGGGCACGACGAGCGAACTCAACCTCGCCGACTATTTCCGCCGTACCAGGATGAAATACGAGGTCGCCGCCTTCGGCACGGCGGAGGATGCCCTCAAGGCCTATGAGTCCGGCCGCTGCGACGCCTACACCACGGACGTCTCGGCACTCTCGGCGAACCTGCTCAAGTTCCGCGACCCGGAAGAGCATGTCGTGCTGCCGGAGGTGATCTCGAAGGAGCTGCTCGGCCCCTGGGTACGCAGCGGCGACGACAGCTGGTTCAATCTCGTCCGCTGGACGCTGTTCGCCCTGATCAATGCCGAGGAGCTCGGCGTGACCAAGGCCAATGTCAGGGAGCTCGCCGAAACCTCGACCAATCCGGAGATCCGCCGCTTCCTCGGCAAGGACGGCAAATATGGCGAGGGGCTCGGCGTCACCAACGACTGGGCGGTGCGGATCATCGCCACGATCGGCAATTACGGCGAGAGCTTCGAACACAATCTCGGCATGAGCTCGCCGATGAAGCTGCAGCGCGGCCCCAATGCACTCTGGACGCAAGGCGGGCTGCAATACTCGCCGCCGTTCCGGTAAGGCGCGCCGGCATATGGCGGCCTCAGGCTGAGGTGCGAGAAGCGAACGCGCTCTCAAGGCGGCGCTCGTTTCATCGCGCGCAGCTCCTCTTCCCAGCGTCCATCGAACGGAATCACGCCAGGCGCGTTGCACTCTCCGCACCGAGCAACCGCGGAGAATGATGATGAATTTCGATGTCTGGGGCGAAGTCGATCTCGTGCTGCGGCTGCTCGCTGGCATGGCGGCGGGCATCGTCGTCGGCTGGGAACGAACCATCAAGCAGCGGGCTGCCGGCATCCGCACCTTCGGGCTTGTCGGCCTCGGCACGGCCGCGGCCGCCACGATCTTCAGCGAACCGCATGAGGCGGACGCCGCGAGCCGGGTCGTGCAAGGATTGCTGACCGGTATCGGCTTCCTCGGCGCGGGCGTCATCGTCTTGCGGAAGGGCGATGAGGCGCCGAGGGGCCTGACCACAGCCGCGGCCGTCTGGGTCACGGCAGCGCTGGGCTGCGCGGCCGGCCTCGGCGATCATGCGATCGTCCTCTCGGCAACGGCTCTCGCCATCCTGCTGCTGGCGATCAACCATTCCGTCGAGCGCTGGGCCGGGCGCGACGCGGGCTGAACCTCCTAGGACCAGTCGTCATCGTCGTCGTGGCGGGCTTCCCATTTCTCGATCGCTTCGAGGAGACCGATCAGCTCGAGCTCCTCCGGCGAACCGGCAGCAGGATTTCCCAGTTCGGCGACTCGCTGGACCGCGCGCTCGTAATCATCCTCGCAGCGGACGATGGCGCGCCCGGGATTCGCTTCGCGCCAGGGGTTGGAGGAGAAGAATGAAAACATGTCGCCTCCTATTCCTTCGGGACCGAGGCCGGCCGCATCTCATAGGCCAGCATGGCGGCGGACAGGTCGAGAAATGCGGCTTCGTCCCGCGCCTCGTCGGGCGTCTCCGCCAAGGCTTCCAATCGCTCGACAGCCTCTCGGTACTGTTCTTCCGTCTCGATCGTCATGGTTCGACCGTTCGTCTCGATGACGGATGAACGCGCAACCCACGATCTTTGATCCCTCCCATGCGTCAGCGAGAGAGTTCCATCTGCATTCCCGCCCCACTCGGGCGTCATCGTTCCCTCATGAACCTGGGACAGCAAGAATTGCGGCGCGCGTTCAAGCGCCTGGATCGCGAACTGCCGCCGCGTCTGGCGGCCTGGATGCGGTGGCTTCGCCACCCGGCGTCGCGGTGGGTGCGACTGCCTGCGGGAGCGCTGCTCATCATCGGCGGATGCCTGTCGATCCTCCCGGTCCTCGGGCTCTGGATGCTGCCGTTGGGCCTCCTGCTGCTGGCGATGGACACGCCGTTCCTGCAGCGCCCGATGGCGCGGCTGGTCACCCGAATCCTGGATTGGCTGGAAAGGCGCAGGCGGCGCGCGGAATCCTAGCGCGTCATTGTCAGCCGAGCGCGCTTCGGCGTGGCATGCCGCCCTGCGCGCCCGGGGCGAGGCAGGATAGCGCGGCGGCGCGGCAACCGAGGTCGAGCGCCTGCCGGAGGCCGAGCCCCTCGTCGAGCGCAGCGGCGACGGCACCGACGAAGGTGTCGCCGGCTCCCGTCGTATCGACGGGTTCGATGCGCGGCGCCGGAACATGAAAAGTCTCGCCGTCGGGTGGGTGAGCGAAGGCGCCGTCGGCGCCGGCCGTGACGATGCAGCCCGTCGTGGTTCCCGCGATGAAGCGGGCGATCCCGGCGTCCGGCTCGCCAAGGATGGCGGCGACGTCGGCCGCCTCGTGCTCGTTGACGATCAGGACATCGCTGGCGGCAAGCAGCGCGCTGGCATCCGCCGTACTGAAACCATCAGGCACCGGCGCGCAATTCCAGACGACCCGGCCGCCGGCCTGCCGCGTGCGCCGTGCGAGCGCAAGCGACTGCGCGAAGGGCACTTCCATCTGCAGCACGAGCGTCATGCCGGAGGTCAGCAGCGCGTCCGGCACATCCTCCGCCTTCGGAGAAAGATTGGCGCCGCTGGCAACCGTGATCGCATTCTCCGCCCGCGCATCGACGGTGATGAAGGCGCAGCCGGTCGGAGAAGCGTCCGCCCGGACCAGCTCGATCCCGACGCCGTTGGCGGCGAGGTTGTCGATCGACTCCCGGCCGAAGCCGTCATCGCCAACACAGGCCGCCATCGCGACCCGGCCGGGCGGGGCGAGGCGCGCGGCCGCGACGGCCTGGTTCGCGCCCTTGCCGCCGAAATGGCGCTCATAGGACGGGGCGAGCACCGTCTTGCCCGGCCCCGGAATGGTCGCGACCCTCGCGACCAGATCGACATTGATCGATCCGAAGACCAGGATCATCGAGCGCCCATCCTCTGCTCAGCCTTCGGCATCCATCTGATGCAGCTTCTCGACGCGGCGTCGGAAGTCCTCGTCGGTCGAGAATTCGGCCGAGAGATAGGACGAAATCAGGTCGCTGGCGAGCCAGGGGCCGACGATCTTGGCACCGATGCACATCACGTTGACGTCGTCATGCTCGACGCTCTGATGGGCGGAGTGGATGTCGTGGCAGACGGCGGCGCGTATGCCCTTCATCTTGTTGGCGGCGATCGAGGCGCCGACGCCGGTGCCGCAGACCATGATGCCGCGCTCGGCCTCGCCGGAGGTGACCTTGCGGGCGACCTCGCGGGCGATATCGGGGAAATCGACCGGCTTGTCGTCATGGGAGCCGACATCGACGACCTCATGACCCAGCGATTTGATGTGGTCGATGACGTGCTGCTTGAGGGACCAGCCGGCATGGTCGGAGCCGATGACGAGACGCATGGTTTTTCCTGTTGTGGTTGGAGCAAGGAGCCGGCGCCCGGAGCGGGCGCCGGCTTGAGGAGCGATCAGCCGCGCATGTTCGCGGGCAGCTCGGTGCCGTGGAACTTCTTGTAGATCGCGTTGAGCTTGCCGTTCTTGAGGTTCTGTTCGACCCAGGCGTCGAGCTTCTCCAGCAGCTTGGGCTCGCCCTTCTTCACGCCGATGGCGAGGTCAAAATTGGTGATCGAGACCTTGGGCTCGAAGGCGCGCGCCGGCGCCTTGACGCCGATCTGCGAGACGATCGTCGCCGAGGTCGCGACGCAGTCGGCCTGGCCCGAGATGGCGGCGGTGACCATCGTCGCGTCGTCCTCGAAGCGGGCAAGCTTGAGGTCGCGCTCCTTCATGTTGGTCAGAGTCGTATCCTGCGTGGTGCCGCGCGAGACGGCGATCGTCTTGCCCTTCAGGTCGTCCCAACCCTTCACATCGAGCGACTTCAGGCAGCCGACGACCGATTGCAGCGCCGCATAGGGCTTGGAGAAGTCGATGACCTTGGCGCGATCCGGCGTGACCGACAGCGTCGAGATGATGATGTCGGCCTTGTTGGTCTGGACGTTGGGGATGCGGGTGGCACCCGTGGTCTGCACGAATTCGAGCTGCAGCCCCCAATCCTTGGCGAGCAGCTCTGCGGTCTCGACATCCGAGCCCGTCGGCTTCATGGCGCCGTCGATCATGCCCGAGGGCGGGATCGCCAGATCGGTCGCGATGCGGATCTTGCCGGCCTTGGTGATGTCGTCGAGCATGTCGGCGCGGGCGGCCTGGCCGGCGCCCACGAGAGCCGTCGTGCCGAGCACGGCGATGGCGAGAAAACGTTTCATCCTTGGTGTCCTTCCCGTTTTTGGTTGTTAGAGCCCGGTTCCGACGAACTGGGCGAGTTCCGGCGTCGCCGGTGCGGAAAGGATCGAGGCACTTCCGGCCTCGTGGACCCTTCCGGCGTGCATGAACACCACCTGGTCGGCGATGCCCCGTGCAAACCCCATCTCATGGGTGACCATGACCATGGTCATGCCATCGGCAGCGAGCTGCTCGATGACCTTGAGCACCTCGCCGGTCAGCTCCGGATCGAGCGCGGAGGTGACCTCGTCGAACAGCATCACCTTGGGCTGCATGGCGAGCGAGCGGGCGATCGCCGCGCGCTGCTGCTGGCCGCCGGAAAGCTGCTCGGGATAGGCGTCGAGCTTCTCGGACAGCCCGACCTTGGCGAGCATCGCCTTGGCGAGCTCGCGGGCCTCGGCCCTCTTGATGCCCTTCACCGAGACCGGCGCCAGCGTGATGTTCTGCTCGATCGTCAGGTGCGGAAACAGGTTGTAGCTCTGGAAGACGATACCGACATCCTGCCGCAGGGCGCGCAGGTCGATATCGGCGGCGTCGACGCGGTGTTCGCAGACGCGGATCTCGCCTGAATCGATCTTCTCGAAGCGGTCGATGCAGCGCAGCGCCGTGCTCTTGCCGGAGCCGGAGCGGCCGATCAGCACCAGCACATCGCCGCGCGCGACGGTGAAGCTGACCCCGTCCAGCACCTTGAGCGGGCCGAAGCTCTTATGGACCTTGTCGAGGACGACGATGGGGCGTTCGATGATGGGAAGTTCCTGGCTCATGGCTTTCACATCTCGTCAGGCCGGCATCAGCTTCGCGCGGCCGACGCCCATGCGGCGCTCGAGACGCCGGCTGAGGAGCGAGATCGGGAAGCAGAGCGCGAAGTAGATCAGGGCGATGATCGCGTAGATCAGGAAGGGCTCGAACAGCGAGTTGTTGATGATCTGGCCGGAGCGGGCGAGCTCGACGAAGCCGACGACCGAGGCCAGCGAGGTGTTCTTGATGATCTGCACCATGAATCCGACGGTCGGCGGCGTGGCGATGCGCATGGCCTGCGGCAGGATGACCTTGAGCATGCGCTGAGTGCGGCTGAGCCCCAGCCCCTCGGCCGCCTCCCATTGCGGGCGCGGCACGGCCTGGATGCAGCCGCGCCAGATCTCGCCGAAATAGGCCCCGACATAGATCGTCAGCGATGCCCCCGCGGCCCAGAGCGGCGTGATCGAGAAGCCGAGCGCCGAGAGCCCGAAATAGCCGAGGAACATGATCACCAGCAGCGGCGTGCCCTGGATGAGCTGCACATAGGCGCCGCTGAGCAGTCGCACGGCCTTGCTCGGGGACACCCGGGCGAGCGCGATCAGGAATCCGACGAGGCCGCCGCCGATCAGCGCAATGGCCGACAGCCCGATGGTCCACAGCGCGCCCTGACCGAGGAAGAGGAGATGGTTCGCGTTGAGGGAGCCGCCCATCATCGACCTCTAGAGCGACGTGCCGAGGCGCCGGCGGCGCGGGAAGAACACGAGCCCCAGCGCCCAGAAGCCGGCGCGCAGGACGAGCGAGAGCGCGATATAGGCGAGCGCGACGAGGATATAGGTCTCGAAGGCACGATAGGTGTCGGATTGCACGTAGTTGGCGACCGCGGTCAGCTCCTCGGCCGATATCTGCGAGGTGACGGAAGACGCCAGCATCAGCAGCACGAACTGGCTGGTCAGCGACGGATAGACCTTCTCGACCGCCGGCAGCAGGATGACGTGCCAGTAGATCTGGAAGCGCGAGAGGGCGAGGCCTTCCGCCGCCTCGATCTGGCCGGGCGGAATTGCTTCGAAGCCCGCCCGCATGATCTCGGCGGTATAGGCGCCGACATTGATCGCGAGCGCCGCCGCCGCCACAGAGAAGGCCGAGAATTTGAGGCCGATGCTGGCGAGACCGAAATAAACCAGGAAGATCTGGACGAGCAGCGGCGTGTTGCGGATCGTCTCGACATAGCCGGCGCAGAGCGCCGCGATGAAGCGATTGCTGCTGCCGCGGCCGATGGCACAGAACGTGCCGATCGCGCCGCCGATCAGGATCGCCATGAAAGCGAGCTGCAGCGTCATCACCGCGCCGTCGAGGAAGAGCGGCCAGCGCTCCAGAACGACGGAGAAGTCGAGATTGAGACCCATGGCCGCGGTCAGGCCCGGTTCGTCATGCGGTCATAGACCCTGAACAGCGCCTGATTGCCGTTGCCGCCTTCGCCATGAGCCCGTGCTTCGATGTACTGGCTGGTGACGAGCGCGGTGCCCGGCAGCGGCACCGAGAGCGCCTGCGCCTGCTCCTGCACGAGGCGCAGATCCTTCAGCATCAGGTCGATGCGGAAGCCGGCCCCGGCATCGCCCGCGATCATCGCCGGGCCGAGCTTGTCGAGCATCCAGGATGCCGCCGAGCCGCCGAGCAGCACGCTGCGCATCTGCTCCAGATCCACGCCAGAGGCCCGGCCGAGCGCGATCGCCTCGCAGACGGCCTGGATGTTGATGCCACAGATCAGCTGGTTGCAGAGCTTGACCGCCTGGCCGGCGCCGGGCGCCCCGACATGGGTGATCGTCGTGCCCATGCCGCGGAAGAACGGCTCTGCCTTGGCGAAGGCCGCGGCCTCGCCGCCGGCCATGATCGTGAGCGTCGCGTTCTTGGCGCCGAGCGGTCCGCCCGAAACCGGCGCATCGATGAAATCGGTCCGGGCAGCCTTGAGATCGGCATGCATCCTGCGGACGGCGACAGGCGAGATCGTGCTCATGTCGACGATGAGACGCCCGCGTGGCGGCGCAGCCAGCAGCCCGCCCTCGCCATAGATGACATCCTCGACCTGCGGTGTATCGGGCAGCATGGTGATCGCGATATCGGCGCTCGCCGCCGCCTCGGCCGGACTCTTCGCCGGCTTCGCACCCTCTGCTACCAATGCGGCGACCGCATCGCCGATGATGTCGAAGACGACGACGGGATGCCCCGCCTTCATCAGGTTGCGCGCCATTTCGCGCCCCATCGTGCCGAGGCCGATGAAGCCGACGCTGCCTTTTTCGTTCCCTGCCATGTTCTGCTCTCTCGGCATCTTTTCTGGTGAATCCGGAGCCCTCAGGCTCCCTGTGCGCTCAGCGTCTCCGGCCTGTCGCCCTCGCCGGTAACGGCGCGGCGCCGGTATTCGTCGCCGATTGCGAAATGGCGCCGCAGCGTCACCTCGGCGCGATCGGGATCGCGTGCGACGATGGTGTCGAAGACGCGCTTGTGGTCGTCGATCAGGTAGCTCTTCATCGAGCTGAACTGCTGGACCAGCTCGCGGCGGCTGCGGTGCGAGCGCGCCAGCAGCGTCGACATGGATTCATGCAGCACCGCGAGCGTCGGCGAGCGCGACGCCAGCACGATGGCACGGTGGAAGTCGAAGTCGGCGGAGCCGCCCGCATCGGCATCGTCGATCGTCTCGCCGATCCGGACCAGCGCGCGCTGCAAGCGCTCGAAATCGGCGATGGTGGCGCGCTCGCAGGCCAGGCGCACGGCTTGGCACTCGATCGCGATGCGCGCTTCCATCACGTCGTCGATGAGCTCGGCCTGCTGGGCCAGCGCGAGGGTAAAGAAATCCCGCAGCATCGAGGCGTCCGGCCGCTTCACGATGGTGCCGACGCGCTCGCGGATTTCGACGATGCCGAGCATGTGCAGCGCCCGCAGCGCCTCGCGCACGACCGGCCGGCCGACGCCGAGCTGAGTAGCGAGTTCGCGTTCGGCCATCAGCCGCTCGCCCTGCCTCAGCGTGCCGTCGAGCAACCGCTCCTGCAGGTAGGCGAAGACGCGCTCGAAACCCGACGCGCTGTCGGAACCCTGAGCTTCCATTCCCTGAACCATCGTTTTTTGTTCTGGTAAGACCAGTACGATGACCAGAGCGAAAGGTCAATCTGGAGCTGGCTCTGCCCTGTGAGCAAACCGGTCGCGATCCCGCAGCGGCTTCGCTAAGGTGCCGGCTCGCCCCAATGGAACGGCCGACGATGGTCCTGTTCGAATCGATCCTGATCATCATGCTGGCCGCCGTCCTGCTCTCGGCGGCCTCGCGCCGGGTCGGCATTCCCTATCCGGTCGTGCTGGCGGTGGCGGGAACGGGCATCGCCTTCATACCCAACGCGCCCGAGATCGCGCTCGACCCGGAGCTGGTGCTTGCGCTCTTCGTCGCGCCGATCCTGCTCGACGCCGCCTTCGACACCTCCGTGCGGGATCTTCGCAAGAGATGGCGGACTGTCGGGAGCCTGGTCGTCGTCGCCGTGGGCGTGACGACGATCGCCGTTGCCGCCGTCGCCAGATGGTTCCTGCCGGATCTGCCCTGGGCGGCAGCGGTGGCGCTGGGCGCGATCGTCGCCCCTCCCGATGCCGTCGCCGCGACCGCCATCCTGCGGCGCGTGCGCCCGCCGCATCGCCTCGTCGTCATCCTGGAGGGGGAAAGTCTCCTCAACGACGCCACGGCGCTGCTGATCTACCGGGTTGCGGTCGCCGCTATGATCGCCGGCAGCTTCTCGCCGGCTTCCGCCCTGCCGACCTTCGGCCTCGTGGTCGTCGGAAGCCTCGTCCTCGGCGCGCTGCTCGGCTCGTTCTTCGTCCGTTTCCTCGGGCGCTTCAACGATCCGCCGAGCGCGATCATCCTCCAGTTCATCACCACCTTCGGCGTCTGGATCCTCGCCGAGAAGCTCCATCTCTCAGGCATCATCACCATCGTGGTCTACGCCATGGTGCTGGCGCGCACGGCCCCTGCCCGCACGAGCGCCCGTCTGCGCATTCCATCCTATGCGGTGTGGGAGACCACCGTGTTCGTGCTTCAGACCATGGCCTTCGTGCTGGTCGGCCTGCAATTGCGGCCGATCCTCGCCGATCTCGGCCCGCAGCGAAGTGCCGCCTATGTCGGCATCGCGCTGGCCGTGCTGGCGACGGTGATCGTCGTGCGCCTGAGCTGGGTGATGGCCTATCAGGTCGTCGCGAAGCAGGCGGGCCGCGCCGTCGCCCACTCGGCCGGCGAGGAGGCGCCCCGAACCTCGACGCTGAGCGACGGCCTGATCATCGCCTGGTGCGGCATGCGCGGCATCGTCACTTTGGCGACGGCCTATGCCCTTCCCATAGGTTTTCCCTATCGCGACCTGATCCTGATGTGCGCCTTCGTCGTCGTGGTCGGCACGCTTCTGATCCAGGGCCTCACCTTGCCGCTGCTGCTCAAGCGGCTCGCCCCGGTGGAGGACCGGACGGTCGAGCGCGAATTCCGCATGGCCCGCAAGCTCGCGCTCAAGGCGGCGATCGCAACGATCGGCGACGCTCCGTCAGAGGTCGCCGAGGCGATACGCCGGGAATACGGCGCCATGCTCGAGCAGACGCGCGAAGGCGTGGAATTCGACACCGCGCAGAACCGCTTCCGGCGTGACGCCCTCGCCGCGGCGCGCGACACGGCGCTGGCGCTGCGGCGCGACGGCACCATCGGAGACGATGCGTTCCATCGGCTCGAGGAAGAACTCGATTGGCTGGAGCTCGGCGCGGCGCCGAGGGCGGTGGAATGAACAGCGAATATGATGTCGTCGTGATCGGGGCCGGAGCCGCCGGCATCGCCGCCGCCCGGCGGCTTGCGCAGGCGCGGCTTTCCGTTCTCGTCGTCGAAGCCGAGAACCGGATCGGTGGCCGCGCCTGGACGATCCATCACGACGGGCTGCCGATCGATCTCGGTTGTGGCTGGCTGCATTCGGCCGACCGTAACCCCTGGGCCGCGCTTGCCCCGACCCTCGGCTTCGCGGTCGATCGAACGCTCCCGCCCTGGGGCCGCCAGTTCCGCAATCTCGGCTTCACCGAAGCCGAGCAGGCAGCAGCACGGGCCGCCTCGGCCCGCTTCGAAGCCGATCTACGGCATGCTCCTGTCGAAACCGACCGGGCGGCCGATCTGCTGGCGGCCGGACATCCATGGAAGCCCTATCTCGAAGCCCTCAGCAGCTACGTCAACGGCGTGGAATTGGAGGCGCTGTCGATCCGCGACTACCTCGCCTATGTCGACGCCGATACCGGCGTGAACTGGCGGGTCGTCAAGGGCTATGGCCGCCTCATCGCCGCGGCTGCCGCAGAGCTGCCGATCGCGCTCGGCACCCCCGTCACCGCGATCCGGGCGGATGCACAGTGGCTCGCGATCGTCACGGAAACCGGCACCATCCGGGCCCGGACAGCGATTGTCTCCGTACCCACCGACGTGCTGGCGGCCGGCGTCATCGAGCTGCCCCACGCACTCGACGACTGGATGGAGGCCGCAAGCCGGCTGCCTCTGGGGCTTGCCGACAAGATCGTCTTCCATATCGACGAACCGAACGATCTGGAACCGGACACCCAGGTCCTCGGCAATCCTCATCTGTCCAGTACCGCGAGCTACCATTTGCGCCCGTTCGGCCGCCCGCTGGTCGAGGGTTTCCTGGGCGGCGCCACGGCGCGCGAACTCGAAGAGGACGGCGCGATGGCCGCCTTCGCGCTGGATGAGCTTTCAGGCCTGTTCGGCTCCGGAATGAGGCTCAAGCTGAAGCCGGTCGCTCAATCGCGCTGGGCCCGGCAGCCCTTCGCGCGCGGTTCGTACAGCCACGCCCTCCCGGGCCATGCCACGGCCCGTTCCGTTCTGGCGCGTCCCTGGGACGAACGCATCTTCTTCGCGGGCGAGGCCTGCTCCGCGCAGGACTTCTCGACCGCGCACGGCGCCTATCGGACGGGTCTCGATGTTGCCGACGCCATCCTGTCCCTGCAACGCGATACGCGCAGCAATGCCGGCGGCACAGCTGCCGGCTGAGGTCGCAGGCAGACGGACGTCAGCCATGCCGCAAAACTGAAACGCCCTAGGTGCCGCAGAAGGTCGCCAGCACACGCTCGTGAGCGGCGGGCGGCAGCGTGTAGGCCTCTCGCCCGGGCTGATCGTCATAGGGGTTCGCCAGAACGGTCAGCAGCTCCTCGAACGGCGCCAGATCGTCGCGCTCCACGGCGGCCTGGATCACCGCCTCGATTCGATGGTTCCTGGGAATGAACAGCGGATTGACGCCGTGCATCAGGCGCTGCCGCTCCTCCGCGGACAAGGTCTCCTGCTGTAGGCGCTCATGCCAGCGGCTCAGCCAGCCGTCGAATTCGCCTGCGTTGGCAAACAGCTCGCGACAGCGCCGCCCGCCCTCAAGGAGGTCGTCTCCGAGCCGCCGGAACGTCAATGTGAAATCGGCCTGTCCTCGTTGCATCGTCTCGAGCAGCGCCTTGATGAGCAGCACATCGTCGGGCGCCTCGCTGACGAGGCCGAGCTTGCGGCGGAAACCGGCAACCAGTCGGCTCTGGAACAGATCGTTGAATCGGTTGAGCGCGTCCTGCGCGATCGTCACCGCCCTCTCCTGGTCGTCGGACAGCAGCGGCAGCAGCGCCTCGGCGAGGCGAGTCAGGTTCCACAGCGCGATCGGCGGCTGGTTGCCATAGGCGTAGCGGCCATGTTCGTCGATGGAGCTGAACACGGTCGCGGGATCGTAGCTGTCCATGAAAGCGCAAGGCCCGTAGTCGATCGTCTCACCGGCGATCGACATGTTGTCCGTGTTCATCACCCCATGGATGAAGCCGATCAGCATCCAGCGCGCGATGAGATCCGCCTGCGCGGCGATGACGGCTTCCAGCAAGGCGAGATACGGCGCTTCGCTGCCGGCCACACCCGGATAATGCCGGGTGATGACGTGGTCGGCCAGGAGGCGAAGGGCCTCGACATCGCGGCGGGCCGCAAAGAACTGGAAGGTCCCGATCCGGATATGGCTGGAAGCGACGCGGGTGAAGATCGCGCCCGGCAGGAGCGTCTCGCGCCTGACGACCTCGCCGGTCAGAACGGCGGCAAGTGCGCGCGTCGTCGGCACGCCAAGCGCGGCCATCGCCTCGCTGACGATGTATTCGCGCAGAACCGGGCCGACCGCTGCCCTGCCATCCCCCCGGCGCGAGAACGGCGTCGGACCGGAGCCTTTGAGCTGGATGTCGCGTCGCCGGCCCTCGCGATCCACCACCTCTCCGAGCAGGATCGCGCGACCATCCCCGAGCTGTGGGCTGAAGCCACCGAACTGGTGGCCCGCATAGGCCGTCGCGATCGGGCTCGCCCCATCGGCGATGCTGTTGCCAGCCAGCATCGCAAGGCCATCCGGTCCCTTCAGCCAATCCGGATCGAGGCCAAGCTCAGAGGCCAGCGTCTCGTTCAGTTTGATAAGCCGTGGCGCGGCGACCGCGGTCGGATCGACCGCGGCATAGAACCGCTCGGGCAGGCGCGCATAGGAGTTGTCGAACGGAATCGCGGTCATGGCTTGTAGATAGGCATAAGCCGCGATGTCGCAACACAGGCGATCAGGCCGCCGCCGGCACGAGGTCCCGCTCGCGGGGCTCGCGCACCGCGACGATCGCGACCGCGGCGATCAGGCAGAGCACGCCGGCGATGAAGAAGGCCGGCAGATAGCTCGCATAGACCGTGCGGCTGAAGCCCGCCCCCCAGGCCGCGGTGGCGGCGCCGAGCTGGTGCCCCGCGAAGATCCAGCCGAAGACGAGATTGGCGCGCTCGCCGAAGCGGTCGGCCGCGAGCTTGACGGTCGGCGGCACGGTGGCGACCCAGTCGAGCCCATAGAACACGGCGAAGATCGACAGCTCGTAGAAGCTGAAGCTGGTGAAGGGCAGATAGATCAGGGAGAGCCCACGCAGGCCATAATACCAGAACAGCAGCTTGCGGCTGTCGAAACGGTCGGACAGCCAGCCCGAGCCGACCGTGCCGGCGAAGTCGAAGATGCCGATGACCGCGAGCATGCCGGCCGCAGCCACCGGCGCCATGCCGAAATCGCCGCAGAGCGAAACGAAATGGGTCTGCACCAGGCCGTTCGTGCTGGCGCCGCAGACGAAGAACGTGCCGAACAGCGCCCAGAAGATGCCGGAGCGCGAGGCGTCCTTCAGCGCGATCAGCGGCGAGGCCAGCATGGCGCGGAACGTCGCGGGCGCCGCCGGCGGCGCGGCTGCCGGGGCGGTCGCGCCATAGGGGGCAAGCCCAATGTCGGAAGGCCGGTCCCGCATCAGCACCAGCACCGCGATCGCGGCGAGCAGCAGCATCACCAGCACGACCGTGAGCGCGCTGCGCCAACCAAGCGTCTCCGTCAGCGAGGCGAGCAGAGGCAGGAAAACGAGCTGGCCTGTCGCCGTGCTGGCCGTGAGCAGGCCGATCACGAGGCCGCGCCGTGCCGAGAACCAGCGTGTCGCCACCGTCGCGCCCAGCACCATGGCGGTCAGCCCCGTGCCGAAGCCGACGACGACGCCCAGGAACAGCATGAGCTGCCACAGCGTCGTCATGACGAATGAGCCGAGCACGCCGGCTGCGATCAGCGTCAAGGCCACGGCCGCGACGCGCCTGACGCCGAAGCGGTTCATGAACGCAGCGGCGAACGGCCCGATCAGCCCGAACAGCACCAGCCGGATCGCGAAGGCGGAGGAAATCTCCGAGGTCGACCAGCCGAATTCCTGATGCAGGGGGCCGATCAGCACGCCCGGCGCTCCGACGGCGCCGGCCGTGACCAGCATGGTCAGGAAGGTGACCGCCGCGACCACCCAGCCATAGTGGATGCCGCGTCGAGCAAAAAAGCGTGGAAGCGCCGAATTGTCGGCGGAGGCGGCTATCTGCGACATGAGAGCATCCAATTTATAGGTATATACCCGTTTAAGATT
This sequence comes from Allobosea sp. P4_C6, assembly GCF_056402015.1. Lineage (NCBI taxonomy): Bacteria > Pseudomonadati > Pseudomonadota > Alphaproteobacteria > Hyphomicrobiales > Alloboseaceae > Allobosea > Allobosea sp. P4_C6. The sequence goes on from NZ_JBFUIF010000009.1 coordinate 82,656, forward strand.
AAACGATCAGAGAAGGTCGCTCAGTTCGTTGAGAGCCTTGAGACGCTCGACGCCAAGGCGCCCGGTGATGTCCTGCTGGCACGTCTCCCAGAGCGGCGACGCCTCTTCCAGAACCGCTTCTCCTTGAGAGCTCAGCGACACGACCAGCTCCCGCTGATCTTCGCCGCGCCCGAGCGATACGAGGCCCATCTTCTCGACCACGCGGATATTGCGCCCCATGGTCGATCGATCGAGTTCCAGAAGCCGGCCCAGCTCCGTCAGGCTGACCGGCTGGTACCTGCGGACGTTTCTGAGGATGGCGAACTGGGCGATGTTGATCCCCACCGGCGCCAAGGCGACGTCATAAAGCCCCGCGATCTTGCGGGTCACGGTCTTCAGGCGCGTGCAGTAGCAGGCAATGGACATAGTTGCGGGTATATGCCCGCTTCGATCGGAAATCAAGCACGATCCAATCACCGCGCCGCGACCTATCCACTACAGCCGGCCCGCATAATGCCGACCACGAAAAGGAGATCATTCATCTCCAAAAACGGAAAATAACGATAAGGACATTCCCCATATTGCCCGACTAGATTGCCGACCGAAGAAGGAAATTCTTCGCCTGAGCCGCCGCAAGCGGCATTATCTCGGACCGGCTGAATGTCTCTCAATCATATTCTCGGCGTCGACCATGTCGTCGTCGCCGTTCGCGATCTCGCTCTCTCGGCCAAGACCTGGGAAGAGCTCGGCTTCACCGTCTCGCCGCGCGGCCTTCATTCGTCGCATATGGGCTCGGCCAACCACACGATCATGCTGCAGGACGACTATCTCGAGCTGCTCGGGATCGTCTCCGACACCGACCAGAACAAGCCGACGCGCGATTTCCTGACGAAGCACGAAGGCATCGAGCGCATCGCCTTCACCACGGACGACGCCGCGGCCGGCGCGGCCGAGATCACTGCGCGGGGCTTTCCGGCGATCGGCCCTGTGCATTTCGGCCGGCCGGTGCCGCTTCCCGGCGGCGGCGAGGCCGATGCCAAGTTCAACGTCTTCCGCTGGCCGCTCGACGAGCAGCCCGGTGGCATCCGCATCTTCGCCTGCCAGCACCTGACGCGTGAGAACGTCTGGATTCCGGTTCTCCAGCAGCACGCCAACGGCGCCGTCGCGCTGCGTCGCGTCGAGATCCTGTCCGCCGATCCGCAGGCTGCCGCGGCGCATTTCTCGCGGCTGATCGACGAGCCGGCGCAGCAGGAAGGCGCGGTCTGGCGCGTCGCCTCCGGACGCTCGCGCGCCGACATCCTGTTCTACACCGCCGAGACCTTCGCCGAGCGCTATCCCGACGCCGTGCGCGAAGGCGCCGCAAGCCAAGGCGTCGCGGCGCTCGTGCTCGCCACGCGAGATCTCGACGCCGCCGCCACGGCCTCCGGGGCGATCCGCCACGGCGAAGTAGCCAGCGTTCCCGCCGCCCGGGCTTCCGGCTCGGTGCTCAGCTTCGTGCCGGCCTGACCGGCACGACTTCTGCATTCCGTCTTTCAGCCTCCGAGCTCAGATCGTCGAGGATCCCCATGGACTCCACCCGTCGCTCAATCCTGATGACCTCCGCCGCCATCGCGGCCAATGTCGTCAACCCGTTCAAGGCCTTCGCGCAGGAGACCCCGCGCAAGGGCGGCGTCTTCGGCGTGCATTACGGCGCCGAACAGCGCCAGCTCAACCCGAGCCTGCAGGCCTCGACCGGCGTCTACATTATCGGCGGCAAGATCCAGGAGCCGCTGGTCGATCTCGATGCCAACGGCAACCCGGTCGGCGTCCTCGCCGAGAGCTGGGAAAGCACGCCCGACGGCAAGACCATCACCTTCAAGCTGCGCAAGGGCGTGACCTGGCATGACGGCCAGCCCTTCACCTCGGCGGACGTCCAGTTCACCGCGATGGAGATGTGGAAGAAGATCCTGAACTACGGCACCACGCTGCAGCTCTTCCTCACCGCCGTCGATACGCCCGATCCGCTGACCGCGGTCTTCCGCTACGAGCGGCCGATGCCGCTCAACCTGCTGCTGCGCGCCCTGCCCGATCTCGGCTACGTCTCGCCGCGCCACCTCTACGAGGGCAAGGGCGACATCCGGAACAACCCGGTCAACCTCGCGCCGATCGGCACGGGGCCGTTCAAGTTCGTCTCCTACGAGCGCGGCCAGCATGTCATCGCCGATCGCAACCCGAACTACTGGCGCGAGAATGCGCCCTATCTCGATCGCATCATCTGGCGCGTGATCACCGACCGCTCGGCCGCCGCCGCCCAGCTCGAAGCCGGCCAGCTCCACTACAGCCCGTTCTCGGGCCTGACGATCTCGGACATGGCCCGCCTGTCCAAGGACAAGCGCTTCATCGTCTCGACCAAGGGCAATGAGGGCAACGCCCGCACCAACACGATCGAATTCAATTTCCGCCGCAAGGAACTCGCCGATATCCGGGTGCGCCGCGCCATCGCGCATGCGCTCGACATCCCGTTCTTCATCGAGAACTTCCTCGGCGATTTCGCCAAGCGCGGCACCGGGCCTATCCCCTCGGTCTCGACCGATTTCTACCCGGCCGACAACGGCCCGCAATACCCGTTCGACAAGGCGCTCGCGGTCAAGCTGCTGGACGAGGCCGGCTACAAGCCCGGTGCCGGCGGCACGCGCTTCTCGCTCCGGCTGACGCCCGCGCCGTGGGGCGAGGACATCTCGCTGTTCTCGACCTTCATCCAGCAGTCGCTGGCCCAGGTCGGCATCAAGGTCGACATCGTCCGCGTCGACGGCGGCGGCTTCCTGAAGAGCGTCTACAACGATTGGGATTTCGACCTCGCCACCGGCTGGCACCAGTACCGCAACGACCCGGCCGTCTCGACCACGGTCTGGTACCGTTCGGGCCAGCCCAAAGGTGCGCCCTGGACCAACCAGTGGGACTGGAAGGACGAGGCCGTCGACAAGATCATCGACGACGCAGCGACCGAGGTCGATCCGGCCAAGCGCAAGGCGCTCTATGGCGACTTCGTCCGCAAGGTGAACACGGAACTGCCGATCTGGACACCGATCGAGCAGATCTTCGTCACCACGATCAGTGCCAAGGCCCGTAACCACTCGAACACCCCGCGCTGGGGCTCATCGAGCTGGCACGACCTTTGGTTGGCCGAATAAGAACAGGAGAGCGGGCCGGCTTTTCGCACAGCCCGCGACAACACGGCGCGTCGATCATGCGTATCTTGACCCTTGCGGGGCGGCGGCTCGCCGCCTCGATCCCGACCCTGTTGCTGATCCTGATCGGCATCTTCCTGCTGCTGCAGTTCGCACCCGGCGATACCGTCGACGCCATGATGGCGCAGATGGGCGGCGGCGACGCCAAGCTCGCGCAGGAACTGCGCCGCTTTTACGGGCTCGACCTCTCGACCGCCGAGCGGCTCGGACAGTATCTCTGGCGGCTGATCCGCTTCGACCTCGGCCACTCCGCCATCTACGGCAAGCCGGTCGCCAGCGTCATCGCCGAGCGCCTGCCGGCGACGCTGCTGCTGATGGTTTCCGCCCTCTCCTTCGCCTTCTTCGCCGGCATCGTGCTCGGCGTGCTCGCGGCGCGCGACGTCAATCGCTGGCAGGACACGCTGATCTCGACGCTCGGCCTGATCTTCTACGCCACCCCCTCCTTCTGGTTCGGGCTGATGGCGATCGTTTTCTCCGTCCATCTCCAATGGCTGCCGGCCGGCGATTTCGAGGATATCGGCGCCGGGCTGACGGGCTTCGCCCGCACGCTCGACATCGCGCGCCATCTCGTCCTGCCGACGCTGACGCTTGGGCTGATCTACCTCGCCATCTATCTGCGGCTGATGCGCGGTGCGATGCTTGAGGTGCTCAACCTCGACTTCGTCCGCACCGCCCGCTCGAAGGGCCTCGACGAGACCCGCGTCATCACCCGCCACGTCCTGCGCAACGCCTTGCTGCCGATGGTGACGCTCATCGGCTTGCAGGCCGGCACGATGCTCGGCGGCTCCGTGGTCGTCGAGAGCGTCTTCTCGCTGCCGGGGCTCGGCCGCCTCGCCTATGAATCCGTGATCCAGCGCGACCTCAACACGCTGCTCGGCATCGTCTTCGTCTCGGCGCTGCTGGTCATAGTCGTGAACTTCATCGTCGACCTGCTCTATGCGCGGCTCGACCCGCGCATCGCGCCGGAGGGTTGAGGCGATGGATATCCTCAAGCGCTATCTCCGCAGCCCGGCCGCCGTGATTGGACTCATCCTCCTGCTGATCGTCATCGCGATGGCGGCGAGCGCCGGCTGGCTCTTCCCGCGCGATCCCCTCGCGCTCGCCGGCCGGCCGCTGCAATGGCCGCTCGCCAATCCGCGCTTCCTGCTCGGGACCGACAATTCCGGCCGCGACATCGCCGCCCAGATTTTTTACGGCGCGCGCATCTCGCTGCTGATCGGCATCGTCGCCACCGTCATCGCAGTCGCGATCGGCATCGTCATCGGCGCGCTCGCCGGCTTCTACGGCGGCAAGGTCGATACCGTGCTGATGCGCATCACCGAGGCCTTCCAGACCCTGCCGAACTTCCTGCTGCTGCTGGTGCTGGTCGTGGTCTTCGGCTCGACGCTGACGACCGTGATGGTGGCGATCGGCATCGTCTCCTGGCCGGCTCCCGCCCGGCTCACCCGCGCCGAGTTCCTGTCGCTGCGCAACCGCGAATTCGTGCAGGCCGGCCGCACTATCGGCCTGCCCGACATCAAGCTGATCTTCGGCGAGATCCTGCCCAACGCCCTGCCGCCGGTGATCGTGTATGCCAGCGTCGTCATGGCGGTCGCGATCCTGCTCGAAAGCTCGCTCGCCTTTCTCAAGCTCTCCGATCCCAACGTCGCCTCCTGGGGCAATCTGATCGGGCTCGGCCGCGATGTGCTGCGCGTGCAGTGGTACGTCTCGGCCATTCCCGGCGTGGCGATCCTGCTCACCGTGCTCGGCGTCTCGCTCGTCGGCCAGGGCTTGAACGACGCCCTCAACCCGAGGCTCAAGGGACGATGAGCGCGATCCTTACCCTCGACGGACTGACAGTCGGCCTGCCCAGGGGCGCTGACCGGCCGCATGCGATGCAGGATGTCTCGCTGGAGCTGAATGCGGGCGAGATCGTCTGCGTCGTCGGCGAATCCGGCTCCGGCAAGTCGATGACGGCCAATGCCATCATGCGCCTGCTCCCTACAGGCGTTGCGATAGAGCGCGGCCGCATCCTCTTCGAGGGCCGCGATATCGCGACCGCCAGCGAAGCGGAGATGCGCAGGATTCGCGGCGCCGGCATCGCCATGATCTTCCAGGAGCCGATGACGGCGCTGAACCCGCTGCGCAGCATCGGCGACCAGATCGGCGAGATGCTTGGCATCCATACCGATCTCGGCAAGCGCGCGATCGCGGCCCGCGTTCAGGAACTGCTCGTGGAGGTGCAAATCCCCGAGCCGGAGCGTGCGGCGAAGGCCTATCCGCATGAGCTCTCGGGCGGCCAGCGTCAGCGCGCCATGATCGCGATGGCGCTCGCGCTGGATCCGAAGGTGCTGATCGCCGACGAGCCGACGACGGCGCTCGACGTCACCACCCAGGCGCAAATCCTGAAGCTCATCCGCGAGTTGCAGGCGCGCAAGGGCACCGCAGTGCTCTTCATCACGCATGATTTCGGCGTCGTCGCCGAGATCGCGGATCGCGTCATGGTGATGCAACGCGGCCTCGTCGTCGAGCAAGGCGAGCCCGAGACCGTCCTGAACCACCCCGCCCACCCCTATACGCGCCAGCTCATCGCCGCCGTTCCGGCCCTGAAGCCGCCGCCGCCGCGCCCGCTTTCGGACGAGGCGATCCTGACGATCGAAAACGTCTCGAAGACCTATCGCACCGGCGGCTTCCTCGGCCGTGGCCAGCGCGTCACCCACGCGGTCAAGGACGTCACGCTCACCCTGCCGAAGGGCGCGACGCTCGGCATCGTCGGCGAATCCGGTTCCGGCAAGTCGACGCTGGCGCGCTGCATCATCCGGCTGATCGACCCCGACACGGGCGCGATCCGGCTCCAGGGCGAGGATCTGACCAAGCTGTCCCGCGCCGAGATGCGCGCGCGCAGCCGGCATATCCAGATGGTGTTCCAGGACCCCTTCGCCTCGCTTAACCCGCGCCGCAAGGCCGGCGATCTCGTCGCGCAGGGGCTCGTCGTCAACGGCATGCCGCGTAGGCAGGCGCTCGAACGCGCCCGCGAACTCTTCGGCCTCGTCGGGCTCGATCCCGCTGCGGTCGACCGCTACCCGCACGAGTTCTCCGGCGGCCAGCGCCAGCGCATCGGCCTGGCGCGTGCTCTGGCGCTCGAACCCGATGTCCTCGTCGCCGACGAGCCGGTCTCGGCGCTCGATGTCTCCGTGCAGGCGCAGGTGCTGAAGCTGCTCGCAGACCTGCGCGAAAGGCTCGGCCTCTCCATCGTCCTCATCACGCACGACCTGCGTGTCGCCGCGCAGGTCTGCGATCTGATCGCGGTGATGAAGAACGGCGAGGTCGTCGAGGCCGGGACGGTGGCCGAGGTCTTCGGCCAACGCCGGCACCCCTATACGCAGGCCCTGCTCGCCTCGATCCCCGGGCAAGGCTTCGGCACGACCGAAGCCACCCGCGAGTCGGCGGAGGTTTCGTGATGAAGCGCATCGCAACGCCAGTGCCGATCGCCGACGGTCTTGCCCGCCACGAAGCGCGGGTGAAGCGTGACCTAGCCTTGCTCGGCATCCCGGCCAAGCCCTGGCTTCATCCCAAGGCGATGGCAGACGGCGAGCCGGTCCTCGACGTCGCCATCATCGGCGCCGGCATGAACGGCATCGCCGCCGCCTCGGCCCTGCTGGCCAAGGGCATCGTCAACATCAGCCTATTCGATGCCAACGAGCCCGGCCGCGAAGGCCCGTGGAACAGCTATGCGCGCATGGACACGCTGCGCTCTCCCAAGACGCTGACCGGGCCGGCGCTCGGCATGCCGGCGCTGACCTTCGCCGCCTGGTACAACGCCAGCTTCGGCGAAGCGGCCTGGGAGGCGCTCTACAAGATCCCGAACGCCGTCTGGGTCGATTACCTCAGCTGGCTCCAGCGGGTGCTCGCCCTGCCTGTGCAGCACCGCACGGCGCTGACGAAGCTGCGCCCGCATGACCGCCTGCTTGCACTCGATCTGAAGACCGCCGAGGGAACGAAGACCGTATTCGCCCGCCATGTCGTCCTCGCCACCGGGCGCGGCGGTGCGGGCGGCGATCTCTGGCCGGATATCGTCCCGCGCGACCTCAAACCCGCTTTCGCGGCCCACAGCAACGACCCGATCGATTTCGAGCGACTGCGCGGTAAGTCGATCGGCGTCATCGGCGGCAGCGCCTCGGCCTGGGACAATGCTGCCACCGCTCTCGAGCAAGGCGCGGCGAACGTAGAGATGTATCTGCGCCGGTCGCATCTGCCGCAGATCAACAAGGGCCGCGGCTCGGCGACCCAGGGCTTCTTCCACGGCTGGAGCACCCTCACCGACGCCGACCGCTGGGCACTCGCCGCCTATCTCGACGACATGCTCGCGCCGCCACCGCACGAGACCGTGCTGCGTGCGCTGAAATCCAGTGGGCTTGGCATCCGCTTCCGGCATCGCGTCGCTTCGGTCAGACGCGAGTCCGGGCAGGTCGTGCTCGACATCGACATGCCCGAGGGCCGCATCGAGCGCCGCCACGACTTCCTCATCGTCGCCACGGGTTTTCAGGTCGACGCGGCGCGTATTCAGGAACTGTCGGAATTCGCCGGACATATCGCGCGCTGGAGCGACCGCTATACGCCGCCGGCCGAGCTTGCACGCCCGACATTGGCGCAGGCGCCCTATCTCGGACCGGGATTCGAGCTCCTGCCCAGGGATGCCACCGCGCCGGCCGAACTCTCCCGCATCCATCTCGTCAACCACGGAGCCAATGTCAGCCATGGCGCGATCGCGAGCGACATTCCGGGCGTCGCGATCGCCGGCGAGCGTGTCGCGCAGGCCCTCGCCGCCGCCTTCTTCAGGGAAGACAGCGCCACAATCAGGCGCGATCTCGAAGCCTTCGAGGAGGCCGAACTGAAGGACACGCCCTTCTTCCGGCCGGAGGATTTCGCGCGCTCCTGATGCGGGACAGAAACGCGATCAGCGGGGCGCGTCGGCTTCGCCGCTCTTCGCCTGCCCTTGCGTGATCAGGCGGGCGCTGCGGTGGCCGCTGACATAGATCCACAGCCAGTTCAGCGCGACGGCGAGGCGGTTCCGCAGGCCGATCAGGAAGAAGATGTGCGCGACGCCCCAGGTCCACCAGGCGATGCGCCCCTTCAGCTTGATCCAGCCGAAATCGACGATCGCCGCGCGCTTGCCGATCGTCGCGAGATTGCCGGCATTGCTGTAGGCGAAGGGCGGCGGCGCGGCCTCGCCCTTCAGCCGCGCCTTGATCACTCCGGCGACGTAGCGCCCCTCCTGCTTGGCCGCTGGCGCGACGCCGGGCACCGGCTTGCCGTCGGCCGAGACGACATGGGCCGTGTCGCCGACGACGAAGATATCGCGCTGGCCGGGTACCGTGAGGTCGGGCTCGACCATCACCCGCCCGGCCCTGTCGGCCGGCGCGCCGAGCCACTCCGCCGCAGGCGAAGCAGCGACGCCCGCCGCCCAGAGGATCGTCCTGGCCGGCAGGAAGGCGCCGCCGAGTTCGATCCCGTCCGCGGTGCAGTTCGAGACAGCGTGACCGAGCTTGATCTCGACGCCGAGCCCGATCAGCGCCCGCTCCGCATAGGCCGAGAGGTCCTCGGTGAAGCCAGCCAGGATGCGCGGGCCGGCCTCGACCAGGATGACGCGTGCGGAGCGCGTATCGAAGTTGCGGAAATCGCCGCGCAACGTGTCATGCGCCAGCTCGGCGATCGTGCCGGCAAGCTCCACCCCGGTCGGACCTGCGCCGATGATCACGAAGGTGAGGAGCTCGGCGCGCCGGGCAGCGTCCGTCTCCCATTCTGCCTGCTCGAAGGCCGAGAGAATACGCCGCCTGATCTTCGTCGCGTCTTCGAGCGTCTTCAGCCCGGGTGCGTAGGGCTCCCACTCGTCATGGCCGAAATAGGAGTGTCGTGCCCCGGTCGCCAGGATCAGGCTGTCGAAGGCAAGCGGCGGCTCGCCCTCGATCAGCACCGTCTTCACCCCCGCATCGACGCCGACGACGCTGCCCAGCAGCGTGGTGACGTTCTTGTATCGCCGCAGCAGCGAACGGGCCGGCCAGGCGATTTCGGAGGTCGGCAGCGACGCCGTCGCGACCTGATAGAGCAAAGGCTGGAAGAGGTGATGGTTACGCCGGTCGATGAGCGTGATCCTGACCGGCTCGCCGGCGAGATTTCGCGCCGCCTCCAGCCCGCCAAAGCCGGCTCCCACGATGACGATGTGATGGGGCGTGCCGGCCGTCATGGGCTACCCAACCTGAAACAGGCTGCGACGGCGATATCTGGAGATGCGTCTCATGAGTTCTCCCGCTTCACCAATAAGCCAGTGCCGCCTTTGCGAGAAGCGGGGAGATGGCGCGGGACGACAGAACCGTCCCGCATTCGGCGCTATTGCAGATCGCGGAACGCTTCCTTCAGCCGCTCGACGGCCTCGATCACGGTGGCGCGCGGCGTGGCGAGGTTGAAGCGCAGGAAGCTGTCGCCCCCCGCCCCGAAGCTCGCGCCATGGTTCACCGCGATCTTCGCCTGCTTCTCGACGCGGGCGGTGAATTCCGCCGGCTCCATGCCAGCCCCGCCGAAATCGACCCAGGCGAGATAGGTCGCCTCGAGCGGCATCGAACGCAGGCCGGGAATGGCGTTCACCCCGTCGTCGAACAGCTTCCTGTTGCCGTCGAGATAGGCCACGAGCCGGTCGACCCAGGCCGCACCTTCGGGGCTGTAGGCGGCGGTCGCCATCGCCATGCCGAAGGAATTGGGCGAGATGCCATGGGCGTTCATCCGGGCGCGGAACCGCTCGCGCAGCGGCTCGTCGGGAATGATGACGTTGCCGACATGGGCGCCCGCGATGTTGAAGGTCTTGGTGGTCGCCGTCATCATCACGAGGCGGTCCGCGATTTCAGGCGCAGCCAGCGGCATGACGGTGTGCCTGGCGCCCGGCATGACCAGATCATGATGGATCTCGTCGGCGACGAGGATCAGGTCGTGGCGCTTGCAGAAGGCCGCGATCTCGCGGAGTTCGTCGCATGTCCAGACGCGCCCGCCCGGATTGTGCGGCGAGCACAGCATCAGCATCCGCTCGCGGCCGGTCATCTGCGCATCCCAGCCGGCGATGTCGAGGACGTAGCGGCCCTCCTCGATCGGCAGCCGGCACTCCACGACCTCCCGGCCGGCCGAGCGGATGATGCGGGCGAAGGCGTGGTAGACCGGCGTCATCAGCACGACGCCATCGCCCGGCGCGGTGAAGGCATCGACGCAGAGCGCCGTGCCATTGACGAGGCCATGGGTGGTGAAGATCGCTTCCGACGCCACGTCCCAGCCATGGCGGGTCTTCATCCACCAGCGGATGGCGTCGCTATTGGTGCGGTCGTCGCCGAAATAGCCATAGACGCCGTGGGCCGCCATGCGCTCGACCGCCTGCTGGACGCAAGGCGGCGGCCGAAAATCCATATCGGCCACCCACATGGCAATGCCGTCTGAAGCGGCAACGCCATAATACTTCTCCATCGTGTCCCATTTGGCCGAATGGGTCCCGCGGCGGTCGATCTGCTCGTCGAAGTCCGGCAACCTAAGCATCGTCATCCTCGGCAACAGCAGAGCGGCCAAGCCGCGGAAAGCGCCGAGAGATGGTGATTCCGACCCGGCCCGTGGCTTCTGTTCTGCCGCGCCGGCTCGCGGGCGTAAACCGGCGCGATCGCGACGGCTGGCCTCCGGATACGACATGGCGCGCGATCTCCCGCCCCCGTCCTTACCTTTGGTTAAACCTATTTGACGACGACACTTTTCCGCCGTAATCGTCACCGGGACGGTTCCCTCACGGGATCAAAAGGGAACGCGGTGCGGGTGGCCAGCCACCCCATGCCGCGGCTGCCCCCGCAACTGTAAGCGGCGAGCCTTTCGCCATACGCCACTGGGACCTCGGACCTGGGAAGGCGGCGAAGGGCATGGACCCGCGAGCCAGGAGACCTGCCGTCAGCCGTGGTCACACGCGAACACGTTCGGACGGGGTGCGCCGATCGCTGATTTGACTGTTTGCCGCCTTTTGCGCGGCGATGGGAGATCGCGTTCGCGGTGACGTGCCACTGACGTCAACGCCCGAGGTCTCCATCGTGATCCCCGCCCTTCCAGCCGCAGAACGCGGCCGCCTGCTGCTATGCGTTTCCTTCCTCGCACTGGCCTGCTCCGCCCCGACACTCGCCCAGAACGCACCCGCCCCGCTCGCGCTCGACGAGATCGTTGTCAGCGCGACCGGCACGCCGACCCCGGCGCGCGAGATCGCGAGCTCCGTCACCGTCATCACCGCCAGGGAGATCGAGCAGCAGCAGCGCCGCACCCTGCCCCAGGCTCTCGCCACCGTGCCCGGCCTCAACATCGTCCAGACAGGCGGACCGGGCGGCCTGACCTCGGTCTTCATGCGCGGCACCAACTCCAATCACGTCAAGGTTCTGATCGACGGCATCGAGGCGAACGACCCCTCGACGCCCAACCGCTCCTTCGATTTCGGCTCGATGCTGACCGACGACATCGAGCGCATCGAGGTGCTGCGTGGCCCGCAGAGCGGCCTGTACGGCGCCAATGCGATCGGCGGCGTCATCTCGGTCACCACGAAACGCGGTGAGGGGCCGCCCAGGGCGACCGCGCGGGTCGAAGCCGGTTCCCACGGCACCTTCAACCAGTCCGCCGGTTTCAGCGGTGGCGACGATCGTTTCAACTATGCCTTCAACGTCGCGCATTTCCGCACCGATGCGACCGACGTCACGCCGCCGAACCTCGTCCCGCCCGGCCGCCGCATCAATCCGAATGCCTTCGACAACTACAGCTATTCCGGCCGCATCGGCGTCGCGCTCGGCGACACGCTGACGCTCAACTGGGTCGGCCGCTATCAGGACGGGCAGTTGCGCTATACCGGCGACACCGGCTTCCCGAGCCGCCCCGCCCCTTATCGCTCCCTGCAGAACTACGCACAGGCCTTCACACGCGGCGAGGTCGTCTGGGATCCGTTCGCCGGACGTTTCGTCAACACCTTCGGCGTTTCCTACACCAACCAGGACCGGGCGACGCGAACGGCCAACGGCACGACCGGCATCCTCGGCCTGCCCAACGAAAACCTGGGCGAGCGCACCAAGGTCGACTGGCGCGGCAACCTCGAGATCACCAAGGGCCACAACCTGATCATGGGCCTGCAATACGAGCGCGAGCGCTTGGACACCGCGAGCCTCGTCGCTTCCAACGGCAACAAGGCCGCCTACCTCGAATATCAGGGCAATATTCAGGACCGCTATTTCCTGGCGGCCAACATCCGCCACGATAATGACGACAGCTATGGCGGCCACACCACCTATCGCATCGCGCCCGCGGTGATCGTCCCGGGCATCGAGACCAAGCTGAAGGCGAGCTACGGCACCGGCTTCAAGGCGCCGACGCTGAGCGAGCTCTTCATCGACTATCGCCCCGGCTTCAATTTCTTCGGCAACCCGAACCTGAGCCCGGAAGAAAGCCGCGGCTGGGATATCGGCTTCGAGCAGCCGCTCTTCGACAAGCAACTGCAGTTCGGCGGGACCTGGTTCCAGAACGACATCGACAACCTGATCGTCACCAACACGGCACGCAACTCCTACGCCAATATCGGCAAGGCGCAGACCAAGGGCGTCGAAGCCTTCGCCGCCCTGGAGATCTCGCCGCAGTTCCGCATCCGCGCCGACTACACCTTCACCCTCGCCAAGGACGAGATCGCGCGGCAGGAATTGCTGCGCCGCCCACGCCACAAGGCGAGCGCCACCGCGACCTGGACGCCCACCGATAAGCTCACCTTCTCGGCGACGCTGCTCTATGTCGGCTCATGGGTCGACGGCAATCGCGACTTCTCGGTCCCGCGCATGAACGCGAAGGGCGCGACGCTGGTCAATCTCGCCGCCGAGTACAAGGCGACCGACAAGGTCAGCGTGTTCGGGCGGATCGACAATCTCTTCGACAAGCGCTGGGAGAACCCCGTCGGCTTCCTCGTCCCGGGCTTCGGCGCCTATGGCGGCATCAAGGTGGCGATCGGCGGATGACGCCGTTCCGCGCCAGGCATTGGCTGACCGGCTTGTGCGCTCTCGCCATCGCGGCCTTCGCCGCCATGGCGTTTGGCGCGTCGCCAGCGGCGGCGAAGCCGGCGCGGATCGTCTCGCTCAACATGTGCACGGACGAACTCGTCCTGCGCCTCGCGCCGCCCGAGCACATCGCTTCGATCACCTGGCTCTCGCGCGATCCGCGCAACGCCAATATGGCAGAGGCGGCACGCGCGATCCCGGTCAATCACGGCCTCGTCGAGCAGGTGCTCGCCTCCCGGCCCGACCTCGTCATCGCCGGCGCCTACACCACCCGCGCGACCGTCGGCCTGCTCAAGCGGGTCGGCATGCGCGTGCGCGAGTTCGGCGTGCCCCGCAACATCGCCGAAATGCGCGCGCAGATCGCGGAGATGGCGGCGCTGCTCGGCGAGGAGGAACGCGGCGCGGCGCTCGTTGCCGACATCGACGCGCGCCTCGCCGTTCTCGCAGCGAAGCGTCCGACTGAGCGCCGCCGCGCCATCGTGCTCCGGCCGAACGGCTTCACGGTCGGGCGCGGCTCGCTGGTCGACGAGATCCTGACGCTGGCCGGGCTCGACAACATCGCCGCCGGCCTCGGCATCGACAGCTATGGCCAGATCGCGCTGGAGACGGTGGCGCTCGGCGGCGCGCAGATGCTGATCCTCAACGATACGCCGGGCGGCCCGCCCTCGCTCGCCCATGAGGTGCTGCAGCATCCGCTGATCGAGAGGCTCCGCGAGCGCCTGAAGCTGGTCGCCCTGCCCTCACGATTATGGACCTGCGCCGGTCCGAGCGTGCTCGACGCCATCGAGTTGCTCGCGCGCGCTGCCGAAGAGGACCGATGAAGACCTTGCCCTTCCAGCCGCCATCGCTGGCGCTTCTCATCGCGCTGCTCGCGCTCGCGACGCTCGCCGTCTTTGCTCTCTCGACGGCGGTCGGCTACGCCCCGCTCGATCTCGGCGCGGCGATCCGCGACTGTCTGGCTGGGCGACAGAGCCTGCCCGCACTCGTACTGACGGAGCTGCGCCTGCCGCGCGCGATCCTTGGCGCGCTGGTCGGCTTCAGCCTCGGCCTGTCGGGCGCCGCCATGCAGGGCCTGCTGCGCAATCCGCTGGCCGAGCCCGGTGTCGTCGGCATTTCGAGCGCCGCCGCCTTCGGCGCAGTCGTCGCCTTCTACAGCGGGCTTTCAGCCAGCGTCGCGCTCGCCCTGCCGCTCGGCGGCATCGCCGGTGCCATCGTCGCCACGCTCCTGCTGTTCATCCTGCTCGGACGCGGCGCCGGCACCACGACGCTGATCCTCGCCGGCGTCGCCCTCAACAGCTTCGCCGGTGCCGCCACCTCGCTGGCACTGAACCTTGCGCCCAACCCCTATGCGGCACTGGAGATCGTGTTCTGGTTGATGGGCTCGCTCGCCGACCGCAGCCTGAACCATGTCCTGCTCGCCCTGCCCCTGATGCTCGTCGGCTGGGCGCTGCTGCTCTCGACCGCACCGGCCCTCGACGCGCTGACGCTGGGCGAGGACACGGCCGCCAGCCTTGGGTTCGATCTCACCTGGCTGCGCGCCCGCCTGATCGGCGGCACGGCGCTCGCCGTCGGCAGCGCGGTCGCGGTCACCGGCGCGATCGGCTTCGTCGGCCTCGTCGTGCCGCATCTGCTGCGCCCGCTGGTCGGCAACCGCCCCGGCCGGCTGCTGCTGGTCAGCGGCTTCGGCGGCGCCATCCTCGTCCTGCTGGCTGATACCGCGCTCAGGCTCGCCCCGATCCGGCCGGAACTGAAGCTCGGCGTGGTCACGGCGCTGATCGGTGCACCCTTCCTCTTCAGCCTCGTCAATCGCATGCGGCGGGAGGCGTGATGGCCATCGAAGCGCACGGCATCACCGTCGAGCTCGGCGGCAAAGCGATAATCCAAGAAGCCGATCTCACTGTTCGACCCGGAGAACTCCTCGGCCTCGTCGGCCCCAACGGCGCCGGCAAGACGACGCTGCTGCGCGTCATGGCCGGCCTGCTCGCCCCGGCGCGGGGCGCCGTCCACTATGACGGCGAGAGCGCCCGCGCGCTCGGCCGGCAGGCGCTGGCCCGGCGCGTCTCGTTCCTGGCCCAGGGCGGCGATACCTCCTGGCCGCTCTCGGTCGAGACCGTGGTCGGGCTTGGCCGCCTGCCGCACCGCCGCCCCTTCGGCGGCCTCTCGGAAGCCGACAGGGCGGCCATCGCCACAGCGCTCGACCATTGCGACGTCGCGGGTTTCGTCGATCGCACCATGGGTACGCTCTCGGGTGGCGAGCGCCGCCGCGTCCTGCTGGCCCGCGCCCTCGCGGTCGAAGCGCCCTATCTACTCGCCGACGAGCCGCTCGCCGGCCTCGACCCGCTGCACCAGCTCGAAGTGATGGAGCTGCTGCGGCAGACCGCGCGACGCGGCGCCGGCGTCGTGGTCGTGCTGCACGATCTGACGCTGGCAACCCGCTTCTGCGACCGGCTCGCCTTGCTCGACAACGGCCGGCTGGTCGCCGAGGGCGAGCCGGCAGCCGTCCTCGACGACGCGCGCCTGCGCAGCGTCTTCGGCGTCAGCGCCCTGCGCGGCAGCCATGACGACGAGCCCTTCCTCCTGCCCTGGCGGGCCCTGAGCCACGGAAGATCCAACGATGAGCGATAGCGAAACCATCCGCGCCGTGCTGCGCGAGCACATCCATGACGCATCGAGCCAGTGGAATCTCGGCACCTTCGGCGCGATCGCCGAGTTCATGCGCGATCCCGACGAGGAGGTCGCGATCGTCGACGAGCCCTCCCGCCTCTCCGCCACGACCGCGCGCGGCGGCATCGGCTTCGACGATCTCGACGGCGCCCGCCTCTTCGCCTCGGAAAGCGCCGTCGGCACGAGCTGGAGCCACCGCGTCTCGCTCTGCCTGCTGGAAGACGCCTGCGCTATGAACCGGCGCACCGTTCTCACCGAACTCGGCCCGGATGCCCAAGCGCTGCGCACCGAGGATGCCAACGCGATCCTGTTCGACATGGGGCTCGGCACCCTGCAGACCGACATCTGCATCCGCACCGGTGATCCCGAACTGATCGCGCTGCTGCGCGCCCAGGCTGGCCGCTCGCTGTTCGAGCCCGGCAATCCGGCAATGCCGGCGATCGTCGCTGCCGGGCCGCATCGTGTCTTCCTCGCCCGGATCGGCCGCTGCGAGGTCTACCAGCCGATCCCGCCGGCCGGTGGCAAGAGCCCCGAGGGTCCGCATACCCATGTGCTGCCGCAGTTGCTGCGCAGCGGCCGCACCCATGCCGCGACTGAGCCCGTGCCAGAGGGCTACGTGCCTTGCGCCCATCTCGTTCCGACCCATCCGGTCCGCGACGCGATGGGGCACCCGCGCTCCTTCGACGCCGCTGCCCACCAAGGCTTCGAAAGCCTGCTTGCCCATTTCGGCGACCCGGCAATCGCCACGGTGAAACAGGCGCTGCGCGAGGCCGTCGACAAAGGGGGTTCGCCGGAAGCCTTTGCCGTGCCGGCGACCAAGTTCGGGCGCCACGCCTTGCGCGTCGCGCTGCGCCAGATCGCCGCCGTTGCGCCGGAGACACCGCAGCTGGCGGACTGGCTCGCCTGGCACGAGGCCCGCGAGCGTGGCGGGGAGACGGAAGCGGACCCTTATGCGCATTGAACTGGGCTCAACTTGGTCTCCCGGCCTGATCTTGCCGCATGGCCGCTGCGGCGGGAATGGAGAGGCGCAGCCGTTGAGAGGCGCGGTATCACCCCCTAGGCTGGTCGCCCCTGGGAGCCGGCCCGTCATGAGGGCCTGCTCCCTGATTCACGATCTCAACGCTTCCTCGCAAAGGCGTGCACCGAAATGGCTTCCTCCGACGCATTGGCTCCGGTCTTCGATCACATCGAAGCCAACCGCAGCGCCTTCCTCGACCGGCTGATCGCCTATCTGCGCCATCCAAGCATCAGCGCCGAGAACATCGGTATCGCCGAGGTCGGTGCGCTGCTGGTCGAGATGCTGACCGAGATCGGACTGGAAACCAGCCTCATCCAGACCAAGGGCCATCCCATGGTCGTCGCGCGCTGGGAAAAGGCGCCAGGCAAGCCGACCGTGCTGCTCTACGGCCATTATGACGTGCAGCCGCCGGACCCGCTCGAGAAGTGGATTTCGCCGCCCTTCGAGCCCACCATCCGTGACGGTCGGCTCTATGCGCGCGGCGTCGGCGACAACAAGGGCCAGCATTTCGCCCAGATCCTCGCCATCGAATCCCATCTCAAGGTCCATGGCGAACTGCCATGCAACGTCATCCTGCTGCTGGAGGGCGAGGAGGAGATCGGCAGCCCCCGCATCGCGGGCTTCGTGCGCGCCAACAAGGAATTGCTGCAGGCCGACCTCGCCGTTACCGCCGACGGCCCACGCCATGCCAGCGGCGCGCCGACCATCAAGTTCGGCTCGCGCGGCGTCGTCTCCTTCGATCTGCGCTGCCGCCATGCCAGCCGCGACGTCCATTCCGGCAATTTCGGCGGCGTCGTGCCGAACCCGATCTGGACGCTGGTCCACCTGCTCGCCACCATGAAGAACGAGGCCGGCGAGATCACCATCGAGGGCCTGCACGATGCAGTCGAGCCACCGACGGCCGAGGATATCGAGGCGATCAAGCACCTGCCGCTCGATATCGACGCGTTCAAGCAGGGGCTCGGCCTCACCCGTCTCGATGCGCCGCTCGACCGGCCCTTCTACGACCGCCTCTGCTTCCAGCCGACGCTGACGATCAACGGCTTCCACGGCGGTTATGGCGGGCCGGGCACCAAGACCGTGCTGCCGAACGAGGCGCTGGTGAAATGCGACATCCGCCTCATCGAGGCGCAGGACCCGCAGGACATCCTGCGCAAGATCGCGGCCCATGTCGCCAAGCACGCGCCGGAGGTCGAGTTCATCGTCGAGGAGACGGGCATGCAGCCCTCCAAGACGCAGATCGCCTCGGCCTATACCGCGCCGCTGCGCCGCGCCTTCGTCGCGGCCCATGGCGAGGAGCCGTTGCTGATCCCCGCCGGCTTCGGCAGCCTGCCGAATTACGTGTTCACCAAAATCCTCGGCATCCCCGCCTATGTCACGCCCTATGCCAACCATGACGAGGCCAACCACGCGCCCAACGAGAACATGACGCTGGATTGCTTCCAGAGCGGCATCAGGACGGGCGCGGCGCTGCTGCACGAGCTTGGGCAGTTGCAGAACGAGGGCTGAGCCTGGCCTAAAACTCGTCATTCCGGACAAGCCGCGAAGCGGCGCCGATCCGGAATCCATCGGAGGTCTGGGCGCTCTACGATGGATTCCGGGTCAAGCCCGGAATGACGGCGTGTTTCTGAATCATGCGGGAACCACGCCGAACCTATGCGGCCGACGATCCCTCGTCGGCCTTGCCCCTCAACAGGAAGACCACCGCCCCGGCGCTCATCAGAGCCAGGCAGAACCAGGTCAGCGCATAGACCAGATGCGTGTTGCGGAAGCTGACCTGGGTCATGCCGCCCTGCGGCAGCGGACCGGGCTCCGAAGTGGCGTCGGCATCGACGAAATAAGGCGCGACAGCACCAAGGCTCCCCGCCCCGGCGATCGCCGCCACGTCGCGCGAGTACCAGCGCCCGGCAGCCGCGTCGTTGGCGCGTAGGAAGCCGCCTCCGGGCTCGCTCGGCCGCAGCAGCCCGACCACCCTCGCCTCGCCGGCAACCTTGCGCCGCTCGTCAGGCCCGCGCCGATCCTCCGGCACGAAACCGCGATTGACGAGGACGGTGAAGCCGGCATCGGCCCGGAACGGCGCCAGGACCCAGAAGCCGGGGCCAAGTTCGGTCACGGCCATCGTCAGCGTCTCCGGCGCATCGAGATAGCGCCCCTGCAGGGCGACGCGGCGGTATTCGTCATTGGCTGGATTGAGCGCCGGCCACTCTGCCGGCCCCGGCGCAGCCACGGCCTGCGCATGGATGCGCGCATCGACACGGGCGATCAGATCGAGCTTCCAGCTCCGCCGCTGGACCTGCCAGATCCCGAGCGCGACGAAGACCAGCGTACACAGGCAGAGCGCGGCGGCGAAGACGAAACGTTCTGTGCGCGGGCGGCCCCTCGCTCCTGTTTCCGGCGGCGTCATCGCGGCGCCCTCGGAGACTGTTTGGCAACTCGCTGCGGGGTGTCGAATGGCGGTGCTTTCGAGAACCGGAGCGGAGCGTACTTCGGTACGTGAGCACCGGAAGCCCAGAAAGTGCCGTCAGTCGACCGCAGCAGCAGAGGTGCCAAGCAGTCTCTCACATCTTGTGCAGGTCGCTCGGCATCATGTTGGTATTGAGGTGGTACATCACCCACAGCGAGCCCGAGAGCGCGATCACCACGATGATGATGGTGAAGATCAGCGCCATCATGCTCCAGCCGCCTTCGGCACGGCTGCTCATGTGGAGGAAGTAGATCATGTGAACGACGATCTGCACGGCGGCGAAGGCCATGATCACGATCGCCGTCAGCACGGAGTTGCCGAGCACGTCGTTCATGACGAGCCAGAACGGGATCGCCGTCAGGATGACCGAGAGCACGAAGCCGGTGACATAGCCGCGCAGGCTGCCATGCGGCGCGCCGTGCCCGTCATGGTGGTCGGTATGTGCCTCGGCGTGGTTCTGGCTACCGCTCATTTCAGCACGCCCATCAGGTAGACGAAGGTGAAGACGCCGATCCAGACGACGTCGAGGAAGTGCCAGAACATGCTCAGGCACAGCAAGCGGCGCCGGTTGGCCTCGATCAAACCGCGCTTCGAGACCTGCACCATCAGCACCGTCAGCCAGATCAGGCCGAAGGTGACGTGCAGCCCGTGCGTACCGACCAGCGTGAAGAAGGACGACAGGAAGGCGCTGCGCATCGGCGTCGCACCCTCATGGATGAGGTGCGCGAATTCGTAGAGCTCGATCGCGAGGAAGGCGAGGCCGAAGAGCCCGGTCACCACGAGCCAGCCCTGCATCGCCGCCTGCCGGCCCTTGTCCATCGCCAGCATGGCGAAGCCGTAGGTGATCGAGGAGAACAGCAGCATGGCGGTGTTGACCGCGACCAGCCTGAGGTCGAACAGGTCGGCGCCGGACGGCCCGGCCGCATAGTTGCGCCCGAGCACGCCGAAGGTCGCGAAGAGGACCGCGAAAACCAGGCAGTCGCTCATCAGATAGAGCCAGAAGCCGAGCATGGTCGAGCCGCCCGAATGCTCGTGCTCATCTTCCGTGACGTAGAACGCCGGAACGCTCGCCGCGGCCTGCGCCTGCGCTTTCGTCTTAGCCATCATCGCCCCTCAGGCCCCACGCAGCTGCTCGCTGCGCAAATCCTCTTCGCGCAGAACGGCTTCGGCCGGGATGTGGAAGTCGCGGTCGTAGTTGAAGCTGTGCGCGATCGCCGTCCCGACCACGCCGACGAAGGTCAGCGCCGCCAGCCACCAGATGTACCAGATCAGTGCAAAGCCACAGATCGTCGCCAGCCCCGCGATGATGACGCCGGCGCCGGTATTCCTGGGCATGTGGATCGGCCGGAACCCGCCGAGCGGGCGCCGGTAGCCGCGCTTCTTCATGTCGGCCCAGGCGTCGAGGTCATGCGCGATCGGCGTGAAGGCAAAGTTGTAGGCCGGCGGCGGCGAGGAGGTCGACCACTCCAGCGTGCGCCCGTCCCAGGGGTCGCCGGTCGTGTCGCGCAGCTCTTCGCGGCGCAGGATGCTGACGACGATCTGGATCAGGAAGCACAGGATGCCGAGGGCGATCAGCACCGCGCCGAACGCCGCGACCACGAACCAGATCTGCAGCGAAGGGTCCTCGAAGCGGCTGAGGCGCCGCGTCACGCCCATCAGGCCGAGCACGTAGAGCGGCATGAAGGCGACATAGAAGCCGATGACCCAGAACCAGAACGAGAGCACGCCCCAGAAACGGTCGAGCTTGAAGCCGAAGGCCTTCGGGAACCAGTAGGCGATGCCGGCGAAGACGCCGAAGACCACGCCGCCGATGATGACGTTGTGGAAGTGGGCGATCAGGAACAGGCTGTTGTGCAGCACGAAATCGGCCGGCGGCACGGCGAGCATCACGCCGGTCATGCCGCCGATGACGAAGGTCAGCATGAACGCCAGCAGCCACATCATCGGCAGCTCGAAGCGGATGCGCCCGCGATACATTGTGAACAGCCAGTTGAAGATCTTCGCCCCCGTCGGGATCGAGATGATCATCGTCGTGATGCCGAAGAAGGAGTTCACGCTGGCGCCGGAGCCCATCGTGAAGAAGTGGTGCAGCCAGACGAGGTAGGAGAGGATGGTGATGACCACCGTCGCATAGACCATCGAGGCGTAGCCGAAGAGGCGCTTGCCGCAGAAGGTCGAGGCCACCTCCGAATAGACGCCGAAGATTGGCAGGATCAGGATGTAGACCTCGGGGTGCCCCCAGATCCAGATCAGGTTCACGTACATCATCGGGTTGCCGCCGAGATCGTTCGTGAAGAAGTTGGTGCCGACATAGCGGTCGAGCGTCAAAAGCGCGAGCGTCGCCGCCAGGATCGGGAAGGTCGCGACGATCAGCACGTTGGTGCACAGCGACGTCCAGGTGAAGACCGGCATCTTCATCATGTCCATGCCGGGCGCCCGCATCTTCACGATGGTCGCGATCAGGTTGACGCCCGACAGCGTCGTGCCCACGCCCGCGATCTGCAGGGCCCAGAGGTAGTAGTCCATGCCCACCCCGGGCGAGTAGGCCGCCCCTGAGAGCGGCGGATAGGCCAGCCAGCCCACCTTGGCGAACTCGCCGACGAAGAGCGAGGCCATCACCAGCACGGCGCCGCCGACCGTCATCCAGAAGCTGAAATTGTTGAGGAAGGGGAAGGCGACGTCGCGCGCGCCGATCTGCAGCGGCACGACATAGTTCATCAGCCCGGTGACGAAGGGCATCGCCACGAAGAAGATCATGATCACGCCATGCGCCGTGAAGATCTGGTCGTAATGGTGCGGCGGCAGGTAACCCTCATTGCCGGCGAAGGCGATCGCCTGCTGGCCGCGCATCATCAGCGCGTCGGCGAAGCCGCGCAGCAGCATGATCACGCCCAGGATCATGTACATGATCCCGATCTTCTTGTGGTCCACGCTGGTAAACCACTCGTGCCAGAGATAGCCCCAGAGCTTCAGCCGGGTGACAAGCGCGACGAGTGCCAGGCCGCCGAGCGCGACAGCCGCGAAGGTCCCGATCAGGATCGGCTCGTGATAGGGGATCGCCTCGAGCGTGAAGCGTCCGAATACGAGCTTCCACCATTCGGGATAGGAGGTCATGGGTTCCTCGTCTCGCTAGCGCGGAAGCGCTTCAGTTGGCGATGCGGGCGGTCACGCCCGCGGTGCCGTAGACGTCGGTAGGGGTGCAGATCGCCGTCACGAACGGGCGCGGCGGCATCGGCTGCCCGCCCCGGCGCACGCTCTTGTCGTATTCGAGCTGCGCGACGATATGGATGCCTTCCTTGCCGCCGCCGCCCTTGGCGTCCATCGCCATCATGTCGCGCGTGCACATCTTGGCCCGGTCGACGCACATGTTGAGGATGGCCCCGAAGAGATCGGGCGGGACGTCACGGAACTGTCTTACCGGCTCGCGTTCGCTCGGCTTCTCCAGCACGAGATATTCGTCGCGCCCGAGCGGGCTGCCCTTGCCGATGGCACCCTGCACCCAATCCCCGAACGCCTTCTCGTCGACGCCGCGGAAGCGGAAACGCATGTCGGAGAAGCCGGCGCCGCTGTAATTCGCGGAGAAGCCCTCGAAGTCGCCGGCATGGTTGATCACGGCATGAAGCTTCGTCTGCATCCCGGGCATGGCGTAGATCTGGCCGGCCAGCGCGGGGATGAAGAGCGAGTTCATCACCGAGGAGGAGGTGATGCGGAACTCGATCGGCTGGTCGACCGGCGCCACCACCTCGTTGAGCGAGGCGATGCCCTGTCCCGGGTAGAGGAACAGCCATTTCCAGTCGAGCGCGACCACCTGGATCACCAGCGGCTGCTTCGCGACCCCGTTCCCGCCCGCCTTCGCCTCGACGCTCGGCTTGGAAGCGCTGATGCGGTTGAGCGGCCTGTAGGGGTCGAGCAGATGCGTGCCCATCCAGGTCATCGCGCCGAGAACGACGATGATCAGCAGCGGCACCGACCAGATCACTACCTCGAGCGGCAGCGAGTGATTCCAGTTCGGATGGTAGGTGGCCTCCGCCGAGGCGCGGTAGCGCCAGGCGAAGAAGATCGTCAGCGCCATCACCGGGATGATGACGAGCAGCATCAGCGCGACCGAGGCCAGCATGAGGTTGCGCTGTTGCAGCGCAACATCGCCGGAGGGCGCCAACAGCACCATCTGACAGCCGCCGAGCAGCACGAAAGCCGGCAAAGCCGCTAGAAATCGATAGATCCGCAAGAGACTCAAGACCTCCCTAATCCGGGAACAGCCCTCTCCTATTCCCATTCTTTCGCACCGCACATCGGACAATCTGTCCCATTGCGATGGTTTGACGGGTAGCTTCTATCCACCGTATCCATTTGTATGAGGCGCGGGCAAGTCCGGTCGCTCCGGCAACCCCGCCAGCCTCGAGCATTTTCGAGCGAAGCGGACACCGGTTCGCGTGAAGAGAATGCGACAGGACAGAGAGCTAGGAATTCGCGGTCATGAGCGCTGACGCGGCGAACCATTCATCGGGGCATCTGACGGACGAGCACGGCCGCGACCATGTCACGCCTGCCGATATCGCGCTGGGCGTCATCATCGGGCGAACGTCGGAATATTTCGACTTCTTCGTCTTCGGCCTCGGCTGCGTGCTGGTCTTCCCCGAGCTGGTCTTCCCCTTCGCCGACCGGCTGACGGGCACGCTCTACGCCTTCGGCATCTTCGCGCTCGCTTTCGTCACGCGCCCGATCGGCTCGGTGCTGTTCTTCGGGATCGACCGCCGGTATGGCCGGGCGACCAAGCTCACCGTCGCGCTCTTCCTGCTTGGCGGATCGACGGCTGCCATCGCCTTCCTGCCGGGCTATGCGACGCTCGGCATCTGGTCCGTCGTCATCCTCGCCGGCTTCCGCCTGCTGCAGGGCATCGCACTCGGCGGCGCCTGGGACGGGCTGTCCTCGCTGCTGGCGCTCAACGCTCCGCCCAACCGGCGCGGCTGGTATGCGATGCTGCCGCAGCTCGGCGCGCCCTTCGGCTTCATCCTCGCTGCCGGGCTGTTCGCCTATTTCGAGGGCGCTCTGTCGAACGAGGATTTCCTCGGCTGGGGCTGGCGCTATCCCTTCTTCGTCGCGCTGACGATCAATGTCGTCGCGCTGTTCGCGCGGCTGCGGATGGTCGCCACCCAGGAATTCGCAGAGCTCATGGAAACCCGCGAGCTCGTGCCGATTCCGGTTCTCGAACTCATCCGCGCCCGCGGCGGTGCGCTCGTCCTCGGCGCATTCGTGCCGCTGGCAAGCTTCGCGCTCTTCCACCTCGTCACCATCTTCCCGGTGAGCTGGATCAATCTCTTCACCGATCGCTCGGTCTCGGAGTTCCTGCTGGTGCAGGCCGCCGGTGGCGTGGTCGGCGCCGGCGCGATCGTCACCTCCGGCCTGATCGCCGACCAGATCGGGCGTCGCAACA
This sequence comes from Allobosea sp. P4_C6, assembly GCF_056402015.1. Lineage (NCBI taxonomy): Bacteria > Pseudomonadati > Pseudomonadota > Alphaproteobacteria > Hyphomicrobiales > Alloboseaceae > Allobosea > Allobosea sp. P4_C6. The sequence goes on from NZ_JBFUIF010000009.1 coordinate 107,509, forward strand.
CGCTGCTCCTCTCGGGCGCGATGATCGCCCTGTTCAGCCTGTCGAGCATCGTCGCGCCGCTGCTCTTCGGCGACAGCCTCGCCGGCCAGACGATCTACGTCATCATCGGCTTCGGCCTGCTCGGCCTCTCCTACGGCCAGACGGCCGGCGCCGTGGCGTCGAGCTTCGGCACGCAGTACCGCTACACCGGCGCGGCGCTGACCTCCGACCTCGCCTGGTTGCTCGGCGCCGGTTTCGCGCCGCTGGTGGCGCTCACGGTATCGAGCACCTTCGGCCTCGCCTGGGTCGGCGTCTACCTGCTGTCCGGCGCGCTCTGCACGCTGGTCGCATTGTCGCTCGATCGCAGGCTGGAGAGCCGCTACGGCTGAACCGTAGCGGCCCGTTTTCTCTGATCAGCGCCCCGTCCAGTTGGGCGTGCGCTTGGCGAGGAAGGCTTCCATGCCCTCGCGGAAATCGGCGCTCGTATAGCAGAGCGTCACGAGATCCTTGCCCTCCAAGCCGTCGGCGGCAGCAGCGGTCAGGCGGCGCATCGCCTCCTTCGTCGCGCGCATCGTCAGCGGCGCGTGGCCGGCGATGATTTGCGCCAGCTCGCCAGCCCGCCGCATCAGCGCGGCATGGTCCGGCAGCAATTCGCTGTAGAGGCCGAAGCGCTGCCCCTCCTCCGCCTCGACCAGCCGCGCCGTGAACACGATGTCCTTGACCCGCGCCGGACCGAGCATGGCGTAGAGCCGCGCATAATTCTCCATCGACAGGCAATTGCCGAGCGTGCGCGCGATCGGGAAGCCGAAACGCGCCGTCACGCTCGCGATCCGAAGATCGCAAGCCAGAGCGATCGCCGCCCCGCCGCCGGTCACCGCACCGGAAATCGCGGCAAGAGTCGGCACCGCACAGCGCTCGATCGTCCCGATCACCGTCTCGATGCGCTCCTCATAGGCGAGCGCATCCTCGGCGCTCTCGAAAGCGCGGAACTGCGAGATGTCGGTGCCGGCGCCGAAGGCCTTTTCCCCTGCCCCGGTCATGATGATCACGCGCGGGTCGCCATGATCAGCCGGCTTCCGGCAGATCTCGGCGATGCGCTCATACATGGCGAAGGTCAGCGCATTGCGCGCCTGCGGCCGGTTGAGCGTGATCGTCCCGACCCCGTTCTCGACCGCATACAGGATTTCGTCGTCGCTCACTCCGGGCCTCCGTCAGATCACGCCTGCGGCCCGCAGATGCGCGAGCCCCGCTTCGTCATAGCCGAGTTCGGCCAGGATCTCGTCGTTATGCGCGCCGGCCGCCGGCGTCGGCGTCACGACGTCGGCCGGCGTGCGCGAGAGCGTCACCGGCTGACCGACGAGGCGGATATCGCCGAGTTCCGGATGCTTCACCGGTTTGGCGATGCCGAGATGGCAGACCTGGGGATCCTCGAACATCTCGTCGACCGCATAGATCGGCCCGGCCGGCACGCTGTGGCGCTCCATCACGGCCAGCCAGTCGGCACTGTCAGCCTCGCCAAGCCGCTCCTCGATCAGCTCGCGCAGCTCCGGCCGGCGCTCGAAGCGCTTCTCCGTGCTGTCGTAGCGGGCATCCGTGCCCCATTCGGGCCGTTCGATCGCCCGGCAGAAGGAGCGCCATTGCTCCTCGCCGCCGACCCCGAGATTGATCGCGCCGTCCCGCGTCCGGTAGACGCCCATCGGCGTCTGGTAGGGGTGGTCGTTGCCGGCCTGCGGCGGCACCGAGCCCTCGACGAGATAGCGCGCCGCCTGGAAATCCATCATCGCGATCTGGGCTTCGAGCAGCGAGGTCTGCACCCACTGTCCCTTGCCGGAGACGGCGCGCTCCTGCAGCGCGACCAGCGCGCCGACGGCGCCATAGAGCCCGGCCGAGGAATCGGCGAGCGCGATGCCGGCCCTGACCGGCCCCTGCCCCGGAAGGCCGGTCACCGACATCATCCCGCCCATGCCCTGCGCGATCTGGTCGAAGCCGGCGCGCGTCCGGTACGGACCGGACTGGCCGAAGCCGGAGATCGAGACCAGGATCAGCCGCGGGTTGCGCGCATGTAGCGTCTCGAAATCGAGGCCGAGCCGCTCCTTCACGTCCGGCCGGAAGTTCTCGACGAGCAGATCGGCCTCGTCGACCAGCTTCATCAGGATCGCCTTGCCTTCGGGCGTCTTCAGGTTGATCGCCAGCGAGCGCTTGTTGCGATGCAGATTCTGCATGTCGTAGCCGAGGCGCGGCCCGCTCATGTTCTCGTTCGGGTCGAGCCCAGGCGGGCTCTCGACCTTGATCACGTCGGCTCCGAAATCGGCGAAGACGCGCACACAGGTCGGCCCGGCCCGCACACGCGTCAGATCCAGCACCTTGAGCCCTGCCAGGGCGGTGGACGCTCGTGGCTGTGCCATCTCTTGTTCGCTCCTTCCCCGGAGCGAACTATCCGGCCCCCTCGCCCGGACCGTCAATCATCACTTGCATACTGCATGCAGTCATGAGGCGCATGGCGGAGCGTGCGTCAAGCGTGTCGACCTACGCCGCATTTCCTCTCACCAGCCCCGAACCAGTCTCATGCAAAAACCCAAATTTCCCTCTTGAACCTGAAGTGGCTACAGCTTGTAGAGAGTGTGTCCGTAGCGAAGCGAGACGGAGACACGCCATGGCCGCCCATCCCGAGACCGAGCCCGAGACCCTGTCCTGGAAGGTCGGCGGCATGGATTGCGCGAGCTGCGCAACCAAGATTCGCGGTGCGGTGGAGCGCTTGCCCGGCGTCAGCGACGTGAAGCTCTCGGTCATGTCGGAGACGCTGACGCTCTCGCTCGATGCGGCACGGACAACACCCGAAGCGGTCGAGAAGCGCGTCAACGGCCTAGGTTACACCACGGCCGCGCTTGCGACGGCACCTGCCGCCAAGCCGGCAGCAAAGGATGCGTGCTGCGGCGGGCACGACCACGATCATCACGCGCACGACCATGACGAGCGCGCACACGACCACGGCAATCATCAGCATGGCGACGCCTGCTGCTCGGATCATGCGCACGCCCATGATCACAAGCATGGACACGATCACGCCGGTCACGACCACGGCGCTGGGAGCACGAAGCCGGCCGCGACCGGGAGCGATCACGGCCACGGCCTGCCCGGCCATGTCCACGAGAGCACGCCCGATGGTGCGAGCTGGTACCAGACTGGCAAGGGCCGCCTCGTCCTCGCGACCGGCCTGCTGCTCGGCGCCGCCTATGCCGCCGGCCTGATCTGGCCCGGCATCGGCCACTGGGCCTTCATTCTGGCCTGCGTCATCGGCGTGCTGCCGGTGGCGAAGCGCGCCTTGGCGGCGGCCCGCGCCGGCATCCCCTTCACCATCGAGATGCTGATGACGATCGCCGCCATCGGCGCGCTCTTCATCGGCGCGGCGGAGGAAGCGGCGCTGGTCGTCTTCCTCTTCGCGGTCGGCGAGGTTCTGGAAGGCGTCGCGGCCGATCGTGCCCGCGCCTCGATCCGGGCGTTGGGCAATCTCGTACCCAAGACGGCGCTGGTCGAGGAGAGCGGCACGACCCGTCAGGTCGATGCTGCCAGCCTCGCGATCGGCCAGATCGTGCTGGTTCGCCCCGGTGACCGCATCCCGGCCGATGGCGAGATCACCGACGGCACCTCGGGCATCGACGAAAGCCCGGTCACCGGCGAATCCATACCGAAGACCAAGGGCATCGGCGACCCCGTCTATGCCGGCTCGGTCAACCGCGAGGCGGCGCTGCGCGTGCGCGTCGACAAGGCGGCCGAGGACAACACCATCGCCCGCATCATCCGCCTCGTCGAGGAGGCGCAGGAGGCGCGGGCCCCGACCGAGCGCTTCATCGACCGCTTTTCGCGCTGGTACATGCCGGCGATCGTCGGCCTCGCGCTGCTGGTCGCGCTGGTGCCCCCGCTCCTGCTCGGCGGCGAATGGTCGGTCTGGATCTATCGGGCGCTGGCCCTGCTGCTGATCGGCTGCCCCTGCGCGCTCGTCATCTCCGTGCCGGCCTCGATCGCCGCCGCGCTCTCGGCCGGCGCGCGCCAGGGCCTGCTGATGAAGGGCGGCGTCGTCATCGAGACCGCCGCGAAGACCGGTCTCGTCGCCTTCGACAAAACGGGGACGCTGACCCAGGGCAAGCCGCGCGTCACCGATGTCGTGGCGCTCGCCGGCAGCGAAGCGGAGGTGCTGGCTCTCGCGGCTGCCGTCGAGCACGGCTCCGCCCACCCGCTCGCCGAAGCCGTGCTCGAACGCACCCGCACCGACGGCATCGCCTATGTGCCGGCAGCCGAGGCCGCGGCGATCGCCGGCCAGGGCGTCACCGGCAAGGTCGATGGCCGCGCCGTCTTCGTCGGCGCCCCCCGCCATGCCAGCGCGCGCGCGCCGTTCGACGGACGGGCGCAGGCTGCCGCGAACGAGCTGGAAGCGTCCGGCAAGACCGTCGCGGCCGTCGTGGTCGACGGCGCGCTCGCAGGCCTCATCGCCCTGCGCGACGAACCGCGCGAGGACGCCGCCGCGGCCATTGCCGAGCTCAAGGCTATGGGCATCCGCTCGACCATGCTGACCGGCGACAATGCCCGCACCGGCGCCGCCATCGCCGGCAGCCTCGGCATGGAGCACAAGGCCGAGCTGATGCCCGACGATAAGGTCGCGGCGATCAAGGCCTTCGCCGCCGAGACTTCGGTGATGATGGTCGGCGACGGCATCAACGACGCCCCTGCCCTCGCGGCCGCGGGTGTCGGCATCGCCATGGGCTCGGGAACCGACGTCGCGCTGGAAACGGCTGATGGTGCCGTGCTGAAGAGCCGGGTCCGCGATGTCGCTGCCCTGATCCGGCTGGCGCGCGGGACGATGGCCAACATCCACACCAACATCACGATCGCGCTCGGCCTGAAGGCCGTGTTCCTCGTGACAAGCGTGCTGGGCTACACCGGGCTCTGGGTCGCGATCCTGGCCGATACCGGCGCGACCGTGATCGTCACCGCCAATGCGCTGCGGCTCCTGCGCTTCGACGCCAGCAAGACCGGCTGAGCGGCAGGGTCGTCAAAACGAACTGCGAGGCCGGGCGCCAAGCCCGGCCTCGCGCGCGACTCAGACCGTGATGTCGGCCAGCGCGCCGGTGCGCTGCTCGCCCTTCTCTTCCATCTGCTTCAGCATCTCGTCGCGGACCTTGGCCATCACATCCGCCTTGGCCTTCGAATCGAGCTTGTTGAACTGCTCCTCGGTCATGCCGAGCTTGTCCAGGATCGCCTTCTGAACCCGCTCCTCGGGCGTCATCCGGGCGAACTTGAGGAACTCGGCCTGAATCGAATCGGCGGAGGGTGAGGAAGAAGCCGAGGCGGAAGCGGTCGCATCCTGCTTCGCTTCGTCCTTTGCGGTCGGCTTGATCGGGTTGGTGACCGGCAGATTGGTCGGCCAGTTCGAGGTCGAGAACGAGATCGACATCGCGTGCTCCTGTTTTGCGTCAAGCGCACAGGCAAGCTCCAGGCCGAGCCTCGCAATTCAGAATAGCAATACAATTCAATATCTTGCCGAGACCGCCGCCTGGCGGAACCCGGCCCACAGGGAGAATCCGGCAATTTCTGCCCGGCAAACATGATCCGGCACGGCATGCGAGCCTGCGACGGATTGGCTCATGACGGCGCCCGACAACGCCTTCCGCCGGGGCGATGCCCTGTCTTTTGCAACGCAAAATTGCCTGCGCGCACCGATGCGCGATTTAGCACCTGCAACATGCTCAACAGATAATCAGCAACAGCGTCACGCCGAGTGAATTTCGTCGATTGCCTACTTATTAAGCTGCCCGGCAACCACATTTTGGCCGCAAGCGTTACACCAGCGCAGGTCGATCTCACGAAAATGACCGAAAACTTAATTCGCCATGCGCATGGAGCATAACAGAGCTGATTGGCAGCCCCTATTTGAGGCACTCCGTCTGACTTATATGCAGTGCACAACGAAATTATCGCTGTGGGCACCGTCCCGCTCCGGAAACCGCAAGGAATATCGCCATGTTCGTCACCATGATTGCTGCCAAGATTCGCGCCTATCTCCGCTATCGCGAGACCGTCCGCGAGCTGTCCCGCCTGACCGACCGCGAGCTCGATGATCTCGGCCTGTCGCGCTCGGAGATCAACTTCATCGCCCGCTCGCACGCTGCGGCCTGAAGTCTCTGAATGAGAACAGCCGCGCACAGGGCGCGGTGCGTTCCGAGTAGTTTCTCCTGAGGCTCGTGTTTCCCCTCCCCTCGAGCTTCGGTCGAAGAGCGAATGCCCGCCTCACGGCGGGCATTTTGCATTTCCGGCTGCCTTTCCCTTGACCTGGAGCCCGGCTGCGGACACATCCCAGCCATGGAACCCGTACACATCATCGGCGGCGGGCTCGCCGGCTCCGAAGCCGCCTGGCAGGTCGCAGAGGCCGGCGTCCCGGTCGTCATCCACGAGATGCGCCCCGTGCGCGGCACCGACGCCCACAAGACTGAAGGACTGGCCGAGCTCGTCTGCTCCAACTCCTTCCGCTCCGACGATTCGTCGAGCAATGCCGTCGGCCAGCTTCATTGGGAGATGCGCCGGCTCGGCTCCCTGATCATGGCCAAGGGCGACGCCCATCAGGTACCCGCGGGCGGCGCGCTCGCCGTCGACCGTGACGGCTTCTCCCAGGCCGTCACGGTCGCGCTGGAGGCGCACCCGCTCGTCACCATCGCGCGCGGCGAGATCTCCGGGCTGCCGCCGGCCGACTGGAGCAATGTGATCGTCGCCACCGGCCCGCTCACCTCGCCCGCGCTCGCACAGGGCCTCCAGTCGCTGACATCGGAGGACTCGCTCGCCTTCTTCGATGCGATCGCGCCGATCGTCCATTTCGAGTCGGTCGACATGGACCAGGCCTGGTTCCAGTCGCGCTACGACAAGGCCGGGCCCGGCGGCACCGGCGCCGACTACATCAACTGCCCGCTCGACCGCGACCAGTACGAGGCCTTCATCGACGCGCTGCTCGCCGCCGAGAAGACCGAGTTCAAGGAGTGGGAGGGCACGCCCTATTTCGACGGCTGCCTGCCGATCGAAGTGATGGCCGAGCGCGGCCGCGAGACGCTGCGCTGGGGTCCGATGAAGCCGGTCGGCCTGACCAACAAGCACAACCCGACAGTGAAGGCCTATGCCGTGGTGCAGCTCCGGCAAGACAATGCGCTCGGCACGCTCTTCAACATGACCGGCTTCCAGACCAAGCTGAAATATGGCGAGCAGGCCGCGATCTTCCGGATGATTCCCGGTCTGCAGAACGCCGAGTTCGCGCGGCTGGGCGGCATTCACCGCAACACCTATCTCAACTCGCCGAAGCTGCTCGATGCGGCGCTGCGCCTGAAGGCCGATCCGCGCCTGCGCTTCGCCGGCCAGATCACCGGCTGCGAGGGCTATGTCGAGAGCGCGGCGACCGGCCTGCTCGCAGGCCGGATGGCGGCGGCGGAACGGCTCGGCCGCGAACTGCCGCTGCCGCCTGCCACGACGGCGCTGGGCGCGCTCGTCAACCACATCACGGGCGGCCACATCGTCACGATCGACGAGGGGCCGCGCTCCTTCCAGCCGATGAACATCAATTTCGGGCTGTTCCCGCATATCGAGGGCGTTGCCAAAACCGGCCTGGACGGCAAGCGCCTGAAGGGCCCGGCCAAGAGCCTCGCGCGCAAGCAGGCGCTGACGGCGCGGGCCAAGACCGAGATGGAACGCTGGGTTTCCAGCCTGACGGAATCAGCCGCGGCCTGAGTCACGCCATGCGCCCAGCGGATGGCGCAAAAGGTTCCGCATGGGCGCCACGCCCTCCCGGCATGGGTCGCTCCGGAATTGTCGACTAACAGGTCTCCAAGAATATCTGGAGGCCCTGAGACGATGGTAACGACAACGACGGCCGGCCGCGCGAGCGCGAGCCCGGCCAGCATCCGCAAGGCGGTGACCGCGGCGACGGTCGGTACCGTGATCGAGTGGTACGATTACGCGCTCTACGGCGCGGCCTCGGGCCTGATCATCAACAAGCTGTTCTTTCCCAACCTGTCGCCGGTCGCCGGCGTGCTCGCCGCCTTCGCCACCTTCGCGGTCGGCTATTTCGCCCGCCCGGTCGGTGGCATCGTCATCGCCCATATCGGCGACAAATTCGGTCGCAAGCCGGCGCTGATCCTGACCATCGCCCTGATGGGCCTCGCCACCGTCGGCATGGGCCTGCTGCCGACCTATGGGCAAATCGGCGCGTTGGCGCCGGTCCTGCTCGTGCTGATGCGGCTGATCCAGGGCTTCGGTGCCGGCGCGGAGCTGGCGGGCGCGATCGTGCTCGTCGCCGAATACGCCCCGCCGAACCGGCGTGCCTTCTATACCGGCCTGCCCAACGCCGCGACGCTGGTCGGCATCATGCTGGCCACGCTGTCCTTCCTCTTCATCTCCTACCTGCCGGAAGAGACGCTGCTGGGCTGGGCCTGGCGCGTGCCCTTCCTGCTTTCGGGCGTGCTCTTCCTCGTCGCGCTCTATATCCGCAAGCATCTCGACGAGACGCCCGAATATGTCGAGGCCATGGCCCGCGCCGAGGAGCGCAAGCACGAGCAGCAGGTCCCGATCGGCCAGCTCTTCCGCGAAAGCCCGAAGGAAGTGCTGTTCGGCTTCCTGTCGGTCACCGGCCACAACGCCAACGCCTATATCCTCTCGACCTTCTCGCTGAGCTACATGACGAACACGGTCGGCATGGCTCGCTCGGACGGCCTGATCGCCGTCACCATCGGCTCGCTCTTCGGCATCATCGGCGTGCCCTTCCTCGGCACGCTCGCGGATAGGATCGGCAGCGCCAAGGTCTATATGGGCGGCGCGCTCTTCGTGCTGCTGCTGGCCTATCCGCTGTTCCTGATGCTCGACACCGGCAGCCTGTTCTGGTCGGCGGTCGGCATCAGCCTTGGCTACGGCATCGGCTTCGGCGCCATGGCCGGCGCGCAGGGCGCGTTCCTCGCGAACCTGTTCCCGACGCGCTACCGCTTCTCGGGGCTGGCGATGTCGCGTGAACTGAACGGCGTCCTCGTCGCCGGCCCGACGCCGTTCATCGCCGCAACGCTGGTCGCTGCCGCCGACGGCAAGCCGATCTATGTCGCGGCCTATCTGATGGCTTGCTGCGCGCTGACGATCATCGCCGTGCTGACGATCCAGCACCGCTCGGTCCACGAATAAGCGACAAGACAGGCGGTGCGGTCAGCGCGACCGCGCCGCCCGCCAAAGCACCCACTGCCGGCGCCAGGCCGGCAGGGTTATGATGGTGCGGTAGGGATCGTACCCCCCGGCTTCCATCCGCTTGAGATAGGGTTCCACCAGCGCGACGGGCAGGAAGGCCGGCTTCAGCGCCGGCGGAATCGTCTCGCGCAGGCTGGTGAGCTTCTTGAGGTGGCCGCGGGCGATCTCGCGCAATTCCTTGAGCGTGTAGAGCACGCCCGGCCCGCCACGCCCGCGCACGATGTCGTCGCGCGTCACGCCGTTGCGGGTCAGGATGTCGGCCGGCAGATAGACCTGCCCCTCCGCCGCATGCCAGGGGAAGGCGCGCATCAGCCCGGTCAGCGCATAGGCGACGCCGGCATGGCCGCAGGCCGTCGCCCCGCCCGGATCGCGCCCGCCCGCCAGGATGATGCTGGCAAGTCGAAACAACGCGCTCGCGGTCTCCCCCGCATAACCTTCCAGGTCTCGCAGCGAAGGCATCGGGTCGTCGTAGATGTCGAAGATGCGCGCATCGATCAGCGCCGTCAGCGGCGCAATCGGCAGGCGGTAGCGCTTGACGGTGTCGAGCAGCGCCGCGGCTACCGGATGCGCCTGCGACTCGCCGGCCGGCTCGCCCTCGAGCACATCGCGCCACCATTGCAGCCTGACCTCGCCCGGCAGCGGCTCGCTGACCAGCGCCCGCACCCGCGCAATCTCGAGGCTGAAGGCGTAAAGCGCGAACAGCGCCGCCCGCCGATCCTCCGGCGCGTAGAGGCCGGCGATATAGCGATCCTGATCCTGCTCGCGCACCAGCGCGGCGCAATGGGCATAGGCCTCCGGCAGGCGCGCCGGCGCGGTTTCCCTGCGGTCGTCGGTCTCGGTCTGCGGCATGGTCCCGCCTCGGCCCGTCATCACTCGCCCCCGGCCCTCACCCAGTTTAGGCCAAGCACGGCATCGCCGCTACGCACCACTTACATGGCTGGCTTACAAGATTGCCGGCAGGTCGTACTAGTCGACCGCGATCAGCGCCGCGGCGACACGCCGGTCCTCGCCGACCAGGACATTGTAGGTCCGCGCCGCCGCGCCCGTCGCCATACCCTCGACCGTGATCCCGGCCTGCTTCAGCGGATCACGCAGAGCGGGCGGAATGAAGGCGATGTCGGCGCCTGTCCCGATCAGCAGGAAGTCGATGCCATCAGCCTCGTCCAGCACCGACTGCAGGCTCTCGACCGTCACCTCCGAAAAGCGCGTCACCGGCCAGATGCGGATGCCGGCCGGCGTCGCGATGATCGAGCCCTTGTGGCTCATCTCCGCGAAGCGGAAGCCGCCGGCCCCGATCGCGTCGAGCGGAAAGCGGCCGGGAACGAAGCCGTCGAAGCGCGGCATCGGCCGCGATCAGGCCTTGGCCTTGGCGGCCGCAGCCTTCGTGCGCGCGGCCTCCTGCGCCTCCTCACGGGCGCCGGCCGAGCGGACGTCCATGTAGAGCAGCACCGGCGTCGAGATGAACATCGCCGAATAGGTGCAGACCACGACGCCGAACAGCATGACCAGCGCGAAGCCCTCGATCGCCGAGCCGCCGAACAGCACCAGCGCCAGCAGCGACAGGAAGGTCGTCGTCGCCGTCATCGCCGTGCGCGACAGCGTCGAGTTGACCGAGAGGTCGAGCAGTTCGGCGATCGGCATCGTCTTGTAGCGGCGCAGCAATTCGCGCGTGCGGTCGAACACCACGACCGTCTCGTTCAGCGAGTAGCCGACGATGGTCAGGATCGCCGCGATCGAGGTCAGGTTGAATTCGAGCTGCGTGATCAGGAAGAAGCCGATGGTCAGCACGATGTCGTGCAGCGTGCCGAGGATCGCGCCGATCGCCAGCGGCATCTCGAAGCGGAACCAGAGATAGATCAGGACGCCGACGATCGCGAGCACGACACCGAGCGTGCCGGCCTGTACCAGCTCGCCCGAGACGCGCGGGCCGACGGTCTCGACACGGCGGAAATCATAGTTCGAGGCGAAGGCCTCGCGCGCCTTGACGACGACCGCCTGCTGCGCGGTCTCGCCGCCCGGCTGCATGCCGAAGCGCATCGAGACTTCGCCGGCGGCGCCGAACTCCTGCACCTCCGCCTCGCCGAAGCCGAGCCCGTTGGCGGTGTGGCGGATTTGCGCGATGTCGATGGCGCCCGCCTTCGACTGCATCTCGATCAGCGTGCCGCCCTTGAAGTCGATGCCGAAATTCAGGCCGACTGTCAGGAACAGCGTGATCACCAGGATCGAATAGGCGGCCGAGAGCGGATAGCTGAAGCGGCGGAACCAGACGAATTTGAAGCGGGTGTTGTCGGGGACGATACGAAGCAGGCGCATGCGCATGGCCAATCTCCTGAGGGGTTGGCAGCGTCAGAACGGAAGGTGCTTGGGCTTGGCCCAGCGATACCAGAGCGCGATCAGCATCCGCGTCAGCGTCACCGCCGTGATGACGGTGGTGAGGATGCCGAGGATGAACACGACCGCGAAGCCGCGCACCGGGCCGGAGCCGAGCGAGAACAGCGCCACCGCTGCGATCAGCATGGTGACATTGGAGTCGATGATCGTCGCGAAAGCGCGCTGGAAGCCGGCTTCGAGCGCCGAGACCAGGCTGCGGCCCTGATGCTCCTCCTCACGCATGCGCTCGTAGATCAGCACGTTGGAGTCGACGGCCGTGCCGATGGTCAGCACGATGCCGGCGATGCCGGGCAGCGTCATCGTCGCGCCGAGGAACGACATCAGGCCGAAGATCAGGCCGACATGGACGACCAGCGCGATGCTCGCGATCATGCCGAAGATGCCGTAGGTCGCGAGCATGTAGATCACTACCAGCACGGTCGCGATCAGCGTCGCCATCTTGCCGGCCTGGATCGAGTCGGCGCCGAGGCCAGGGCCGACGGTCCGCTCTTCCACGATCGTCATCTTGGCGGGCAGCGCGCCGGCGCGCAGCAGGATCGCGAGGTTGTTGACCTGCTCGACCGTGAAGTTGCCGGAGATCTGGCCGGAGCCGCCGGTGATCGGCGACTGGATCACGGGCGAGGAGATCACCTTGTTGTCGAGCACGATCGCCAGCGGGCGGCCGAGATTCTCGGTGGTGATCTGGCCGAAGCGCTGGGCGCCGCGGATGTTGAAGCGGAAGTTCACGATCGGCGTACCGGAGCGCGAATCGAAGGCCGGCTGCGCATCGATCAGGTCGGCGCCGTCGACCGAGGGCTGGCGCAGCACCGGGACGGGCTGGCCGCCGGCATCCTGCGACGGCAGCATGTCGACATCGCTGCTGCTCGCTTCGCCGACGAGCCGGAATTCGAGCTTGGCGGTATCGCCGAGGATTTGCTTCAGGCGCTGCGGGTCCTGCAGGCCCGGCACCTGCACCAGGATGCGGTCGAGGCCCTGGCGCTGGATGTTCGGCTCCGTCGTGCCGAGCGCGTCGACGCGCCGGCGCAGAACCTCCATCGCTTGCTCGACCGCGCGGCGGATGCGCTCGTTCGAGCCGGCTTCCGTCACGGTGAGCTGGACCAGCCCGTCAGGCTGCTCGGTGATGGCGATCGACTGGTTGCCCGACGGCCCGAAGGCACCGAGCGTGCCGACCGGCTGGGCGAGCTCGCGCAGCTTCGGCAGCACGCGGGCCCGCTCGGCGGCGTCGGGGATACGGACCTGCACGCCGCGCGTCGTCGTCTGGATGCCGCCCTGGAAGCTGGCGCGCTCCTCGCGCAGGATGCGGCGGACATCGTCGCGCAGCTGCGTCACCTGGCTGCGCACCAGTTCCGCACGATCGATTTCCAGCAGGACGTGCGAGCCGCCCTGCAGATCGAGCCCGAGCACCACCGCATGGATCGGCAGGAAGGCGCGCGGAATCCAGGCCGGCGCGTTGTCGGCGATGGCCTTGCGCGTCTCCGCCGAGAACAGGTTCGGCACGGCGAGCCCGCAGCCGACGATCAGCACGAGCAGGACGAGAATGACCTTGCGGGCCTGGAGACGAAGCATCTGCGTGAACAGCCTTGTTGTCGTGCCTTGGAGCATGTTCCGCAAAAGTGGAAACCACTTCTGCGGTGAGACCATGCTCGGTTTTTGATCCTGCGCGGATTTTCTCGTCCTGCCGACAGCCGAACGAAAATGTGCGCCAGGCCCCTCGCGGGGCCCGGCCGTCGTACTCTCAGCTCTTGACCGGCTCGCTCTTGGAGCGGACGTCCTGGATCATGCTCCGGACGATGCGCACGCGCACGCCGTCGGCGATCTCGGCTTCGAGCTCGCCATCGTCGACCACTTTCGACACTTTCGCGATCAAGCCGCCGGAGGTCACGATCGTGTCGCCGCGGCGCACGTTCTTGATCATCTCCTGATGGGTCTTGGCCCGGCGCTGCTGCGGCCGGATGATCAGGAACCACATGATGACGAAGATGAGGAGGAACGGCACGAGCTGGATCAGCATGTCGGTGCCGCCACCGGCTCCTGTCGCCTGGGCGAAAGCGGGGGTAATCACTGAAGGACTCCTCTGGAACGACGACGCAGCACGCCGCCGGCCGCAAGACACGGCAAAAGCATCGTCTGGCCGGAAAATCGCGCGGACTATAGCCAGCGACGCTGTGAAATCAATCGGACGTACCCAGTCTCCCAGACACGGCTCCTCACCTATGGGCTTGCCGCCATTCGCGCAATGCCCCTTGCGCTCGATCCACGACGCGGTTTAGCTAGCCACAGTAACCGTACCGGACGTTACGGTACGGTTGGAAGCGACGAAGCGAAGGCGCCAGTGCCATGACCGATACGACCCTATCCGCCCCCGACCAGACCCTGACGACGCTGCTAAGGATCGCCGATGCGCTGGAGCGCATCGCCCCGCCGCCGCGCAAGGCCGCCGATCTCAAGGCCGCCGATGCCTTCGTCTGGCACGCAGCGGGCTCCGAGCTCGTCCCGGTGCCGAAGGTCAACCGCGTCGCGCTCTCGCTGCTGCGCGGCGTCGACCGCGTGCGCGACACGCTGGCCGAGAACACCGAGCGCTTCGCCAAGGGCCTGCCGGCCAACAATGTGCTGCTCTGGGGCGCGCGCGGCATGGGCAAGTCCTCCCTGGTCAAGGCAGTCCACGCCGACACCAACCTTCACCTCGCCAAGAGCGAGCTGCCGCTGAAGCTGATCGAGATCCACCGCGAGGACATCGAGAGCCTGCCGGCGCTGATGGGGCAGCTGCGTGCCGATGCCCATCGCGCCATCGTCTTCTGCGACGATCTGTCCTTCGACAGCGACGACACGTCCTACAAGTCGCTGAAGGCGGTGCTCGACGGTGGCGTCGAGGGGCGCCCGGAGAACGTCGTGTTCTATGCGACCTCGAATCGCCGCCACCTGCTGCCGCGCGACATGATGGACAACGAGCGCTCGACCTCGATCAATCCCGGCGAGGCGATCGAGGAGAAGGTCTCGCTCTCGGACCGCTTCGGGCTCTGGCTCGGCTTCCACAAATGCAGCCAGGACGAGTATCTGGAGATGATCAACGGCTATGCCGGCCATTTCGGGCTCGACGTCGCGCCCGAAGAACTGCGCCGCGACGCGCTCGAATGGGCGACGACCCGCGGCTCGCGCTCCGGCCGCACCGCCTGGCAATACATCCAGGACCTCGCCGGCCGGCTGGGTCGGAAGCTGGAGGGCTGAGCCCCCCGTGAGGTCTTAGCCGCTGGTCGACGCCTTCCGCGCATTCCCGGACGGAACCAACGGCAGAGCCCTACGGCATGCTGATTTTTCGCGGAGCTACGCCGTCATCCCGGGCTTGACCCGGGATCCATGCCAGAGCCTGTCCGAACGAGGTTCAGGCATGGTCCGGGATCTCCGCTTCGCTGCGTCAGGGATCACCAGCGCCTCTATGAAGATGCAGCGCGCTCCAAGAAACTCGATCAGGAGATGCTCGGATCGAGCCCGAGCATGACGGTGGCGCAAAGAACAAGAACGGGGCGGCCCTTTCTGGGGCCGCCCCGTTCCTTTTTCGATCGGGAGGGTCTCGCGAACCGATCGAAATTTGAAACTCTGGTCGCTTCGAATCCGGCTCAGTTGTTCAGATAAGGCGTCGGATCGACCGGGCTCGAGCCCTTGCGCAGTTCGAAATGCAGCTGCGGCGAGGAGACGTTGCCGGTCTGGCCGGAATTCGCCACCACCTGGCCGCGCTTGACGGTGTCGCCGCGCTTCACTTTCAGCTCGCCGTTATGGGCATAGGCCGAGACGTAGCCGTTCGGGTGGCGGATCAGCACGAGGTTGCCGTAGCCCTTCAGCTCGCTGCCGGCATAGGCGACGGTGCCGCCCTCGGCCGCCTTGACCGGCGTGCCCTCGGGAACCGCGATGTTGATGCCCTCATTGCCGCCCTTGGTATAGCCCGAGATCACGCGGCCGCGCGCCGGCCAGCGGAAATCCGCCTTGTCGGCGGAGGAACCCGCCTCCTCTTCCTGCTTCGGCAGGCTGGCGGTGGTCTTGGGCTCGGCCACAGGCTCCGCCCGCGGGATCGCGGCCGGCTTCGGCTCGGTGGCAGGCGCGCTCGCCACCACGGTCGGCTTAACCGGCGCAGGCGCAGCGGTCTTCACCGGCTGCTGGACGGGAGCAGGCTTTGCCTCGGCGACGGGCTTGGTGGCGGGCACCGCAGGGCTGGCCTTGCGGGCGTCGGCCTTGGCCTTCGCCTCGGCAGCGAAACGGGCACGCGATTCGCGCATCGCCTGGGCATCGGCGGCCGCCTTGGTCTTGGCCTCAGTGGCGGCAGCGGCCTTCGCCTCGGCAGCGGCCTTGGCCTGAGCCTTCGGATCGACGGCCGGAGCGGGCTGGCGGGACGGGGCCGGCCCGGCGACGAAGCGCTGCGACGTGGCCGGAGCCTGCGCAACCTGGGGAGCCGGCGCGGAAGGCGCAGCCGAAGCCGAGCCACCGCCGGCATTGTAGACCGGGATCATGATGCGGGTGCCGGGCGTGACATTGGCGCTGCTGAGCCCGTTTGCGGACATGATCGCCGCACGGGGCACGCCGTAGCGCGACGAGATCATGTCGAGGCTTTCGCCCTGGGCGAGCACGATCGGCGTACCGCCCTGCGCCGACCAGCCGGCAGCGCTGCCGGAGACTGCCTGCGGCGGCGCGGCGCTCAGCGCGACGGCCGATTGCGGGGGCGGCAGGGGCTGCGCCCTCACGACCGGCGAAGACGCGACCGGCTGCAGCGGCGCGCTGGCGGACCGGCCGATCGAGCCGGTGGTCGCCGGGTCGCGTGCCGGAGCAGGCGCCTGCGCCGTCCTGAACGGATTGTCGAAGGGGGTTTCGGTGAAGCGCATCGTGTCCGAGGAACAGGCGCTGACACCGACGGCAAGCAGGCAGACCGTCGACAGGCGGCGGAATGCGCGATGATTGATCGATTCGGCTTGGCTACGCATGAACAGAGTACTCGCGAACGACGCAACTCGATGGGAGCCATTAAAGTCCCGTTGAGGTTACGAAAGCGTTTCGCTCGCGAAGCCGTCTTCACTTTTTTGGATTTTCCGGCGGAAGCCACCGGCGCCCATCATGCTCCTGCAAGGCAGCTCGGTTGCCCGGCAGAACCTCAAAGCGCGCGGGAAATCCCCGGCGTCAGCGGCGGCAGGCGCAGAACCGGCCCGGTCGCGTGGTCGAATTGCCCGTCATCGAGCCGCGTGACCACGACGCGCCGCGCCACGCCCTCGATGCGCAAGGCGCCGACGAGCCGCCCGCCATTGGACAGCCGCATCAGCAGCGCCTCCGGCACCGCATGGGTAACGCCGTTGACGAGGATGCGGTCGAAGCGGCCGAGCGTGCGGTCGGGCTGGAAGCCGTCGGCATGGCGCAGATCGATCATCTTGCCGAAGCCGCTCGCACTGACGCGCTCATGCGCGGCAAGCGCGAGCGAGCGATAGCGTTCCAGCGAAACCACCTCGCCGCCCAGTGCCGCGAGCAGCGCCGAGACATAGCCGGAGCCGGTGCCGACTTCGAGGACGCGCGCGCCCGTCTGCATGTCGAGCGCGCCGAGCAGATTCGCGACGGTGTAGGGCGCCGTCATCGTCTGTCCGCAGGGCAGCGGCACCGAAACGTCCTCGCGCGCCAGATCGGCGAAGCGCGCGGGGGCGAAACGATCGCGCGGCACCCGCTCCATCGCGCGCAGCAGGGGCAGATCGCGCACGCCCCGCGCCCTGAGCGACAGCAGGAAGGCAACGGTGCGCTCGCCCTCGCTGGCCGGCGCCTCTTCGCTCATGTCCCCTCCCCGCCGCCTCTCAGGCGAAGACTTGAGCGAAGCGCGTCAGCGTCGGCTCATGCGTCAGGTCGAGTTCGAGCGGAGTGATCGAGATGCGGTTCTCGGCCATGGCGCGCAGGTCGGTGCCGTTCGCCGGCTCCTTGCGGGAGCGCTGGAAGGCGATCCAGTAATAGGGATTGCCGCGCCCGTCCTTGCGGGGTTCGAGCTTGACCAGTTCCTGGTCGCGCCGGCCCTGCACCGTGACGGAGACGCCCTTCACTTCGCCCGGCCCGACATTCGGGAAGTTCAGGTTGAAGAGCACGTCCTCCGGAATGCCTTCCTCCAGCAGCCGGCGGATGATGCCGGGCGCGTGGTGCTCGGCGCAGTCCCAATGGATCACGTCGCGATTGCCCGGCATATAGGCCTGGCTGATCGCAATCGAGGGAATGCCGAGCAGAGTGCCCTCCATCGCCGCAGCGATCGTGCCGGAATAGGTCACGTCCTCGGCGACGTTCGAGCCGCGGTTGACGCCCGAGAGCACGAGATCGGGCTTCGCCTCGGCCAGGATCGAGCGCGCGGCCATGATGACGCAATCGGTCGGCGTGCCCGCCACGGCGAAGCGCCTGTCGCTGATCTGGCGCAGCCTGAGCGGGTTCGACAGCGACAGCGAATGCGCAACGCCGGACTGGTCGCTTTCCGGCGCCACGACCCAGACGTCATCCGAGAGCTGGCGCGCGATCCGCTCCAGCACCTCGAGGCCTTCGGCATGAATGCCGTCGTCGTTGGTCACAAGGATACGCATATCAGGCAGCCTTCTCGATCTTCGTCACGCCGCGCATATAAGGCACCAGCACGTCGGGCACGGTGATCGAGCCGTCGGCGTTCTGGTAATTCTCCATCACCGCGATCAGCGCGCGGCCAACCGCCGTGCCCGAACCGTTGAGGGTGTGCACGAAGAACGGCCCCTTGCCGTCCTTGGTCTTGTAGCGGGCATTCATCCGCCGCGCCTGGAAATCGCCGCAGACCGAGCAGGACGAGATCTCGCGATAGGTCTTCTGCCCGGGCAGCCAGGCCTCGATGTCCCAGGTCTTCTGCGAGGCGAAGCCCATATCGCCGGTGCACAGCGTCATCACGCGATAATGCAGGTCGAGCTTCTTCAGCACCGCCTCGGCACAGGCGAGCATGCGCTCATGCTCCTCCCGCGACTTCTCCGGCGCCGTGATCGAGACGAGCTCGACCTTCTCGAACTGGTGCTGGCGCAGCATGCCGCGCGTATCGCGGCCGGCCGAACCTGCTTCCGACCGGAAGCAGGGTGTGAGCGCGGTGAATCGAAGCGGCAGCTCTTCCTCCGAAAGGATTGATTCCCTTGCCAGATTGGTCAGCGGCACCTCGGCGGTCGGGATCAGCCAATGCTCATCACCGGCGCGGAACTGGTCCTCGCGAAACTTCGGCAGTTGCGCCGTGCCGAACATGGCATCGTCACGGACGAGCAGCGGCGGATTCACCTCGGTATAGCCGTGCTCCTCGGTGTGCACATCCAGCATGAACTGCCCGATCGCGCGCGAGAGCCGCGCGATCTGGTTCTGCAGCACCACGAAGCGCGAGCCGGAAAGCTTCGCCGCCTTCTCGAAATCCATCTGGCCGAGCGCTTCGCCGAGCTCGAAATGCTGCTTGGGATCGTTGATGCCCCTGAGCAGCCCGCGCTCCTCCGGCTTCACGCCATGGACATGCGACAYGACGTTGCCGTGCTCGTCGGCACCATCCGGCACATCGTCGAAAGGCACATTCGGAATCGCCGCGAGCGTCTCGTCGAGCGCCTCCTTGGCTGCCTTCTCCTCGGCTTCGAGTGCCGGCTGCTCTTCCTTGAGCGCCGCGACCTCGGCCTTGAGCTGGTCGGCGAGCGCGACATCCTTCGCGCCCATCGCCTTGCCGATCTCCTTGGAGAGCGCGTTGCGGCGTTCCTGCACGCCTTGAGCCTTCGCGATGGCCGAGCGGCGGACATCGTCGAGCGCGAGCAGCGACGACGACAGCGGCTCCAGGCCCCGTCGCGTCAAGCCTCCATCGAACGCCGCAGCGTTCTCGCGAATCCATCTGATGTCGTACATCGTCGTCCGGCCATGCATCGCTGCGGAATACAGCGCAGGATGCTCTAGACCGGGACGACGCGCGAGGGAACCACTCTCGTCGGCGTTGCGTACGGTTCTCCCGTCATGGTCGGGCTTGTCCCGACCATCCACGTATTCGTCGCTGACGAGCAGCGCTCAAGACATGGATGCTCGCCACGAGGGCGAGCATGACAAGAGCGCCCTATTCCGCTGCCTCGTCTTCGGCCTTCACCGCCGCGCTCTTCTTCTCCACCCGGCGCACCGAGAAGATCGAAAGCTCGTAGAGCAGCAGCATCGGCACGGCCAGCATGAGCTGCGAGATCACGTCCGGCGGGGTCAGCACCGCCGCCACGACGAAGACGAAGACGATGGCGTAGCGCCGCTTGTCCTTGAGGAACTGCGAATCGATGATGCCCGCCTGCCCCAGCAGCGTCAGGATCACCGGCAGCTGGAAGGCGACGCCGAAGGCGAAGATCAGCGTCATGATCAGCGAAAGATATTCGCTGACCTTCGGCAGGAGGGCGATGCCGGCCTGCGTCTCGGTCGCGGCCTGCTGCATGCCGAGCGAGAACTTCATCAGCACCGGCATGGCGAAGAAGAACACCAGCGCCGCACCGAGCGTGAAGAACACCGGCGTCGCCACGAGATAGGGCGCGAAGGCCGATTTCTCGTTCTTGTAGAGGCCGGGCGCCACGAATTTGTAGACCTGCGTCGCGATCACCGGGAAGGCGAAGAAACCGGCACCGAAGGCCGCGACCTTGATGTGCGTGAAGAGCAGCTCGAGCGGGCCGGTATAGATCAGCTGCGCGTTGGCGGCGCTGCCGGCGGCCCAGACATAGGGCAGCACGAGGATGTTGTAGATCTGCGTCGAGAAGCCGAAGCAGATGAAGAACATGATCAGGAAAGCAATCAGCGACTTGATCAGCCGCGAGCGCAGCTCGATCAAATGCTCGATGAGCGGTGCGCGCGAGGCCTCGATCTCGTCTTCGCCATCGCGAGGATTGGCGACGCTCATGCAGAAGTCTCCTCGCCCTTGGCGGTCTTGCGCTTGCGGGCAGGCTTGGCGGCCTCGACGACAGGCTCAGCCGGCGCCACAACAGCGCTCGCGGCCTTGGGCTTGCGCGCCGGCTTGGCCACCTTGACCGGCTCGGCAGCGACGGAGCTTTCGACCGGCGCGGAGGCCTTGGCGGAACGGGTGCGGGCAGGCTTGGCGACAATCGGCTTGGCGGCAACCGGCTGGGCAGGAGCGGGCTCGACCACGGGAGCAGGCGCGGGTAGCTCCTCAGCGACAGGCGCAGCCTCCACCTTGGCCTTGCGCGCCCGCTTCGGCTTCTGCGTTTCCGGGGCAATCTCGACCGGCGGCAGCGGACCCGGCGGGGGCAGCGAAGCGAGCTTGGCCTCGGCCTCCTTCAGGGCGGCATCGTCCGGCTTCGCGGCATCGGTTTTCGAAGCCTCGAAATCCTTGATCGGATCGATCGGCTTGAAGTCGTTGTTCAGCGCGCTCGACACAGATCCGCCGACATCCTCGACCTGCTTCTTCAGATCGGCGAGCTCGGCCTCGCGCATCGCCTCGTTGAACTGCCCCTGGAACTCCGACGCCATGCGCCGGACCCGGCCGATCGTCTGGCCGACCGTGCGCAGGGCTTTGGGCAGATCCTTGGGGCCGATCACGACGAGCGCGACTGCGCCGATCAGCACCATTTCGCTCCAGGCGATGTCGAACATCGACGGCTCGTCCTCTCAGGCTACGCCGTTGCAGCGCAGCGGCATCAGGCCTTGTTCTCGGCCTTCGCCTGAGTCTGCGCGGCCGCGTTGCTGGCCTGCGTGTGGTCGATCACCTTGGGATCGACATTGGTCGCGCTCGGCGCCGGCTCGTCATCCTCCGCCATGCCCTTCTTGAACGATTTGATGCCCTTGGCGACATCGCCCATCAGCTCGGACACCTTGCCGCGCCCGAAGAGCAGCATCACGATGACGCCGACGACGATCCAATGCCAAATGCTCACGCCACCCATGGCGAACTCCTCCGAAATTGCTCCGACCGGGGGCCGTCCCCAACCAAGTCCTGACCCGGTCGATTGCTCGGCGGCGGAACCTATTGATCCGCCGCGGGAAACACAAGGACTTCGTCCGACGGAATCTCGACCCCGACCTCGTCGCCCACCTCGATCTCGTCCGACAGCGGCGCGCGCACCGAAAGTGCCCGGTCGAAGCCTTCGATCGCAACCAGCAGGTGATCGACCTCGCCGAGGAAGCGCCGCGCCACCAGCCGGCCCGGCAGATAATAGCCCTTCGGCACGATCCGGACCCGGTGCGGCCGGATGCAGACGATCGCCTCCTCGCCATCAGCCAGCCCGGGCGCCGCAAAGCGGCCGAACGCCGTATCGACCGCCCCGCCGGAAACGCGGCCCTCGATTTCGGTAAAATCGCAGAAAAATCGGGCGGCAAAGAGGCTGCCGGGCCTCCGGTAGAGCTCCTCGCCCGTGCCGACCTGGACGATGCGCCCGGCCCGCATCAGCACGATCCGGTCGGCAATGCGCATCGCATCCTCGGGATCATGCGTCACGATGATCGAGGTGGCGCCGGTTTCCTCCAGCAGCGCCGCGGTCTCGTCGCGCACCACGTCGCGCAGGCGCCGGTCGAGATTGGAGAAGGGCTCGTCCATCAGCAGCACGCCCGGCCGCGGCGCGATGGCGCGCGCCAGCGCCACGCGCTGCTGCTCGCCGCCGGACAGCATATGCGGATAGGCCCCGTAGAAATCGGCGAGTCCGACGCGCTCGAGCGCCCTCAGGGCCGTGGCCTCCGCCGCCGCAGTGCCCTGGCCGCGGAGGCCGAAGCGGACATTCTCGCCCACTGTCAGATGCGGGAACAGCGCATAGTCCTGAAAGACGAAGCCGACGCCGCGATGCTCCGGCTCGACGAAATTCGCGGGCGCCGAAACGTCCCGCCCCTCCAGCAGCACCCTTCCCGCGCTCGGCCGTTCGACACCGGCTGCAAGCCTCAGCAGCGTCGTCTTGCCGCAGCCCGACTGGCCGAGCAGCGCGACGATCTCACCGGGTTTGACGGCAAGCGAGACATCGGAGAGCGCCGTCACCGCGCCGAAGCGCTGCGTCACGCCCTCGAAGCCGAGTGCCATCGGAATCGCCGCACCGGCCGTTCCGCGCCGGCCCCAGCCGAGCCATCCCGCTTTGATGTCGCTGCGCGCCAATCCCTGTCCCACCTTTCACAAACCGCGCCGTCATCCCGGACACAGCGAAGCGGAGATCCGGGATCCATCGCTGAGCTCCGGAGTCCTGCGGTAACCCCGAATCGGCGGGGCTTCGCCGCTGTCCGGGATGACGGCCAATGCGGAAAGCTCTCCGCGCTTGCTCAACCGTCCTGTTGCGGTCCGCCCTCGCCATCGTCAAGCGGGCTGAACAGATCGCCGAGCGGGTCCTCGTCGTCGCGCAAGCCAGGATCATCGTCCGGCACGGGCACGGTGAGGTCCCGCGTCAGCTGGCCCTCGATGAAGCCCGTGCCCTTCAACTCCTCAAGCCCCGGCAGATCGTCGATGCGATCCAGCCCGAAATGGTCGAGGAAGCCCGGCGTCGTGCCGTAGGTGACCGGGCGCCCCGGCGAACGGCGGCGCCCGCGCAGACGCACCCAGCCGGCTTCCAGCAGGATGTCGAGCGTGCCCTTGGCGGTGGCCACGCCCCGTATCTCCTCGATCTCGGCGCGTGTCACCGGCTGATGATAGGCGATGATCGAGAGCACCTCGAGCGCGGCGCGGGAGAGTCTGCGTGGCGGCTCGGCCTCGGCCGCGAGCAGGTAGCCGAGGTCCGGCGCCGTACGGAAGGCCCAGCCGCCCGCGACCTGCCGCAGATTGACGCCGCGCGTGGCATAGGCCTCCGCGAGCCGGGCCATCACCTGCTCGACCACGATGCCGGCCGGGACCGATCGGGCCAGCACTTCCGCCGACAATGGCAATGCCGAGGCGAAGAGCAGCGCCTCGACGATGCGCAGCGCCTGGGCGAAAGCCTCCGCCCCGCCGCCATCCTCCTCCTCGATGGTCTCGGCCGTCGCACGCGTCATGACGCATCCCGGCCGGCGAAAGGCAGGATCGCCGGCCGCTCCGAGCGGCGGCGCACCTGGATCGGCGCGAAGGCCTCGTCCTGCCGCAGGTCGAGCACCCTTTCCCTGACCATTTCGAGCATCGCCGACAGGGCCGAGGCGCGCACCGTCGCCCGCATCTCCCGCACCGGCAGGCCCTGCGCCGCCATGTAATGCGTCAGATAGCCGTCGAGCTCGGTCCAGTCCCCGGCCTCGCCGATCAGGCGCTGCAGCGCCTCACGCGCCTCGACCAGCGACCAGACGACGCGATGGCCGACCGAGATATGCCCCTGCACCCGCTTCTGACGCTGCTGTGCATAGGCCGCGAGCAGATCGTAGAGCTCGGCCTCCCAAACCGGCCGCGCGCCCGCAACGATGTCCTCGGGCGCGCCGCGGGCGAACACGTCCTGCCCCAGCCGCTCGCGCGCGGCGAGCTTGCGGGCGGCGGCGCGGATCGCCTCCAGCCGGCGCAGGCGCAGCGCCAGCGCGGTCGCGAGGTCCGCCGCGCTCGGTTCCTCGCCCTTCGGCGGCTCCGGCAGCAGCAGACGCGACTTCAGATAGGCGAGCCAGGCCGCCATCACGAGATAGTCGGCCGCGAGTTCGAGCCTCAGCGCCCGCGCCTCCTCGACGAAGGCGAGGTACTGCTCCGCTAGCGCCAGGATCGAGATGCGATGGAGGTCGACCTTCTGGCGCCGTGCGAGATCGAGCAGCAGATCGAGCGGCCCTTCATAGCCATCGACATCGACGACGAGCGAGGGCTCGCCCGCGCGCCGGCCGTTATCCTCCTCGAATGGCAATTCGGCCGTCATCTGAGGCCCTGCCCCGCCTGTCATCCCCGAGGATGCAGGTTCCGCCGTTCAGGCGTCCAGCGCAAGGGCGCTGACCAGCTCCGCACGCGCGGCCGCCAGGTCGACCGGCTCCGGCTCGTGCCGGATGCGCCCGAGCGCGGCTGCGGCGCGGCGCGCCCGTGCCCCGGTCATCTCCGGGACGGCGCCCGCGATCGCGACCATCTCGTCCATGATGCCGTGGCAGTGCAGGACCACGTCGACGCCGGCGCGGATGGCGGCTCGGGCCTTGGCCTCGAACGAGCCTGAAAGCGCCTTCATCGAGATGTCGTCGGTCATGATCAGCCCGTCGAAGCCGATCTCGCCGCGCATGATCTCGCGCACGATTGTCCGCGAAACCGTGGCCGCATGCTTCGGGTCGAGCGCCGTGAACACCACATGCGCCGTCATCGCGAGCGGCATGTCGGCGAGGTGCCGGAACGGGCGGAAATCATGCGCCCTGAGTTCGTCGAGCGTCGCATCGACGACCGGCAGGTCGTGGTGGCTGTCGGCCCGCGCCCGGCCATGGCCGGGCATGTGCTTGACGACCGGCAGCACGCCGCCGGCGATCAGCCCCTCCGCAGCCGCCCGGCCTAGCCGAGCGACCTGGTCGGGGTCATGGGCATAGGCGCGGTCGCCGATCACATCGTGGCTGCCGGCGACCGGCACGTCGAGCACCGGCAGGCAGTCGACATCGATGCCGACGCTTTTCAGGTCGTGCGCCATCAGGCGCGCCGAGAGCCGGACGATCTCACGCTGGCGGATGGGGTCGTTGATGGCGAGGAAGGCGCGCGCCGGCGGGTATTTCGGCCAGTTCGGCGGTGCCATGCGCTGCACGCGCCCGCCCTCCTGGTCGATCAGGATCGGGGCGTGCCAGCCCACGGTCTCGCGCATTTCCGCCGTCAGCGCCGCGACTTGCTCGGGCGTCTGCGTGTTGCGCCTGAACAGGATGAAGCCCCAGGGCCGGGCGTCGCGGAAGAAGGCCCGCTCATCCGGGGTGAGGCTCGTGCCGAGACAGCCGGCGATGAAGGCGCGCGAGGTCATGGCACCGGGTTAGGGCATCGGCCCGAAAAGGGGAATGCGGTTTTCGGATAACGTCGATGCGTCGCAAGGCAATGGCGCGGTCGAGCACGGCCTTCGCATCATCCCCGTCATCCCGGACAAGCCGCCTTCGGCGGCGCCGATCCGGGATCCATGCCGGAGCGCTCCCGACGAAAGTTCAGGCATGAAACCCGGGTCGACCTGCGGTCGCCCGGGACGACATGTGATGGGACGGAAGCGCGCCCTCACTTCACCTGCTGGTAGTTCTGCGCGTTGAACGCGTCGAACGGCAGCTCGGCGATGCGGAACCAGAGCTGCTCCTTCTTCCAGTACGGCAGGAAGGAATCGTAGAAGGTCTTGAAGTTCGGGTTGCTGGCCGCGAGCTCGCCATACATCGCATAGGCTTCCTTGAACGCCGCCGCCATCACCTCCTGCGGGAAGGGCCGCAGCTCGGCGCCGGTGCCGGCCAGGCGAATCAGCGCATCGGGATTGTGATGGTCGTATTTCGCGAGGCAGAGCGCGTTGGCCTCGGCGCAGGCCGCTTCGACGATCGCCCTGTAGGATGCGGGCAGCTCGTTCCACTTGTCCTGGTTGGCGAGGAAGCTGACATTGGCGTTCCCCTCCCAGAAGCCCGGATAGTAGTAATACTTCGCGACCTTCACGAAGCCGAGCTTCTCGTCGTCATAGGGGCCGGAGAACTCGACGGCATCGAGCGTGCCGCGCTCAAGCGCCGGGTAGATGTCGGCGCCGCCGATGGTCTGCGGCACGACGCCGAGGCGCGCCATGATCCGCCCGCCGAGGCCGGCGATGCGGAACTTCAGGCCCTTCAAATCCTCCAGCGACTTGATCTCCTTGCGGAACCAGCCGCCCATCTGCGCGCCGGTGTTGCCCGACGGGATGGTGTAGACGTTGTAGCCCTTCATGAAGGCGCGGCAGAGTTCGAGGCCGCCGCCCTGATAGAGCCAGGCGTTCTGCTGGCGGGCGTTGAAGCCGAAGGGCAGCGAGGTCTCGAAAGCGAAGGCCGGGTCCTTGCCGATATAGAAGCTCGCGAGCGTGTGGCTGCACTCTACGGTGCCGTTCTGCACGGCATCGAGCGCCTGCAGCGCTGGCACGATCTCGCCCGGCGCGAAAACCTGGATCTGGAAATTGTTGTCGGTGGCTTCGGCCACGCGCTTCGCGACATGGGTCGAGATGCCGTAAAGCGTGTCGAGGCTCTTCGGATAGCTCGAGGTCAGGCGCCAGGAGACCTTGGGCTGTGACTGGGCGATAGCGGGAGCGGCGATGGCCGCGCTGCCGGCCACGCCGGCGCCCGCGACCTTGACGAAACGACGGCGATCCATGGGTAACCTCCAGCTTTAAAGACGAGCGCCCGACGAGCGGAGCGGCTTCTGTTGTTGGGAGGCTACTCGCATGGGCCGGCCGGCGAAACAAGCACGGCCCCGCATCGTGCCATGCGTCGGATTCAAAGCAGAACGGCGGCACCCTGCCGGATGCCGCCGCCCTTTTTCCAAGTCGTTTCGCGCGGCGTCAGTTCTTCGCGATGAAGCACTGTCCGCCGGCAGCCTGCAGCGCCGTGCACATCGAGGAGGCATCCTCGCGGGAATAAGGGCCGACGCGCAGGCGATAGACGGTCTTGCCGCCAGCCAGATCGGTCTTGCGAACGATCGGCGCCTGCCCGCCCAGCTGCTGCGGATATTTGCGCTGGAGCGCAGCAAAGGTCGCACGCGCTTCGGACTCGCTGCCCGGCGCGCCGAGTTGGACCACGAAGTCGCCCGTGCCGGCCCGGACGGTCGCCGTCGCCGGAGCCGGCGGGGCAGCGGCAGGTGCCGGAGCCGCGCTGGCGAGCCGCAGCGGAGCGGCCGGCGTCGTCGCGGCCGGCGGTGTCGTCGCGCGCTCCTGGACCTTGGGGGCGGCCGGAGCGGCGGGTGCTGCCGCCGTGGTCGGGCGCTGTGCCGCGGGCAGCGTGCTCGAAGGCGCGTTGCCGATCGAACGGGTCGGCGCCGAGCCGGTCGCGATCGGTTGGTCGACCGCCACGGGGTTCCCGGCCGGCGTGCCGTCGGGGCGGATCGCGACCGTGCGGACCCTGCGCGGCTCGCCGAGCCCCGGAACCGGCGGCATCGGGGTCAGGCCGGGCTCGGCCGGCGTGATGCTGCGATCGGGTGCAGTCGGGGCAGCCGCCAGGGCGGAGCCGGGCCCCGGCATGACGACGCGGGGCGGCATCGAGCGGGCAGCCTGCTGGACGTCGACCGGCTGCTCCTCGTTGTTGACCATCTTGCTCTGGCCCTGCGGGGCCTCGGCACTGCGCTCGTAGATCTGCTTGTTCTGGTTGGGGATCTCGGCTCCGCCGGGATTGGCCGGCTCGACCTTGACCGGGCCGCGATCGGCCGCGATCACCGGCGGCTGGCCGTTGTTGGCCGCGGAACCGCCGCCGCGCAACGCGAAGGTCGCGCCGACACCGATGAGGCCGACGGCGATGACGGCCGCAGCAGCCCAGAGCCCCTTGCGCGAGCGGCGCGGCTCCAGGTCCGGCAGGTCGTCCTCGGCATATTCATGGACCGGGGCGCCGTACTGGGCCTGCGCATACTGATGATGGACAGGCTCATCGTCATAGGCGGCCGGCATCGCATGCGCCCGGGCCTCCTCGTCGAGGTCGCGGACCGGAGCAGCGCCCTGCATCGGCACCGGCCGCGCATAAGGCACGGGCTCGGGCTGATCGTAATCATCGTACTGCGGCGCGATGTAGGCTTGCTGCTGCACCGCTGGAGCGGCCTCGGGGCGCTTCGGCTCCGTGCGGCGCAGCAAAGCCTCGAACTCGTCGAGCGCGCCGCGCAGTTCGGCCGGCGGAGCTGCCGGCTCGGGGACGTCCGGGGCCGGCGCCTGCGGCACGACCTCGAAGCTCGGCTCGTGACGCATCGCCGGACGCGGTGCTTGCGCGCGGCGCTCGGCGAAGATGTCCTTCAGCGGATCGTCCTGGCCGACGATGCGGGTCAGCTCCGCCAGCGGATCGGGCGACTGGCCGGGACGCGGCGCCTGCCCGGCTCCACGAAGCTGGCGCTCAAGATCTTCGAGATCGAGCGCGAAACGATTCCTAGCGGGCTCACTCATGGTACGATCCATTCCAGCACAAGCCGCCTCCCCTACGGAGAAAGCGATAACCCGCGCGGTCAACCTGACCTTGTGCGCGCCGCCGGAAAGCGTCCGTCAGCGCATCTCTTCCGGCGCCGCAACTCCGGCGACAGCCAGACCGGAAGCAAGGACGCTGCGCACTGCATGCACAAACGCCAATCTTGCCAAGGTCGACTTTCGATCAGTTTGATTAACGAACCGTAATTGCGGCGAGTCTTTGCCCTTGTTCCACAAGGAGTGGAAAGCGCTCGCCAGTTCGTGCACGAAGAATGCCACGCGGTGCGGCTCATGTGCCGCCGCAGCGGCTTCGATGATTCGCGGATAGGCCGCGAGCGACTTGACGATGCCGACCTCGGCCTCGTCGGTCAGGATCGAGAGGTCGGCCTGCGCCAGGGCCTCCGGCGTAACGTCGAGATCGGGATAGACCTCGCGCGCCTGCCGGAAGATCGAGGCGCAGCGCGCATGCGCATACTGGACGTAGAAGACCGGGTTGTCCTTCGACTGCTCGACCACCTTCGCAAGATCGAAGTCCAAGGTCGCGTCGTTCTTGCGGAAGATCATCATGAAGCGCACCGCATCGCGACCGACCTCGTCGATGACTTCGCGCAGCGTCACGAAATCGCCGGAGCGCTTGGACATGCGCACCTGCTCGCCATTGCGCAGCAGCCGCACGAGCTGGCAGAGCTTGACGTCGAGCGCACCCTGCCCGTTGGTCACTGCCTTCACAGCCGCCTGCATGCGCTTGACGTAGCCGCCATGGTCGGCGCCCCAGACGTCGATCATCTCGGGGAAGCCGCGGACGAACTTGGAGCGGTGATAGGCGATGTCGTTGGCGAAATAGGTGTAGCTGCCGTCGGACTTCAGCAGCGGCCGGTCGACATCGTCGCCGAACGCGGTGGCGCGGAACAGCGTCTGCTCGCGATCTTCCCAATCCTCGTCCTTCTGGCCCTTCGGCGGCGGCAGGCGGCCCTCATACACGAGGTCGCGCGAGCGCAGGTCCTCGATCGTCTCGGCGACCGCATCCTTGTTGCCGTCGATCTTCTGCAGGGAGCGCTCCGAGAAGAAGATCTCGTGGACGACACCGAGCGCCGCGAGATCGTCGCGGATCATCGCCATCATTCCGTCGATGGCGGCCTTGCGGACCAGCGTCAGCCACTCGGCCTCCGGCTTGTCCTTCAGCGCCGGGCCATGCGCCTTGGCCAGCGCCTCGCCGACCGACTTCAGATAATCGCCCGGATACAGCCCTTCCGGAATGGCGCCGATATCCTCGCCCAGAGCCTCGCGGTAGCGCAGGAAGGCGGAGCGGGCGAGCACGTCGACCTGCGCGCCGGCATCGTTGATGTAGTATTCGCGGGTGACGTCATGCCCGGCGAAGGCGAGCAGGCTCGCCAACGCATCGCCGAACACCGCGCCGCGGCCATGGCCGACATGCATCGGCCCGGTCGGGTTGGCCGAGACGTACTCGACATTGACCCTGGGCTCGGGCTTCGGCGTGCCGCGGCCGTAATCCAGCCCCGCTTCGATCGCTGTCTTGAGCACCGCCGTGAACACCGCAGGCTGCAGCGTCAGGTTGATAAAACCGGGGCCGGCGATCTCGGCCTTGGTGATCTCCGGGTCCTTCGCAAGCTCCTCGACCAGCAGCGTCGCCAGTGCGCGCGGGTTCGTGCCGGCATCCTTGGCCAGCACCATCGCCGCATTGGTGGCGAGGTCACCATGGGCCGTGTCCTTGGTCGGCTCGACCACGACGCGTGCGAGATTGAGGCCGGCCGGGATCGCGCCTCGTTCGGCCAGAGCCGAAAGCGCGGCGTGAAGACGGGCGGAATAGATCTCGAACAGGTTCATTGCGGCCACGGTTGCGGAAGGAAAGCCGCCCGGCCCTATCGCAGCGAGGGGGTGGCGTCAAACAGGCGCCGGTGCTCGTCCAGCGCGTACCAGTCGGTCATGCCGGCGATATAGTCGGCGATCCGCCGCGCGCGACGGTGCTCGTCGAGGGGGTCGCAGCCTGCCGCCCATTCCGCCGGCATCGCGTCAGGGTCGGCGCTGAAGCGCGCGAACAGGTCCCGCACCACCTGCGCGGCCTGCGTGCGGATCGGCGCGATGCGCGGGTGGCGGTACATATTGGGATAGAGGAAGCCCTTGATGTCGCGGTCGGCGGCTTCGATCGCCGGCGAGAAGGCGACGACCGGCCCGTCAGCCCGCCGTATCGCGTCGGCATCCACAGGCGCCAGCACCGTCAGGCGCTTTTGCGATTCACCGATCACGTCTTCGACAAAGCGCGTGATGACCCTCCGGACCAGTTCGTTGGTGGCACGCGCCCGCTCCAGCCCCGGATGCAGCCGCTCGATCTCGTCCAGCAGATCCGCCAGGAACGGCACGGCCCGCAGTTCGGCATGGCCGAACAGCCCGGCCCGCAGGCCGTCATCGATGTCGTGCGCGTTATAGGCGATGTCATCGGCCAGCGCGGCCGCCTGCGCCTCCGCCGAGGCATAGCTGTCGAGCCAGAGATCCTGGCGCTGCTGATACTCGACAATCGCGACCGGGATGCCGGCCTTCGCATAGCGCGCGGTCGGCTGCCCATGGGCATCGAGCAGCGGACCGTTATGCTTGACCAGCCCTTCCAGCGTCTCCCAGCTCAGGTTGAGCCCGTCGAAATCGGCATAGCGCCGCTCCAGCCGCGTCACGATCCGCAGCGTCTGCGCGTTATGGTCGAACCCGCCGAAGCCGGCCATGCACTCTTCCAGCGCATCCTCGCCGGTATGGCCGAAGGGCGTGTGGCCGAGGTCGTGCGCCAGCGCCAGCGCCTCGGCCAGATCCTCGTCGAGGCCGAGCGCGCGGGCGAGCGCACGGGCGATCTGCGCCACCTCGATCGTATGGGTCAGGCGCGTGCGGTAATGGTCGCCCTCATGCGAGACGAAGACCTGCGTCTTGTGCTTCAGCCGCCGGAAGGCGGTCGAGTGGATGATGCGGTCGCGGTCGCGCTGGAACTCGCCGCGCGTCGCGGAAGCCGGCTCGGCGACGAGGCGCCCGCGGCTCGTGGTGGAGCGGCAGGCATAGGGCGCGCGCCAGCGCTCGCCGGGTTCGGCGCCGGGCGCAGGAGAAAAGCCGGAAGGCGGGCTCTGTGGATGCGGCATGGCTGCCCCGTCGCGCCCCCGTGCTTGTAGAGGCGCTCCGGGGCCATTACCTTTGCGGGCAAGCAGGGTGCAAGGAGCATCTGCCCCAGGAGCCTGATCATGTCGACCGATCTTGCGGTCAAACCGCGCGGCATCGCGGTGACCGCGAACGCCGCCAAGCGGATTCTCTCGGTGATGGCCAAGGAGCCACCGGGCTCGATGCTGCGCGTCAGCGTCGCCGGCGGCGGCTGCTCCGGCTTCCAGTATATCTTCGACGTCGATCGCGAGCAGGCCCCGGACGATCTCGTCATCGAGCGCGACGGCGCGACTGTGCTGATCGACGAGACTTCCCTCGATCTGCTCGAAGGTTGCACCATCGACTTCGTCGACGACCTGATCGGCCAGTCCTTCCGCATCACCAACCCGAACGCGACGAGCTCCTGCGGCTGCGGAACCTCCTTCGCCGTCTAGGCGGCGGTCCCGGTTCGACGGCCTGAAGCCGTCGTGGCTTCGGCCTGCCGGCCCAGCCGGGCTGCGGAGGCCGCCACGATCACCTCTCCGAAAACCCGCACCAGATCGAGATCGAGCTTCTCCGCCATCCCGACCAGAATGGCATAGGCCTCTTCAGGAGGTTTGGGAGCCCTGTAGGGTCGCCGCTCGATCAGGGCGGCATAGATGTCGCAGATCGTGATGATCCGCACCGGGTCGGGAATCTGATCCGCTCGCAGCCCCTGCGGATAGCCGGTGCCGTCGAGATATTCGTGGTGCGAGAGCACCGCAGCCAGCACCATCGGGGCAAATCCCCCCTGCGCCGTCAGCATCTCGTGCCCGATGCGCGGGTGCTGCCGGATGATCTCGTGTTCTTCAGCGCTCAGCTTGCCCGGCTTGCGCAGGATATCCAGCGGGATCCGAGCCTTTCCGATATCGTGCAGCACCGCCGCGCCCGTGATCAGCCTTCGGTCGGCCTCGCCGAAGCCAAGGCGATGTGCGAAGGCGGCAGCCAGGCCTGAGACCAGCAGGCAATGCTGGTAGGTTGCATCGTCATGCTGCCATACGAGATCGAGCCAGGCGTCGAGATCGCCGCCTTCGGCCGCCCGGTTGAGGGCCTCGACGCTGTCGTCGATCGCCGAGGCCGGCAAATGACCGCCGCTCGCAGCGGAATCGAGCAGGTCGCCGAGAGCAGCGGAGGCGGCGATGAAACGGCGGTGCAGCCCGGCGGGCGCGTTCGCCGCGCCCGGACCCAGCATCGCATCGACCTTGTCGAGCAGGACGGCGCGCGGAGTTTCGGCCGGCAGGATCGCCGTCGCGCCAAGCGCATTCGCCTGCGTCTGGCAGCGCGGCGACATATCCCTCAACAGGAAGAGGCAGGGCGTTCCTGCCTGCCTATAGGGTGTAAGCGCAAGACGCGCCGCTTCGATGGTTTCCCGCCTCGACAGATCGAGATCAGCGACGAGCAGGCGGCCCGGTTGAGAGCCCGTGCCCGCGAGTTCGCTCAGATCGCATGGCCGGCACGATCCCCAGAGGGAGAGCGTGCGCTGCAGCGACTGGCGCCGGCCATCGTGATCGCTGACGAGGAAAATGATGAGGGCCTCCGAAGAGGCCCCATCATAGCCGTGCCAATTGAGGAACCGTAAAAGCTACGGCGCCACTTCGCCTAATCGCCGAAAAATCGGCGCCAGCAGGCCGGCGAAACGTCCGATCGCGAGATTATGCTTAGCCGTTCGTCAATGCGAAGCAGCGGGGCCGCCCTGCTCCAACCGGATCTCGGCTGCCATCAGTCCCTTGGGGCCGGGCCCGTAGCGCACCAGCACGGCCTGCCCCGGGATCAGCTCGACGAGACCGTAGCGCCGCAGCGTCTCCATATGGACGAAGATGTCCGGCGCGCCTTCACCCTTCGAGACGAAGCCGAAGCCGCGCAGCCGGTTGAACCACTTCACCACCATGCGCTCGAGCCCGCTCGTCGGCGTCACCGCGACATTGGTGCGGGCCATCGGCATTTCGGAAGGATGCCGCCCGGCCGAGGTGTCGATCGAGAGCACGCGCACGGCCTGGCGGCCCCGCGCCTTATCGATCACTTCGAGCACGATGCGAGCACCCTCGGCTATGGTGTTGAATCCATCGCGCTTCAGGATCGTGACATGCAGCAGGATATCCGTGCCGCCAGCCTCGGGAACCACGAAGCCGTAGCCCTTTGAGACGTCGAACCATTTGACGTAGCC
Organism: Allobosea sp. P4_C6; assembly: GCF_056402015.1. Lineage (NCBI taxonomy): Bacteria > Pseudomonadati > Pseudomonadota > Alphaproteobacteria > Hyphomicrobiales > Alloboseaceae > Allobosea > Allobosea sp. P4_C6. The sequence continues at coordinate 141,427 of NZ_JBFUIF010000009.1, forward strand.
GGCGACCTCGACGGCGATTTCCGCCGCTTGGCTGCTCGGCCCATCGAGCCTTACGACACGATTGAGTGATTGGATGGGACCCATCGGTGGCCGCCCGCTCTCACCGAATTCGTCGGACATGTACCGCTCACCCCCATGCGCAACGCTTGATTCGCGCCATCAAGATAACACCGCTGTGGTTTCGGGCTACAGCCCGCATCAGGTCGTCCACATCAACGCATCGGCCCGCTGCGCGTGCAACGCTGATCGAATCGCCGGCTGCGTGCTAGCCTGCCGCCAGCGCCCGATACATCCCGCCGAGGCCCCATGCTCGACCTGTCCACGCTCGCGCTCTTCACCGCTGCGGCGGCGGTGCTCACGGCAACGCCGGGGCCGGACATGCTGCTCATCGCGTCGCGCAGTCTCGGCCAGGGGCGGGCGGCCGGCTTCCTCACCTATGCCGGCATTGCGGTCGGCAGCTATCTGCAGGCCTTCGCCGCGGCGTTCGGCCTGTCGCAGCTCTTCATCCTCGTACCGACGGCCTATGACGTGCTGCGCTGGCTGGGTGCAGCCTATCTCGCCTATCTTGCCTGGACGACCCTGCGCTCGCAGGCGCTGCTCTTCGCGCCGGGCCGTGTGCCGGCTGTCTCCTTGCGAAGGATATTCCTGCAGGGGCTCTGGACCAACCTGCTCAACCCCAAGATGGCGCTCTTCATGCTGGCGCTGCTGCCGCAGTTCCTGAAGCCGGAAGCCGGCTCCATCGCGCTACAGGTCATGGTCCTCGCGACGATCCTCAACGCGATGGGCCTAGTCACCAACGGCCTCGTCATTCTGACCGCGAGCCGGCTTGGCCGCGCGCTCGCCTCCCGCCCACATCTCGCGCGCCTGCCGCAGAAGCTGATGGGCGCGGTGTTCGGGGCGCTGGCGGTGAGGCTGGCTGTGGCGTCGCGGGAGTGACGAGAAGGCAAGGACAGCGCTTCGGATGGGGCGCGGTTCGATCACCATCGCGGGAAGGGGGCGATTTGGTAACGGCRCTTCTGCGATCATGCTGGCGGCACTCGATCCAATTTGCGCGCCCGCTATGCTTTACAGTGCCGGCAACGCGCTGCCGCTTGGAAGGTGAGGCTGGAATCATGCAACGGCTGCTTCGCTGGTTGGTCATTGCTATTATGACTACCTGGCCGGCGCATGCGGCTTTGGCCCAAAGGATGGAGTTGTCGGCAATCGCCCCGACTGCGCCGAGAGAGCTCGCAGTACCGCACGCAAGCGAGCGCTTCGATCCTTACGAGGCATTGCACGGATCCTTTAGTTCGCCCGTCCATTGCGCAGTCGTCCCCGGCGGTCTTTGGATCGAGGTCGACGGCAAGGGCGACTGCTTGCGCTCGTATGCGCAAGGCCTGAATGAGGTCGATAATCCCAAGGTTCTGGTATATTTCAGCGGCGACGTCATGCTGAAGACCAAAGCAGGCGTTCGCTTTGTGTCGCCGGGCTATGAACGGCGCTCTCCCGACGCGATCAAGCGCGACATGGCGCGTTGGTCGGAGCAGGCGGGTCAGCCGGCAATTTTCCTGGCGCGTCCCGGAATGTACGGTTCATCGGGCGATCACAACCAGCGCCGCGAGCTGCGCGAGGTGATGCTGACGGAACGCGCGCTCGATGCGATCAAACGCCGCCATCGCGTCTCGGCGTTCATTCTGGCCGGCCAATCGGGCGGCGGCCACATTGCCGCATCCCTGCTCAACCGGCGTCGCGATGTGTCGGCTGTGGTCCTGTCATCGGCATTGTTGTCCGTGCGTGAGGTCACTGAGCAGTGGGATAAGCGGCGTACGGTTCAAAGCGCCAATATCCAGGCACTTCATGATCCCATCGACTATCTCAGCCGCATCCGCACCGATCCCAAACCGCTGATTTTCGTCTTGACGGATCGGGAGGATCGGATCGTGCCCTATGCGAGCCAATTGACCTATGTGCGCCGGTTGCAGGCGGCCGGATTCGAGCCGCAGCATGTCCTGCTTTCTGCCACGGACAAGAGCCGGCACGCCCTCGCGCGTCACGGGCAGCGTGCAGCCGCACTCATCGCGCGCGGTGAGCCGGCAGGCGCCATTAGGGCCGCACTTGAGGCACCGGGCGTGCAGACCGTTGAATGATATCGGGACGGTCAGACCTTCGAAGCGCGTAAGACTGATGTGGGCTAAAATGGCTCTCTGTCTGCTGCGGGTAGCTGAGATCAGTCGGCATGGTTGGCAATGGCACCACTAGAAAAACCTATCCCGCCAACCGCCCCAGCACCGCCCCGATCTCGGCCCGCACCACCAGATCGGCGATCTCGTCCAGTTCGGTCGGCTCGCGGTTGAGGATGACGAGCTTCGCCCCCTGCCGCCTGGCGATCACCGGCAGCGTCGCCGCCGGGTAGACGACGAGCGAGGAACCGACGACCAGGAACAGGTCGCACTCCAGCGCCAGCGCCTGCGCACGCATCATCGCCTCCTGCGGCATCGCCTGGCCGAAGGAGATCGTCGCCGACTTCACCGGCGCGGCGCACATGATGCAGTTCGGCGGCTCTCCTGTCGCCTCGAAGACTGGGCGGATCGCGTCGAGCTCGTGTCGCCAGCCGCAGTTCAGACAGGTCGCGTAGGTGCCGTTGCCGTGCAGTTCGACCACCTGCTCGTCCGGCACGCCCGAGGCCTGGTGCAGCCCGTCGATGTTCTGGGTGACGATCGCGGGCGAACGCCCCTCCGTCACCAGCCGCGCGAGCGCCTGGTGACCGATGTTCGGTCGCGCATCGCGATAATGGTCGTCCATCGCGAACTTGCGGCGCCAGGCTTCGATCCGCGCCTCCGGGCTCTTTACGAAGGCCTCGAAGGGGATCGGCTTGTTGACCATCCAGGGCGAGCCGGGCGTACGGAAATCCGGCACGCCCGATTCCGTCGAGATGCCCGCGCCGGTGAAGCTGACGATGCTGTCGGCTCGCTGGAGCATCGCATGGAGCTCGGCGATCGCGTCCTCGGTCTCGTCCTGCATGGGCCGGCCCCGTGGTTGAACTGGAAGCCTTCCAGATATGGACCGGACCTGCGACGCTTCCAAGGCGATTGACGGAAACCGATGCGCGCCGCAAAGCAGACGAACCATGTCGACGACCACCCACGCCCCGCTCAACCCCGACCTCATCGACACCGGCACGCCGCCGATCCCGGAGGCGCAGGGCTGGGCGCGAGCCTATGACGGCCGCTTCGGCCCGCTGATCGATCTTTCGCAGGCGGTGCCCGGTTCGCCACCGCCGCAGGAGCTGCTCGACAAGCTCGCGGAAGCCGCCGCCGACCCCGCCGCCACGCGCTATGGCGGCATCACCGGCGACGCCAGCCTGCGCGAGGCCTATGCGGCCGAGATATCGCGGGTTTACGGCGCTTCTTTCACGCCCGGCGAGGTCGCCATCACCTCGGGCTGCAACCAAGCCTATGTCGTGACGATGATGGCGCTCGGCCGTGCCGGCGACAACGTCCTGCTGCCGACGCCTTGGTACTTCAACCACGAGATGACGCTGACCATGCTCGGCGTCGAGGCCCGGCCCCTGCCCTGCGCGCCGGAGGCCGGCTTCGTGCCGGATGTCGCGACGGCCGAGGCGCTGATCGACGCCCGCACCCGCGCGATCGTGCTGGTCACGCCCAACAACCCGACCGGGGCGGTCTATCCGCCCGAAACCATCGCGGCCTTTGCCGCGCTCTGCGCCCGGCGTGGCATCTGGCTCGTGCTCGATGAGACCTATCGTGATTTCCTGCCGGCAACGGTTGCCGGGCCACACGAAGTCTTTGCCGCAAGCAACTGGCGGGATTCCGTGATCGGCCTCTACAGCTTCTCCAAGGCCTATGCCGTTCCGGGCTGGAGGCTCGGCGCCATCACCGCCGGCGAGCCGGTCATCGCGCAGATCGGCAAGGTGCTCGACTGCGTCCAGATCAGCCCGGTCCGCGCCGGTCAGGCAGCTGTGACCTGGGGCATCGACGGCATCCGCGAATGGCGCGAGCGCAATCGCGCCGAGATCAACGACCGCGCCGCGCTCTTCCGTGCGGCGATGGCACCGTTGAATGACTGGCGGGTGCTCTCGGCCGGCGCCTATTTCGCCTATGTCGCGCATCCCTTCGCGGGCGCGCCGGCCGCCGATGTCGTCCGCCGGCTGGTCCAGCAGCGCGGCGTGCTCGCCCTGCCCGGTCCCTATTTCGGCCCCGGGCAGGAGAACCATCTGCGCATCGCCATCGCCAATGTCGCCGCCGAGCGGATCGGCTTGCTCGGCGAGCGGCTGAAGGGGTTTTCGCTTTAACAGGAAGCCGTCATGCCCGGGCCTGACCCGGGCATCTCATGTAAGCAGAGGTTCCCGAGCCTCTTCCTGAACGAGATTCTCGGATCGAAGCTCCGCTTCGCCCGAGAATGACGCGCAAGCTTATCGGAACAGCGCCGCGTAGCGATCCCGATAGGCCCAGACCAGCAGCAGCCCCAGCACGACGAGAATGGCCGCGACCGGCAGGCCCTGCGGATTCAGCACGAGGTGGAAGAACACGATCACCGTCATGATCGGCGCGATCAGCGCCAGGCCGAAGGCCGGCACCACGTTGAACAGCAGGCTAAGGCCACCGATGAGGTTCACCACCTTGATCATCGGCCAGATGAAGCCCGAATTCTGCAAGGCCGCCTCGAAAGCGAGCCCGCGCTCGCTGGTCGGCGGGTGGATGAAATTGGTCCCGGTCGCCAGCCACCAGAAGCCGTCGATGGCGCTGACGAGGAAAAGCAGCCCGAGCAGGATACGCGGGATGGTGACGAGCAGAATGGTCTTCATGGTAACCCCAACCGACAATGAGAGGGCCGGCCCGCTTCGCAGCGGTTCCGGCCCCTGTGCATAGGTCGCGCCAGACTTCGGTCGGGTTCAATGGGCCCGGGATCGACCAAGCCCGATGTCACATCGTCGCGCCGATCTGCCAGGGCACGAATTCGGCGTCGCCATAGCCGAGCTGCTCGGATTTGGTCTTCTCGCCGGAGGCGACCTTGAGCAGCTTCTCGAAGATCTCGCGGCCCTTCTGCTCCAGCGAAACGCCGTCGAGCACGTCGCCGCAATTGATGTCCATGTCGTCGATCATCCGCTCGTAGATCGGCGTATTGGTCGCAAGTTTCATCGAGGGCGTCGGCTTGCAGCCATAGGCTGAGCCGCGCCCGGTGGTGAAGGCGAGGATATTGGCGCCGCCCGCCACCTGTCCGGTCGCCGCGACCGGGTCGTAGCCAGGCGTGTCCATATAGACGAAGCCCTTGTCCTTCACCGGCTCGGCATAGTGGTAGACGGCCGCCAGCGTCTTGGTGCCGCCCTTGGCGGCTGCGCCCAGCGACTTTTCCAGGATGGTGGTCAGCCCGCCCGCCTTGTTGCCCGGCGAGGGGTTGTTGTTCATGTCCATCCGGGCGCGGGCGGTATAATCCTCCCACCACTTGATGATGCCGACGAGCTTCTCGCCGACCTCGCGTGTCGCGGCGCGGCGGGTCAGCAAATGCTCGGCGCCATAAATCTCTGGCGTCTCGGAGAGAATCGCCGTGCCGCCATGCTCGACCAGGATGTCGACGGCCGCACCGAGCGCCGGGTTGGCTGTGATGCCGGAATAGCCGTCCGAGCCGCCGCATTGCAGGGCGAGCATCAGTTCCGAGGCCGGCACCGTCTCGCGCTTCGCCTGGTTGGCGATCGGCAGCATGACCTTGAGCGCGTCGATACCGGCGGCAACCGCTTTCTTCGTCCCGCCGGTCTCCTGGATCGTCAGCGTGCGGAAGACGTCGCTCTCGCTGATGCCATAGGCTTCCTTCATGCGGCTGATCTGGAAGCCCTCGCAGCCGAGGCCGACGACCAGCACCGCCGCCATGTTCGGATTGCAGGCATAGCCCCAGGTGGTGCGCTTCAGCACCTCGAAGCTCTCGCCATTGTAGTCGATGCCGCAGCCGGTGCCGTGGGTGAGCGCGATGACGCCGTCGACATTCGGATAATCGTCGAGCAGGCCGGAGCGCTTCACCTCCTCGGCCATGAAGCGCGCGGCGGAGGCCGAGCAGTTCACCGAGGTCAGGATGCCGACATAGTTGCGCGTACCGGCCTTGCCGCCCGCACGGCGGAAGCCCTCGAAGGTCGCCTGCTGCTCGACCGGCAGGACGAATTCGGGCTTGGCCTCGGCGCTGAAGGCGTAGTCGCGATCGAAGGCATGGAAGCCGGTATTGTGCTCGTGGACCCATTCGCCCGGCGGGATATCGACGGTGGCGAAGCCGATGATCTGGCCGAACTTGCGGATCGGCTCGTCCTTGGCGATCGGGCTGATCGCCATCTTGTGCCCGCGCGGAATACGCTTCAGCGCCTCGACACCGGCGGCACTCACACCGAGATCGACCGGATCGACCGCGACGACGACATTGTCGGCGGCGTTGAGCTTGAGCGTGCGGGGCGGCACTGATTTGTCGAGCATGGCGGGACCGGAAACCTCTGGGCGCGAAAAAAGCGCGTCCTCATAGAAATGCGCTCATCGAGCCGCGTTTTCAATCGGTTCAAAAGAGAAAACGGCCATGCGCAGTCTGATGAAGCAGAAAGCCGGCGGCTTGCCCTTTGGCCGGCTTTCGACCCGTCGCGGCCCCGTAGATCACCCCAAAGCCGGAAGGCTTAGTTGGCTGGTTTGGCCTCCGGAAACGTCCACTTGCCGCTCAGGATTTCTGCGCGCGGGCGGTAAAGCCGAACAAGGTAGTTCCAGCCGTTCGTGATGGGCAAGCAATTGACGATCTTGCCGTCGCAGCCGCCGAACTGGACATTGACCGAGCCATCGAGCTCTCGCTTCGCGGTGATATTGTTGATCGTGTAGGCGTTCTGCGGGTTCTTCTCGAAATAACCCTGCGCATTGTAGACGCTGATCGACCAGAACGCGTCGACGGGCACGTCCTTCACATTCAGCTTGTAGATCGTCTTGCCGTCGTTCTTCTCAGGCGTCAGGCCGACATAAGTCGCATCCTTGTCCGGATTTCCGCCCCAGCCGGCTGCCGCGCCAATCAGCCGATGGACCGGATCGACCGCTCCCTTCGGACCGAACGAGCCCTTGAAGTCTTTCATCGTGGACGCCAGCACCAGCAGCGCTTCGCGCACCTTCTTCTGGCTTGCCTGATCCCAATTCGGCACCTCGAACTTGCCCGGCCCGTTTTGAGTCACGCGCACCCCGTCTTGCAGGACGTGGACCTTCTTCACGTCCTCCGGATCGGCCGGATCAACCAGCGTGCGCATCAGCAGCGCCATGTAGCGCGTGCCGATTTCCTTTCGCGTGAAGGTATAGGTGCCGGACTTGTAGATCACGCGCGGGGTGAATTGATCCTGATCGACGACCTGCACCGAGCGAAAACGCTTGCCTGCATCCGGAAGCGTGACGGTGACGGGACCGGCATCGAGATCGAAAGCAGCAAACGAATAGAGCGTGTCGCGGTTCATCCGGATCACGGTCTGGTTGTCGATCGACGCCGGTTCACGCGTATGAATGAATTTCCCGAGGGCCCCATCCTTCACGAAATTGCCGAAGTACATATCCGTCTCGGCGCGCACGAAATTGTCCGGCGTCACCGGGATGCCTTCGGCCTTGGAGGTTGGCGTCTGGGCGTGGGCCGCGCCGACCATGAAAATGCATAGCGCTAAAGCGGAAATCTGCGATCGAATTACCATGCTGGCCTCCCGACGAAGCCCAATCAGTGCATGGGATACCGTCTACGCGCAACCAGGCCGCGCCGCGCGGGAATATCCGAAACCTGCAGTGGCGGACATTTGGACACGAGGAGCCACTCCAGCCAATGAAAAACCCCGGCCTTGGGGGCCGGGGTTTTCAAACGCAACTGAACTCACTCGGTCTCGGCCGCCTTTCGGCGGCCGGCAGGCATCACGCCTTCACGGCCGGGACAGCCTTCGAGACGATGCCCTCGAACGGCTTGTAGGCGTCCTTGGCCAGAGCGGTGTAGAGCTCGCCCATCTTGGTGAGCTGGGCGACGGCGCCCTCGAACGAGGTCTTGACATAGTCGGCCTGGATCTCGAGCGCCTTGTCGAAGGTCTTCACGCCGGCGAGCTTCTCGAGCGCGGCGGTGCCAGCCTCGAAGGACTTCTTGGCGTAGTCGGTTGCCTCGACGGCGATCGTCTGCACGCCCTTGGAGGTGGCGCCGAAAGCCTTCAGAGCGGCATCGACGTTCTCTTTGGAAGCCTTCTGGATGGTGTCGAACTGCTGGATCATGGGTCGTCTCCTGAGCACCTGAGGTGCCACATTAGGTGAATGGGCCATACGGCCGGATGTATCGCCCCAAGGTCGTATGAAGAGATCATCACCGGGGACTGCCCGTATATTGTGCATTGCAACATGAATGTCAAGAGAACGCTGCAATGCACCAAACGCAGATCGTTCCGATCGCAACCGTTCAAGTTTTAACGGCTCCGTAACCGCATCCACCTAACCTCCTTCTACTGTGTCCTGCGCGCCACGATGGAGCCGGCAGCGGGGCAGAACCAAACAGTACGAGTTCGAGGCGAGTTCATGGTTCTGGGTTGCGTTGGGTTTCAGCGGCCGCGTCTGCGGGCCGTCGTCGGGCTGATCGGCATCGCCGCTGTGGCGGCGACGATCGCGACCTCTCCTGCCGAGGCGCGCAAGCGCCGTCATCACGCAGGAGGCGGCGGCTACACGCCGCCCTATGCCGCGATGGTGGTCGACGCCAGGAGCGGCAGGACCTTGCACGCGGTCAACGAGGATGCCGCCCGCATCCCGGCCTCGCTCACCAAGGTCATGACGCTCTACATGCTGTTCGAGCAGATGGAGCGCGGCCGCTTCTCGATGGATTCCGAGCTCAAGGTCTCGTCCTATGCGGCCTCGCAGCCGCCGACCAAGCTCGGCCTGCGCGCCGGTTCGACCATCTCGGTCGAGGACGCGATCAAGAGCATGATCACGCTCTCCGCCAACGACTCCTCCGTCGTCGTCGCCGAGAACATCGCCGGCTCCGAGGAGGCCTTCGCCGATCAGATGACGCGCAGGGCACGCGCGCTCGGAATGGGCTCGACGCGGTTCTACAACCCGCACGGCCTGCCGCATTCCCCGCCCAACCTGACCACGGCGCGCGATCTCACCATCCTCGCCCGCGCCCTCCAGGAGCGCTTCCCGAAATACTATCCGCTGTTTTCGATGCGCGCCTTCCAGTACGGCAGCCGCACCATCCGCGGCCATAACCGCCTGCTCGGCAAGGTCGAGGGCGTCGACGGCATCAAGACCGGCTATACCCGCGCCTCCGGCTTCAACCTGATGACATCGGCGAAGGCGGAAGGCCGCCACATCGTCTCGGTCGTGCTCGGCGGCCGCTCCGGCGCCTCCCGCGACAAGATCATGACCGATCTCGTGCTGGCCAGCCTGCCGCGCGCCACGACCAGCGGCCGTTCCTCCGTGATGGTCGCCGAGGCGCCCGAGCCGGAAGAGCGCCCGCGCATGGAAGAGCGTCCACGCGCCGTAGCGGTTCAGCAGGCCGCCGTCGCCGAGCCGATGCCGGTCCCGGTGCCGCGTCCGCGCCAGCAGGTCGAGGAGCAGCAGCCCCTGCCGGCCGCCGCCCGCGCCTATGCGCCGATGCCGACGACGACTCCGATCGCCCCGCCGCGTCCGGTCGCTACCGCCGGCCAGCCGGTCCAGCTCTCCGGCATGCGGCCGGTCGCCGCGACCACGACGCCATCAGCCATGCGCTGGTCGATCGGCGCCCAGCCGGCCGATGCCAAGGTCCTGCGTCCGCCGGCGAATGTCGACGTCACCTCCTCGATCGCCAGGGCGCCGGAACCCGTCGCCGAGCCGGTCAAGGTTGCCGAGGCCAAGGTCGAGATGCCCGCCAGCAGCGTCGCCCGCAAGGCAGAGGCCGCCCCGGCCAAGGCGCAGGCTCCCGAGCCCGCCCCTGCAATGTCCCACCAGGCCGCCGTCGTCTCCTCCGGCAAATGGGTGATCCAGCTCGGCGCCACCGATGACGAGGGCAAGGCGAAGGAAATCCTGGCCCGTGCCCGGGCCAAGGCCACCGGCTCGCTCGCCAGCGCCTCGCCCTTCACCGAGAAGGTCGAGAAGGGCGGCTCCACGCTCTTCCGTGCCCGCTTCGCCGGCTTCGACGACTCGAAGGACGCGCAGAACGCCTGCACGCAGCTGAAGCGCGGCGGCTTCTCCTGCTTCGCAACCCGCAGCTGATCGGTCAGGGAAAGGAGTTCCCGCCATGTCGCAGACGCACTTCCCGAACCCCTCGCTATCGCTGCTTCACAAGGACGTCCTTGGCCTGGTTGACGCGAGCGGCAAGACCGCTGGTGCCCCCGGCGTCCGGGTGGATGCGCTTCATCAGAGCCCGGTGGGCTTCGCGGATCGCCTCCTCGCCCGCCCCCGGCTGAAGCCCCAGGATCTCGTAGGCCTCCTGCTGCGTCATCGCGCCCGTGCCCGGCGCGCCGCCCTGCCCCGTGTCGCCGTCACGCTGAGTGTCTTCACGCCAGCCGGGCGACCGGCGGTCGAGATATGCCTCTAGCAGGCGCGCTCCATCCGGGTCGCGCGCCAGGCATTCACGCAGCAGCGCGCTGATATCGGCCATGCCCAGGCCGTCGAGGTCGCGGCCGGCATAGGCGCCGGCCTTGACCCGGCCCGTCATCGCGCCGCTGTCGTGGTCGAGCTCCATATCCAGCAGCGCGGACTGCACTTGCGAGGTCGTACCCGCCGTCGGGCCGCTCCGATCGGCCCAGGGGAAGCGGATGCCCCCCGGTCCCGTCGCGCTCCAGCCGAGCAGCCAGGCGCCGACACCACCGAGAAAGATCGCCATGTCCAGCCGGCCGCGCACCATCAGGAGCCCGGCGACGCCGAGCGAGGCCACGCCTCCGACCGTCTTCGCCAGCCGCGCCACGACCTTGGGGTTGGCGCCGGCGAACAGCTTCACCAGCCACCAGATCAGGATCAGGACGGCAACGCCGTAGAGCAGGCTCACCGCCGGCCTCCATCCATCGCCGCGATCAGCCCCTTCACCGCGGGGCTCGACCCGGCTAGCCGCAGCATCGCCTCGCGCCCCCCGGTGGCATAGGCGGCCGCTCCGCGCAGAAGCTCGAGCAGCGAGGCCGGCGCGTCGACGTCGAAGCGCGCATGCGCCCCGCCCGTCAGTCGCGCGATCGTCGCGAAGGCCGCGCTTGCCGCCGGCTCCTGCCCTTCCTGAAAGACGAAGCCGCGGATGCCGCGCAGGCCAAGCTCGCCGGCCAGAGCCGCGAGGGCATCGACATCTTCCTCCATCGCGTCGCCGACGAAGACGAAGGCGCGTAGCGGCACGCTCTTCGCTTCGTCGCGGACATGGCGCAGGACGCGCGCGATCTGCGTCTGCCCGCCTTCGCAGGCGATCCTGCGCATCAGCCCGGTCAGCCGCTCGGGCTCGCCGACCCAGCCGGAAGCCCGGCACTCGCCGATGCCCCGGAAATAGACGAGTTGCACCGCGAGACCGCCACTCTGCCCGGTCACTTCGAACATGCGCGCCTGTAGCGAGCAGGCGAGGTCCCAGCTCGGTTGGCGGCTCATCGTGGCGTCGAGGGCGAAGACGAGCCGACCCGCCTGCCCCGTCGCCAACGGCGCCAGCCGCTTCGCCGCGCCGAGAAAACGGTCGATCTCGCCCGGCTGCGAATGTTCGCCTGGCGCGGTCGCAGCAGCCTTGCCGACGGCACGCTCGTTCCTGTCGCTCATCAATCCCTTCGATCCGGCTGAATCGTTCTCATCCTCCTGATATTGGCCATCGCCGCCGCATTTGCTACCCGTCCCGGACAGGGGTTGGCCTGTTCCTCTCAGCCCTCATCCTGAGGAGCGGACGAAGTCCGCGTCTCGAAGGCTGTTTCAGATGGTTTCCGAACCTCCTGAAGCACCCGACGAGACGCTGCCATGCGGCCCCTCACGATGCAGGCCGAGAAGATCGACGCAGACGAGAAAGAGAAGGCCATGGCTGGGATCACGATTTTCGAGACGGTCGCCGCGATGCGCGAGGCCGTCGCCGGCTGGCATGCGGCCGGCGAGAAGGTCGCGCTGGTGCCAACCATGGGCGCACTGCACGAGGGCCACATCGCCCTGGTCACTGAGGGCCAGCGCCATGCGCGGCGCGTCATCGTCTCGATCTTCGTCAACCCGACGCAGTTCGCGCCGCATGAGGACTTCAAGAAATATCCGCGCACCTTCGACGACGACTGCGCCAAGCTCGTCGCGGCCGGTGCGGATGCGGTGTTCTTCCCCTCGGTCGAGGAGATGTATCCGGCCGGCTTTGCCACCCGCGTGCTGCTGCTCGGCCCGGCTGCCGTCGGTTTGGAGGATCGCTTCCGCCCGACGCATTTCGAGGGCGTGGCCACGGTCTGCTGCAAGCTCTTCACGCAATCGCGCGCCGATTTCGCGATCTTCGGCGAGAAGGACTACCAGCAGCTCAAGGTCGTCACCCGCATGGCTGGTGATCTCGACCTCGGCATCACCGTCGTTCCGCTCGCGACGATCCGCGAGGCGGACGGCCTCGCCATGTCCTCGCGCAATCGCTACCTCTCGGCCGAGCACCGGGCGCTGGCGCCTGCGCTTCACCGCGTGATGCAGGACCTCGCCGCGCGCATCCGCAACCGCGACGACCTGTTCAAGGCTGTCGCCGAAGCGCAGAACGCGATCATCACTGCCGGATTCGAGCTCGACTATCTGGAAGCGCGCCACGCCGAGACGCTGGCACCGCTCACCTCGCTGGCCGATGGCCCGGTGCGCCTGATCCTCGCGGCCCGCATCGGCAGCACACGGCTGATCGACAATATCGCGGTGTGAGTTGGCGTCATTCTCGGGCGAAGCGAAGTAAAGACCCGGTGCCGACGAAAGACGCTGGTTTCCAAGATGGTCGGGTCAATCCCGACCATGCCTGCAACTACAGCAGCCCGAGCCCCGCCAGCTCCCGCCTCAACGCCTCCGGCATCTCGCCGACATCGCCGCCATGCTCGGCCAGATCGCGCGGCGCGTCCTTCGCCTGCAGATAGCGCCAGCCCTGGAAGGGGCGGAACGGACGCGGCTCGACCGGGATCACCACCGGCTCCATCACCAGATGGCAGCGGCCGATGCCGTCCGTATCGGTGAAGGGGCGGATATCGGTGAGGCGCTGGCGGGCCGAAACCTGCCCCTTGATCACCCAGTAAAGCGAGCCGCCATCGAGAATCTCCTCGATCCTCTTCGGCACCATGCGCGTGGTATGCGTCTGCTCTTGCGGCCGTCCAAGGCGACGCTCCAGCGCCATGCGCTCCTCGATCCATTCCTCGAGATCGACGATCGATTCCGCGCCGACGCAGAGCTTGAGAATATGAAGCGACATGGCGGGTAAAATAGGCTCGGCCAGACCGGTCGGCCAGCCTTTCGAAGGTTTCTCCACAGAGCTGGTTCAGGCGCGGTGCGCCAGCACGTTGACAAGCCGCCCGAACGGGTCGCGCAGGAAGAAGCGCCGCACGGCCCAGGGCTCGTCAACCGGCCCGTATTCTATCGCGAGGCCCGCCGCCTCGGCCTTGCGCAGCACGGCGTCGAGATCGTCGACCTCGATCGACAGATCGGGCACCGGCGCGCCCGAGCCGCCCTCGCTGGCGAAGCTGAGTTGCGGCCCGGCCCGCTCGCCATCCGCGGCGAGAGTTTGGATCCAGCCGTGGTTCATGACGGGGTGCATGTCAAAAATGCCGCCGTAGAATGCGCGTGCCAGCCCCGGTTCCCCGGTTGCCATGTTGGCCACGATGCGCTTCACAGTCATCCCGACCTCCCGATTGAGACACGGACGCTCCCCATGCGCGGACTAGCAGGCAAGGTCATTCTCGTCACCGGCTCCTCGACCGGCATCGGCCATGCGATGGCCGAGCGGCTGATCGCCGAGGGTGCGAAAGTGCTGATCCATGGCCGTGATCCCACAGAGGTCGATGCCGCCGTCGCCCGCCTCGGCTCCTCCACCCAGGGGACAACCGGCGATCTCGCCGATCCCGCGACGGCACAGGCCATCGTCGACGCCACGGTTTCCGCCTTCGGCCACATCGACGGCCTCGTCAACAATGCCGGGATCTATCCGCGCGGCATCCTGGCTGAGACCACCGCCGCCTTCTTCGACCATATGTTCGCGATCAACACCCGCGCGCCGCTGCTCTGCGCCGAGGCCGCGATCCGCGCCTTCCGCGCCCAGAAGTCGGGCGGCGCCATCGTCACCGTCGGCTCGATCAACGCCTATTGCGGGCTCTCCAACCTCACCGTCTATTCGATGTCGAAGGGCGCGCTGATGACGATGACGCGCAACCTCGCCAATACGTTGGGCCCCGAGCGCATCCGCGCCAACCAGCTCAATGTCGGCTGGACCTGGACCGCCAACGAAGACGCGACGCAGCAGCGCGAGGGCCAGCCGCCGGGCTGGCAGAACCATGTGCCGCTCCGCCACGCCCCGACAGGGCGTATCATGCAGCCGGAGGAGATCGCCGCCCACACGGCCTTCTGGCTCTCGGACGACAGCGCGCCCGTCTCCGGCCAGATCTACGAGGCCGAGCAGTTCCCCCTCATCGGCCGCGGATGAGCGGTCTTTCCCGGGCCGACTTCGAGCCCTGGCTGTCGCGCTGGCATCTGGTTCCCGACGGCCAGCCCATCGGGACGCATGCCAGCCGCCTGCTGCCGGTCAGGCAAGATGGCGCCCCCGCCATGCTCAAGCTGCCCGAGGTCGAGGACGAGCGCCTCGGCTATCGCCTGCTGGACTATTGGGGCGGCGACGGTGCCGCACGCCTGCTGGCGCAGGGCGACGAGGGCGGCGCGATGCTGATCGAGCGCGCCACGGGCCGCCGGTCGCTCGCCGCGATGGCCCGAAACGGCGCCGACGACGAGGCGACCGCGATTCTCTGCGACGCCATCACCGCCTTGCAGAAGCCGCGCGGCCCGGCACCGGCCGGGCTGATCCCGCTCGAGACCTGGTTCAAGGATCTCTTCCCGATGGCGGCGGAGCACGGCGGATTGCTGGCGCGCTCGGCAGCGGTAGCGAGCGAATTGCTGGTGGCGCAGCGGGAGATCCTGCCGCTCCATGCCGATTGCCACCACGACAACGTGCTCGATTTCGAGGAGCGCGGCTGGCTCGCCATCGACCCGAAAGGCGTCATCGGCGATCGCGCCTTCGAATCTACCATCCTGTTCTGCGACCCCGACCTCGCCGACCCCGAACCGCCCGCCGCGATCGTGCCGGGCACCTTCGAGCGGCGACTGGCGATCGTGCTGGCAAAATCGGGGCTGGAGCGCCTCCGCCTGCTGCGCTGGATCATCGCCTGGTGCGGCCTGTCGGCCGCCTGGTTCCTGGGCGATAACGACCCGCTGGCGGAGGTCAACCTGATGATTCTGGAGAATGCGGCGGCAGCGCTGGGCGAATGAGGCTTCCGCTTCCTCAACCCTCGTCATTCTCGGACGAAGCGAAGCGGAGATCCGAGAATCTCAGGACAAGAATGTGCCTGTTTCCGAGATGCTCGGGTCAAGCCCGAGCATGACGGCAGAGCCCTGAATCAAAACCTCAACCATCGCCCGCAAGCGATTCCACCGATTCACCTATTCGCCGAGCACCACGACCTTCGCCCCTTCGGCGACCTGCGCTCCCGGCTCGCCCACAACCTCGCTCACCGTGCCGTCACGCGGGGCGGTCAGCACATGCTCCATCTTCATCGCCTCGACGATGGCGAGCCTCTGGCCCTTCAGCACCGTCTCGCCCGGCGCGACGAAGACCGCGACGAGCTTGCCGTGCATCGGCGCCTTGATCACCCCGCCGGAGCCCGCGGCCGCATCGAGATCGACCGCGAAGGGGTCGAACAGCGACACGGCGGTCTGCCGGCCGCGATGCAGCGCGAACCAGATGCCGCCCTCACCCTCGGCCAGAGCGATCTCATGCTCGCCCTCGCCGATCTCGTGGCCGGGCAGGCTGACGCGCGCATCCTCGCCATGCCATTCGATCCGCGCCTCGATGCGCTCGCCATCGACCGTGAGCGGCAGGCCGAGCGGCTGGCGCGGCATCAGCGAGAACGCGTCGGGATCGAGCCAGGGTGAGCGCGCTTCGCCTTCCGCCCGGCCCGCAGCCGCGATCATCCCGGCCGCCTGCCGCTCCTCTTCGAGCTGCAGGGCCGCCGCCGCCACGGCTGCTGCGTCGAGCGGCTGCGGCTCGGCGCCGAGCGCGCTGATGTTGCGATCGATGAAACCGGTGTCGAACGGCCCCTTTCGGAAGCCCTCCGCCTCGGTCAATTTCTTCAGGAAGGCAAGATTGGTGCGGGGGCCGGCGACGATGGTCTCGCCCAGCGCCGCGCCCAGCCGGTCGAGCGCCTCGTCGCGCGTCGCGCCATGGGCGATCACCTTGGCGATCATCGGGTCGTAGAACGGCGTCACCGTGTCGCCGGCCTCGACGCCGGTATCGATGCGGATGCCCTCGCCCTCCGGGAATTGCAGCGCCCAGAGCTTGCCGGTCGAAGGCAGGAAGCCCTTCTCCGGGTCCTCGGCATAGAGCCGCGCCTCGACCGCATGGCCGTTTGCCTTCACCTCGGCCTGCGTGAATCCGAGCGGCTCGCCAGCCGCGACCTTCAACTGCAATTCGACGAGATCGAGACCGGTGATCGCCTCCGTCACCGGATGCTCGACCTGGAGCCGCGTATTCATCTCCATGAAGTAGAAACGATCGGCCCTGAGACCATCGCGCCCATCGGCGATGAACTCGACCGTGCCGGCCCCGACATAGCCGACCGCCTTCGCTGCCTCGGTCGCGGCCTTGCCCATGGCGGCGCGGACTTCCGCGCTCATGCCCGGTGCCGGCGCCTCCTCGATAACCTTCTGGTGGCGCCGCTGCAGCGAGCAGTCGCGCTCGTAGAGATGGACGACATTGCCGTGGCTGTCGCCGAAGACCTGGATTTCGACATGGCGGGGCGAGAGCACGTATTTCTCGACGAGGACGCGGGCGTCACCGAAGGCATTCTGCCCCTCGCGCTGGGCGCTGGTTAGGGCGTCCGCGAACTCCTCGGGCCGCTCGACCTTCTTCATGCCCTTGCCGCCGCCGCCGGCGACCGCCTTGATCAGCACGGGATAGCCGATGCGCTCGGCCTCCCGGCTCAGGAAACCGACGCCCTGCTCGGCGCCGTGATAACCCGGCACCACCGGCACATCAGCCTTCTCGACCAGCGCCTTGGCGGCATCCTTCAAACCCATCGCCCGAATCGCCGAGGCGGGCGGGCCGACGAAGACGATCCCGGCCTTGGCGCAGGCATCGGCGAAGTCGGCATTCTCGGAGAGGAAGCCGTAGCCCGGATGGATGCAGGCCGCGCCCGCCTCCTTGGCGACGGCCAGGATCTTGCCGGCATCGAGATAGCTCTCGCGGGCCGGGGCGGGCCCGATATGGTAGGCCTCGTCGGCCATCTGCACGAAGAGCGCCTCCGCGTCGGCATCCGAATAGACCGCTATGGTGCGCAGCCCGAGCCGCTTGGCGGTACGGATCACGCGGCAGGCGATCTCGCCGCGATTGGCGATCAGGATAGAAGGCAGCTTGGCGGCGATCGTCATGGCGGCGGCGTCCTCGAAAGGGTTGCCGCCTTTATAGCCCGCCCGCCGCGTCTGTCTGCGCCTTGTTGCGCAAACCCGGCTGGGCCGCTTCCGAATCCGCGCCCCGCCGCAGCGAGCGCCAGATCGCCCATGTCGCCTGGAAGCAGATCCCGGCGACGATGAGGTCGAACAGGTATTCCGGCCAGCGCACCGGCGCGACACGCGCGGCGAGCCCGACCAGCGCGAAGCCGGTCGTCGAGATCGCGTCATTGCGGCTCGACAGCCAGGTCGCCTTGATCACCGGATTGTCCTCGCGGCGGAAGCGCCAGAGCACGCCGATGACGATGAGCGCTATGACGATGGCGCTCGCGGCCGCGAAACCGAGCGTCCACACTTCGATCGGCCGCGGCCGGACGATCTTGTCCCAGAGATCGTAGAGTGAATGCAGGCCGGCGACGGCCATCACCGCGCCGATCGCGACCGCCGCCAGCCGCTCGGCCCGCGCATCGCGGCCGAAGACGATGGCGGCGATGCCGTAGAGCGCGACGTCGTAGACCCAGTCGACTCCGTCCTTGAAGAGCTGGGCATTGCCGATGGCGAGCGCCCAGACGACGGTCGCCGCCGCCTGGATGAGGATGCCCAGCGCGATGCCCCAGATCGTCAGCGTATAGGCGCGGGCGACGTCGGGGTGGGTGGCCGGGCCCGAGGCGGCATCAGAACCGTTGTCAATCGCGGCCATGCAACCTCCCGTCATTCTCGGGCGCAGCGCAGCGGAGACCCGAGAATCTCATCATCCATCTGGACGAGATGCCCGGGTCAAGCCCGGGCATGACGGAAGAGGGGTAGCCTCACCCGCGCCCGACGAGCGGGGCCTTGGTCGCCATCACCGTGACGAAGAGGATGTTGGCCTCCAGCGGCAGCCCGGCCATGTGCAGCACCGTGCTCGCGACGTGGTCGACATCCATCACCGGCTCGACCTTCACCGAACCATCAGCCTGCGGCACGCCGGTCGTCATCTTCTTGGCCATGTCGGTGAGCGCGTTGCCGATATCGACCTGGCCGACGGCGATGTCGTATTTGCGCCCGTCCAGCGAGGCGGTCTTGGTCAGGCCGGAGATGGCGTGCTTGGTCGCGGTGTAGGCGGCGGAGTTCGGCCGCGGCGCCTGCGCCGAGATCGAGCCGTTGTTGATGATGCGCCCGCCGCGCGGCTCCTGCGTCTTCATCGCCTTGAAGGCCGCCTGGGTGCAGAGGAACGGACCGGTCAGGTTGGTGTCGACGACCTTCTGCCAGTCCTCCAGCGAGAGATCCTCCAGCAGCACGCCGCCCGGCGCGTTGACGCCGGCATTGTTGAAGAGAACGTCGACCCGGCCGAAGGCTTCCTTCGTCTTCGCGAACAGCGCCTCGACCGAGGCCTTGTCGGTGACATCCGTCGAGACCGCGAGAGCCCGGCCCTTGTCGGCGCCGGAGAGAGCGATCGTCTCCTCCAGCGCATCGGCCCGGCGTCCGGCCAGCACGGTGCGGTAGCCGTCCTTCAGGAAGGCGATGGCGACCGACCGGCCCACGCCCGAACCGGCACCGGTGATGATCGCGACCTTGTTATGCCCAGACATGCGTTTCCCCGTGTTTCCTGCAGCCTAAATCGTTTGAGATGGCAACCGACCATAGCGGGCGAGACCGCGCGGGGAAACAGCGCAACCATCGACAATTCATGCGCTTGCCGCCCGTCGCCTCTGCCTTATCGTTGTAGTCGGGAGGACGACGCGATGACCAGCCTGAACCGCCGCCACCTGCTCGCTGCCGGCGCCGCCACGCTCGCCGGCCCGGCGCTCGCCCAGCAGCCGGGGCACGAGCATCACGGCCCGCAATATGAGCGGCTTAGCCAACCGGGGCGGATCGGCAAGCCTGAGCTTGCGACGACCCAGAACGTCTTCGACTCACCCGCGCCGAAGGCCGCCACGCCCGGCCGCTGGACCGCCAAGGCGCCCTTGCCGCTGCCGCGCTCGGAGATGGCCTGGGCGACGGCTTTCGAAGACAGGATGCATGTCGTCGGAGGCTATGGCGAGCAGCGCACCGACCGGGCCTATCACCATGTCTACGATCCCAAGGCCGACAAATGGGATGATGGCGCGCCGCTGCCTCAGGGCGCCAACCATGTCGGCGTCGCCTTCCTCGACGGCAGGCTCTACGCCATCGGCGGCTTCCTCGAGCAGAACCGCAAGCCGCATCCGCGCTGCTTCGTCTATGATCCCAAGGCCGATCGCTGGGCCGAGATCGCCGCCCTGCCCCGCCCGGCCGGCTCGACCGCCGTGGTCGGGCTAGGGGGCGTGCTGCATGTCATCGGCGGCGCGATCGGCGAGACCACCGAGAGCAAGCGCTCGGTCGACTGGCATCTGGTCTACGACCCCAAGACCGATCGCTGGAGCGAACGCTCACCCCTCCCGACCGCGCGCGACCACACCGGCACGCTCGCTATCGGCCCGCTGATCCACGTCATCGGCGGCCGGGTCGATTCCTTCCACACCAACTCGAACCTGCACCATTCCTACGACCCGGCAGCGGACAAGTGGACGATGCGCGCGCCGGCTCCGACGGGCCGCTCCGGCCACGGCGCCGTGCTCTATCGCGGCAAGGTCTTCGTGATGGGCGGGGAAGGCACCAACCGCGTCTTCGGCCAGATGGAGGCCTACGACCCGGCGGCCGATGGCTGGGAGCAATATGCGCCGATGGTCACACCCCGCCACGGCCTCGGCGCCGCGCTCGTCGGTGACGCGATCCACGTCGCAGGTGGCGGTCCGATCATGGGCGGCGGCGTCCAGAGCGCGGTGCACGAGGCGTTCACGCTGGCGTGAGAACCCTCGGGGCTTCTGCAAGGGCGCTTACTGCCTGACGGCCTCCAGTGCTTCGGCGACGGCGTGTTCGACGGAGGCATCGAGCGGCTGGATGGGCAGCGGCGGCAAGCCCGGCCGTAGGCCAAGGCGCGTTGCGATCAGATACATCACGCGCAGGCTTCCATGCGCCCGGAACAGCGACCACAGAGGTTCCAAGGCGGCATCGGCAGCCAGCGCCGCGTCGCGATCGCCGGCCCTCGCCGCGCGCGTCAGGCGCAGTGCAGCCGCCGGCAAGAGACCGGCGACGACGCTGTACCAGGCGTCGGCGCCCGCGAGAAGCGCCGCAGCCGCTCCCCAGTCGCCGCTATAGCCGACCGTGAATCCTCCACGGCAGGCCGGGCGCAATCGGCCGATCTCGCCTGCAAAGTCGCCACTGCCGGGCAGCGGCATTTTGACTGCCGCGATGTTCCGTATCAGCGAGAGCCGAGCGATCAGTTCCGCCGAGAACGTGAAATGGGTCGTGCTGGGATTGTTGTAGATGCACAGCGGCAGGCCGGATGAACTCGCGACGGCTTGGAAGTGCGCGAACACTTCTGCCTCGGTCAGCGGCGTGTATGAGACCGGTGCCAGAAGCAGCGCATCGGCCCCGGCCCGCTCGGCATCTCTGGCAAGCTCGGTCGACCACGAGGTTCGCAGGGATCCGATACCCGCGATCAGCGGAACGCGACCGGCAATCGTTTCCACGGCGGCGCGCAGCGCACGCGCCCGCTCGGTGCGTTCCAGATAGGCATAGGTGCCGGTACTCCCGAGCACGGCGATGGAATCGACCCCGGCGGCGACGAGCCGCTCGAGCATTGCGGCAAAGGCTTCGGTATCGACCACTCCATCCGCATCGGCGGGGGTCAGCGGAAATGCGGACAACCCGCTGAAAACCGAACCAGCAGTCATGAAAATCTCCGTTCGCGATGGGCGATCAAGCAGCCGATCCTTTTACGTCGCACCCTGAAGCGTGGCGATCAATCGATCAGCGCGCCGCGGAGAAGGCTCACGGCAAGCGCCAGCATCATGAGGCCGATGCCGAGGTCGAGGATGCGCCAGGCCACCGGGCGCGTAAAAATCGGAGCAAGGAACCGAGCGCCAAAGCCGAGCGAGGCGAACCAGGCAAAGCTCGCGCTCGCCGCCCCCGCCATGAAGAGAGGCCGTTCCACAGGCGGAAGGCTCGCCCCGACCGCCCCCATGAGCATCACCGTGTCGATGTAGACGTGAGGGTTGAGGAAGGTGAAGGCGGCGGTTCCTGCCAGCGCCGCCCCGAGCGTCATGCTGGCCTGATGGTCCAAGATGAGCGCCGACGGATTGGCGGCCCGCCGCAAGGCGAGAGCGCCGTACCAGCTGAGGAAGGCCGCACCACCCAGGCCGAGAAGGAGCGACAGCCCCGGGACGAGAGCGAGCATGCCACCCAGGCCGCTGACCCCGGCAATGATGAGCGCCGCATCCGCCGCAGCGCAAAACAGGACGACTGGCCAGACATGCTCGCGTTTGAGGCCCTGCCGGAGGACGAACATATTCTGCGCGCCGATGGCGACGATGAGGCCGGCGGAAAGCGCAAAGCCCTTGGCGAAGGCAGGAAGAAGGGTGCTGGTCATGGGGCCTTGATGACGGGCGCCGCAGATGTAGTCTAACTAAACCTGCTTACCCTGAATTAGGCGGGCTAATGTTGGATTATCTATCTTTGGCGGCGGTGGCCGCGGTCGCCCGCGAGGGCAGTTTCGAGAAGGCGGCGGCGAGCTTGGGCGTCACGCCCTCGGCAGTGTCCCAGCGCGTGAAGGGGATCGAGGAACGGCTCGGGGCGATCCTGCTCACCAGAGGCGCGCCATGCCGCCCTACCGAAGCCGGCGCCAAGCTCTGTGCCCATGTCGAGCAGGTCCGCCTGCTTGAAAGCGAAGTCGTCGATAATCTGCCAGGACTGGCGGGTCAGGAGCCCGGCCCCTCCTCGGTGAGGGTTGCCGTGAACGCCGATAGCGTCAGCACCTGGTTTCCGCAGGCAGCGGCACAGTTCGCAGCCGAAACGGGCGCGATGCTCGATCTCGTCCTCGAAGATGAAGCCCACACCGCGCAGCGTCTCCGCAGCGGAGAGGTCCTCGCCGCCGTCACCGCTGACCCTGCCACCGTCGTCGGGTGCAGGATCTATCCCCTCGGCGCCATCGAGTATCTGGCCGTGGCCAATCCCGACTTCATGAACCGCTGCTTTCGCGCCGGCGTCGATGCCGCAAGCATTCAAAGGGTGCCGATGCTGCGGTTCGACCGCCGCGACGAGCTTCAGGCGCGATGGGCTCAGGCCGCGTGGGGAACATCCATCTCGCCCCCAACCCATTGGACGCCGTCGACTCAAGGCATGCTGGACATGACCCTCGCCGGGCTGGGCTGGTCGATGGCGCCCCTGTCGCTCGCCGCGCCACATCTGGAGGCCGGCCGACTGGTCGAGCTGCCGCCGCACACGCGGATCGCCGTCACGCTCTACTGGCAGCGCACCAGATTGGCCGCTCGGTTGCTCGACCGTCTGACCGAGGCCGTGCGAACGGCGGCTGCCGCGAAACTGTCCTCTGCCCCATCCGCCTAGGCCGAAAACAGACAACTTCGGAGCCCGGTCAGGTCTCAGGCCCCCGCGCTTTGAACCGCCCCTGCTTCAACCCGGGCAGACGAAGTACGCGCATCATCCAAGCCACCGGAGAAACGACGACATGCTATCGTCGGACATCCAAGGGAGATCATCGCCTTGCTGCGCTCCCTGCTGGTTCTGATCGTCATGCTGGCGACGGCCCCGATCCTGCGCGCGCAGGAGCCCGCGATCGAGATCGTCGGTATCGGAGCCGATACGATCCGGCTCTCGTCGCAATCCCTGTCTGGCCTGCCCGTCGCCGAGCGCGACGTGACCTTCGAAACCTCGAAGGGGCCGGCGACGCGCCACTACAAGGGCGTCCTGTTGTGGGATGTCCTGCAGGCGCACCAGGCCCTCGACGGCCTCAAGCCCGGTGACCAGCTCAGGAAGACGTTCATCGCGAGCGCGAAGGACGGCTACCAGATCGCCTTCTCGGTCGGGGAAATCCATCCCGACTTCGGCAACATGCCCCTCATCCTCGTCGCCGAAGTCGATGGCAAGCCGCTGGATGGCGGCTGGCGCCTCGTCGCGGCCGGCGACAAGCGCGGCGCGCGCGCCGTCTACGAGGTCACGAGGATCGAGCTGCGGTAGGACTTGCCGTCATGCTCGGGCTTGACCCGAGCATGACGGAGGCAGCGCGCGCCCTCATCACATCCGGAACACGCCGAACTTCGTCTCGGGAATCTCCGCGTTGAGCGTGGCGGAGAAGGCCAGCGCCAGCACGCGGCGGGTCTCGGAGGGCAGGATGATGCCGTCGTCCCAGAGCCGTGCCGTGGCGAAATAGGGCGAGCCTTCTTCTTCGTACCGGCTGCGGATTGGCGCCTTGAAGGCCTCCTCATCGGCCGCCGGCCAGCTCTTGCCCTCGGCCTCGATGTTGTCGCGGCGGACGGTGGCGAGCACGCTCGCAGCCTGCTCGCCACCCATTACCGATATCCGCGAGTTCGGCCAGGTGAACAGGAAGCGGGGGCCGTAGGCTCGCCCGCACATGCCGTAATTTCCGGCGCCGAAGGAGCCGCCGACGAGCACCGTGATCTTCGGCACTCGCGCCGAGGCGACGGCGGTGACGAGCTTGGCGCCGTCCTTGGCGATGCCCCGCGTCTCGAAATCGCGGCCGACCATGAAGCCGGTGATATTCTGCAGGAAGAGCAGCGGAATGCGCCGCTGGCAGCACAATTCGATAAAATGCGCGCCCTTGAGCGCGCTTTCCGAGAACAGGATGCCGTTATTGGCGATGATGCCGACCGGGATGCCATGGATGCGAGCGAAGCCGGTCACCAACGTGGTGCCATAGAGCTTCTTGAATTCGTCGAACTCCGAGCCGTCGACCAGCCGCGCGATCACCTCGCGGATGTCGTATTGCTTCTTGAGGTCCGTCGGCACCACGGCTTCCAGTTCGGCCGGGTCGTAGAGCGGCTCGACCGGCTCGGCGATGTCGATATCCGGCCGCTTGACGCTATTAAGATTGCCCGCAATGCGCCGGGCGATGGCGAGCGCATGAGTGTCGTCGCCGGCATAGTGATCCGCGACGCCCGAAAGCCGCGCATGCACATCGGCGCCGCCGAGATCTTCGGCCGAGACGACCTCGCCGGTCGCTGCCTTCACCAACGGCGGGCCACCCAGGAAGATCGTGCCCTGCTTCCTGACGATGATCGTCTCGTCCGACATCGCGGGCACATAGGCGCCACCGGCGGTGCAGGAGCCCATCACCACTGCGACCTGCGGTATGCCCTCGGCCGAGAGCGTCGCCTGGTTGTAGAAGATTCGGCCGAAATGCTCGCGGTCGGGGAAGACCTCGGTCTGGTGCGGCAGGTTCGCCCCGCCCGAATCGACGAGGTAGATGCAAGGCAGACGGTTCTCGCGGGCGATCTCCTGCGCACGCAGATGCTTCTTCACCGTCATGGGGTAGTAGGTGCCGCCTTTGATCGTCGCATCGTTGCAAACGATCATGCACTCGCGGCCGGCGACGCGGCCGATGCCGGCGATCATGCCGGCGCCATGGACATCGCCCTCATACATGCCGAAGGCGCCGAGCGAGCCGATTTCGAGGAAGGCCGAGCCCGGATCGGTCAAGCGCAGAACGCGCTCCCGAGGCAGCAGCTTGCCGCGAGCCGTATGGCGTTCGCGGGATTTGGCGTTGCCGCCGAGCGCGGCGGTCGCGCGTTGCTGCTGAAGTTCGTCGCGCAGGCCCGCCCAGGCGTCGGCATTGGCGCGCGTCTCGGCCGAATTCAGATCGACCTTGCTTTCGATGACCGGCACGGCGCGCTCCCTCGGCGGAATCCTCGGCCGAAGTTATGGCGCGCCGTATCGAAAACGCCAACCGGCACGGACGCACGCATGCGGCCGGGCAAATCCGCGCCGGCGGAAGATGCTACTCGCGCGCTTTGTTGATCGACCCGGTCACGGACGGCGCCGCGACGGCCCCGATCGCACCGCCAGCAACCGCGCCGATCGGTCCGCCGACGAGGGCGCCCGCCCCCGCTCCGGCGGCTGCGCCGGCAATGCGCTGGTCGGTGGTGTTGCAGGCGGCCAGCAGCACAGCGAGGCCGCCGGCGAGAAGAAAAGCGCGCATCTGTCATTCCCATGTCTGGCTCGAAACAGGCCGAAAGCATGGGTGCGGCATGACTAACGAAAGGTAAATCAGGCTGGGACGGTTGGGCCGAACACCCGCTCGAAAGCCTCGCGCAGCACCGAATCGACTTCCGGCATCGTCACCGGCAGGCCGAGATCGACGAGCGAAGTCACGCCATGCTGGCTGACGCCGCAAGGCACGATACCGTCGAAATGCGAGAGTTCCGGCTCGACATTCAGCGAGACGCCGTGGAACGAGACCCAGCGGCGCACCCGGATGCCGATCGCGGCGATCTTGTCCTCGACATCCGCCCCCTTGTCGGGCCGGCGGACCCAGACGCCGACGCGGTCCTCGCGCCGCTCGCCGCGGATGTTGAAATCGTCGAGCGCGCCGATCAGCCAGCCTTCGAGCGCCGCGACGAAGCGGCGCAGATCCGGCTGGCGCCGCTTCAGGTCGAGCATGACATAGGCCACGCGCTGGCCGGGGCCGTGATAGGTGAACTGCCCGCCCCGCCCCGAGCGGAAGACCGGGAATCGCTCGGGCGCGATCAGGTCCTCGTCCCGCGCCGAGGTGCCGGCGGTGTAGAGCGGCGGGTGCTCGACCAGCCAGACGCGCTCGCGCGCCTCTCCGTCGGCGATCAGCCCGGCGCGCATCTCCATCTCGGCGACGGCCTCGTCATAGCCGATCAGCCCCTCGGCCACGACCCATTCGACCGGCTCGCCGACCGCTTCCGAAAGGAAGGACACGGCGAGTTCCTCACGCATCTTCACCATGGCTTAACCATGTTCCGTCCAAGCTTTCCGTACCGGAGACATCCGGCGCGACCACGGCCAAGCCTCTTGCGCCCAAAACCGGCGGGCAGGCAAGTTTCGCTGGTCCAATTCTGAAGTAGGGTTCCGGAGGCAGGACTTGAAGGCCGATCTCGATCTCGTTCCTGTCGAACTCACCGTTGTGCTCGGCCAGACCGAGATGCCGATCTACAAGCTGCTGCGCCTCGGCCGCGGCGCGATCATCGAGCTCAACACCAGCGAGACCGACGAAGTCCAGATTCTCGCGAACAACCACCCCTTCGCCAAGGGAATCGTCGTGGTCAGCGGCGCCAAGATTTCCGTCGAGATCACCCAGATGCTGAAGCGCCCGACGATCTACACATTGCAGAGCGTGGCCGAGGCCGCCTGAGCCGCCAATCTGGGGAAAAACCGGGATCGCTCGTTTTTCCGCGCGGATGCACTTGTGGCAACGGATTCGATTTGCTAGATCGGCGCCGCTCACCGGATGCACCGCCTGCAACCGGAACCGAGCTGCGGTCGTGGCGGAACTGGTAGACGCACTACCTTGAGGTGGTAGCGGGGAGACCCGTGGAGGTTCGAGTCCTCTCGACCGCACCAAATTCGGACGGTAAGTCCAGCAAAAGGCGACCTTCGGGTCGCCTTTTGCGTTTCTGGCCTGTTTGGAAGGCTTTGACGCGAAAGCCTCACCCTTTGCGCGAAAGCGAATCGGTACTGAGGAACAGGAAAGTCGAGCCAGCGCCTCAGATTCGGCTGACAGGCGGCAGAACTTTGGTAACGTAAACCCGCCGTCAAGCATTCTCCGCAATTCTCGGCGAGATGAACGCCCGCCGCATGTCACGTTTCCGCTTCCCGCCCTTTCTGGCTGCTGCCGCTTTCGCGGCCCTCGGCGGCTGCGTGGCGCTCGACAACTATCCGTCGAAGGGCGACGCCCGCCCCCACCCCGGCGTCGCGGCGGCTCACAACTATCCGATCCACGGCATCGACATCTCGCGCTGGCAGGGCGAGATCGACTGGGCCTCGGTCAAGGCCGCCGGTACGCGCTTCGTCTACATGAAGGCGACCGAGGGCGGCGACCATGTCGACCCCGCCTTCCAGCGCAACTGGGAAGGCGCGCGCCGCGCCGGCATTCCGCGCGGCGCATACCATTTCGTCTATTGGTGCCGCCCGGCACATGAGCAGGCGGTCTGGTTCAAGCAGCAGATTCCGAACGACCCCGATGCGCTGCCGCCGGTGCTCGACGTCGAATGGAACGGCCACTCCCGCACCTGCCCGCAGAAGATCGCCCCGGACCTCGCCCGCGAGAAGATCCAGCTCATGCTGAACGAGCTTGAGCTCCTCACCGGCAAGAAGCCGGTGATCTACACGGACATCACCTTCCACCGCGAGGTGCTCGAAGGCCAGTTCAACAGCTACCCCTATTGGATCCGGTCGACCGCTGCCCTGCCCGAGGTGCGCTACAACAATCGGACCTGGGCCTTCTGGCAGTTCACCACCACCGGCCGCGTGCCCGGCATCAAGGGCGATGTCGACCGCAACGCTTTCTTCGGCACCGAAGCGCAATACGCCGGCTGGGTGCGCGGCGAATTCGACATCGGCACGCGTCGCTGGGACAAGGCCGACAAGGTTCCGCCGCAGCCTGATCCGGGGCCCGAGCGTCCGGCGATGCCGGGGCCGGCACCGACGCCCGCGCCGATCCCGGAGAACATGCCTGTCGCACGCATCCCCGGCGCCCTGCCCCCGGTCGCCTCGGCGTTCCAGCCGAGCCGCGTGGCAGCGACAGCCGTGCAGGACACGGACCTCGACGACTGAGCGGCGCGGCCCCGCGGTTAACCAAGGCTGAAACTCTTCGTTAGACAGCGCGGCAATTCTAACCGCCGCTTAACCACGCTCCCGCCATCTGGACCTGTGATGCGGGAGAGACACATGCCAGCGGGCAAGCTGACCAGCGGACGGACGGGCCTCGGAGCCTTTGCTTTCGCGGCGATTCTGATCAGTTTTCTGGAGCCTGCGCAGGCGTTCTATCCCAAGAAGGGCGACAGCGCCCCGCATCACGGCGTCCGCGATGCGCGGCGCAAAGTCATCCAGGGCATCGACATCTCGCGCTGGCAGGGCGAGATCGACTGGGCCAAGGTCAAGGATGCCGGCACCCGCTTCGCCTTCATCAAGGCGACGGAAGGCGGCGACCATCTCGATCCCAATTTCAAGCGCAACTGGGCCGAGGCGAAGAAGCACGGGATTCCACGCGGCGCCTATCACTTCGTCTGGTGGTGCCGCTCGGCCAAGGATCAGGTGCGCTGGATCAAGAAGCATATTCCGCGCGATGCGGATGCGCTGCCGCCCGTCCTCGACGTCGAATGGCAGAACGACTCGCAATGCACCCGCAAGATCTCGCGGGAGCTGGCCCTCGCCAAGATCAACGAGATGCTGAAGGGTCTGCGCGAGCACACCGGCAAGAAGCCCGTCATCTACACCGACATCAACTTCCACGAGGACGTACTGGAGGGCGAACTCAACGATCATCCCTTCTGGCTGCGCTCGACCGCCGCGCCGCTGGCCAAGCGCTATGCCCGCGACCGCTGGGAGTTCTGGCAGTTCACCACCACGGGCCGCGTGCCTGGCATCGTCGGCGACGTCGATCGCAACGCCTTCTTCGGCAGCGAGCGTGAGTTCGACGGCTGGCGCCAGGGCAGGTTCGATATCGGCGCACGCAAATGGCAGGGCGGCGAGCCCAAGTTCGCCCTGCGTGCGCCTCCGCCGACACCGGCCGGTCTGCGCGCCCCGGCAGCGGCCGGCGGCACGAAGTTGAAATTCGCACCGCCCGGCCGCATCCCCGCGCGCACGGCGAACAGCGGCGACGCGGACATGACCGGCACCGTCCGCCGCAACTGAATAGCCGGGCCCGACCGTCACGCCATTGTCACATCCGCGGAGCCCTTAGCACCGCGCCGCCGACCAGCCTGCGGCGGCAGCGGAAGCGGACCATGCCCGGCGACCTGCAATCCCAGTCCGGTATCATCTGGGCCTATCGCTTTGACGAGGACGGGCGGCCAAGCCGCGTTCCGCGCGAGACCCTGCCAGATCTCTCACCGGCCGAGGGCTTCGTCTGGCTGCATCTCGACCTCGTCCATACGCGGGCGCAGAGCTGGATCGCAGAGCAGGCCCTGCCGGACACGACGCAGGAAGCCTTCCTGTCGCATGAGCCGCACCAGCGGCTCGATCATTCCGCCAATCTCGCCTGGGGCGTGTCGCACGACCTGATCCGGGACATCGCCGACAAATCCGAGGATGTCGGCGCGCTGCGCTGGATCATCGGCGACGACTTCCTGCTGACTGGCCGGCGTGAAGCCCTGCATTCGATCCGCATGACCGCCGAAGCGCTTGATCGCGGCGAGCCGGCTTCCAGCCCGGCAGGCCTGTTCGAGCAGATCATCGAATACATCATCGACGACATCACCGACGCCGTCGTCCGCCTCGTCGAGGAAACCGACAGCGTCGAGGATCACATTCTGCTCGACCGCCTGCATGACGGGCCGCAGCGTGTCGGCGCGATCCGCCGCACCGCCGTTCGGCTGCATCGCCAGCTCAGCGGGCTGCATGTCCTGTTCCGCCGCTTCGCCGAGACGCATTCCGGCCGCAGCGCCCCGGACGCGGTGAAGGCTGCGGCCATGCGCCTGCTCCAGCGCATCGACGGCCTCCACCATGACGTCCAGTCGGTGCAGGATCGGGCGCGGCTGCTGCAGGACGAGATCGCCGCCCGCTCGGCCAGCCGCACCAACCGCCAGCTCTATGTGCTCTCCTTGCTGACGGCGCTCTTCCTGCCCGCAACCTTCATCACCGGCCTGTTCGGCATCAATGTGAAGGGCCTGCCCTGGGTCGAATCGGATCTCGGCGCCGTGTTCGTGGCCATGTCCTGCATCGCCGCAGCGCTGTTCACGCTGATCCTGCTGCGGAAACGCGGCGTAATCGGCGATTGACCGGAGCCATCTAGGCAACGGCCGGGCGGGCGTTCACCTCGACCGTGACATGTGACAGCGTCGGCAGATCGGCCAGCAGCTGCTTGTAGACCGCCAGGGCTTTCGGCTCGCGGGTGACGATCGAGACGATCGCGCTGCGATGCCCCGGCCCGACCTGCCAGAGATGTAGATCGGCGATCTCGGCGCCCTCGGCGGCGATCCGTTCGCCGATACGCTTCGCAAGGGTCTCGTCCGGCACGGTGTCGAGCAGGATCGCTCCCGAGCTGCGCAGCAGGCCGACCGACCAGTGGGCGATCACGCAGGCGCCGACGATGCCCATC
The DNA here is from genome assembly GCF_056402015.1 of Allobosea sp. P4_C6. Classification (NCBI taxonomy): domain Bacteria; kingdom Pseudomonadati; phylum Pseudomonadota; class Alphaproteobacteria; order Hyphomicrobiales; family Alloboseaceae; genus Allobosea; species Allobosea sp. P4_C6. The sequence goes on from NZ_JBFUIF010000009.1 coordinate 172,108, forward strand.
GCCGGGTCGAGCCAGACCCAGCCGTAGAATCGGCCGCCAAGCAGCGCCGCGATCGCCAGGATCGAGGTGAAGGCGTCGGCGACGACATGCGTGTAGGCCGCGCGCAGGTTGGTGTCCGCGCCGTGCCCGCCGCCATGGGCATGATGGTGGTGGTCGTGATGGTCATGGTCGTGATCGTGCGGGCGATGCCCCGAGCCGCCATGGCTGTGGCCGTGATGGTGGTCATGCCCATCCTTCAGCACCCAGGCGCTCGCCAGATTGACGATGAGACCGAGCACGGCGATCACCGTGGCCTGGGTGAAATCGATCGCGACCGGCGTGCTCAACCGCATCGCTGATTCCCAGCCCACGGCAAGGCCCACAAGCATCAGCAGCAGCGCGCTGGCGAAGGCCGCGAGATCGCCGAGCTTGCCCGTGCCGAAGCTGAAACGGCTGTCACGCGCATGCTGCCGGGCGAAGCGATAGGCGAAGGCAGCGATGCCGAGCGCTGCGGCATGGGTCGACATGTGCCAGCCATCGGCGACGAGCGCCATCGAGCCGAACGCCGTGCCCGCCACGATCTCGGCGACCATGGTGACCGCCGTCAGGCCGACGACGAGCCAGGTGCGCCGCTCGTGGCGATCATGTGCGCTGCCTAGGAAGACGTGCTCGTGGCGGGCTGGAAAGCTGTTCAGGTTCGACATGGCGCTCGCTCCGCGGCCGTCACAGATATTTGGTGAGAGCCTTCAGCTCCTCGATCGACCTGCGGGCCTCGGGCGTCGGTGCCTGGGCGTGGTCGAACAGATGGTGCTCGATATGGTCGAAGATCAGCAGCGACTTGACCTTCTCCAGAGCCTTCTCGACAGCCTGGAGCTGCTGCACGACCTCGGGAACCGCCCGCCCCGCCTCGACCATCCCGACGACGGTGCCGAGGTGCCCCTGTGCGCGGCGCAGGCGATTGATGATGTCGGGGTCCATGGCGTGGCTCATGTCGATATCCTATCCTCCAGGAGGGGATAAACAAGAGTTGGATTGCCCCTGTGCGGACAGGCTTTGGCCTGCCGCCACGGAACGCTGGCCACCGCATCGACGCCCAACCGCGCCGGGCGCGTCTGCACACTGACGCGCCGGCTGGCTCCGGCTATAACGGCGGCAAGGGAGGCTCGCTCCCAATGATCAACCGGGAGGTTCCGCCATGCTCGCCAACGCGCCGCGCCCGTTCAATTTCGACCTCGGCGAGACCGCCGACGCCATCCGCGACACCGTCCACGCCTTCGCGCAGGAGAAGATCGCGCCGCGCGCAGAAGAGATCGACCGCAGCAACCAGTTCCCGCGCGATCTCTGGCCGGAGATGGGCGCGCTCGGCCTGCACGGAATCACGGTGGAGGAGGAGTATGGCGGCACCGGGCTCGGCTATCTCGAGCATTGCATCGCGGTCGAGGAAGTCTCCCGTGCCTCGGCCTCGGTCGGCCTCTCCTACGGCGCCCATTCCAATCTCTGCGTGAACCAGATCCGCCGCAACGGCAGCGAGGCGCAGAAGCGCAAATACCTGCCGGGTCTCATCTCCGGCGAGCATGTCGGCGCGCTCGCCATGTCCGAACCCGGCTCGGGTTCGGACGTCGTCTCGATGAAGACCAAGGCCGAGAAGAAGGGCGACCGCTACGTCCTCAACGGCAACAAGATGTGGATCACCAACGGCCCGATCGCCGAGACGCTGGTGGTCTACGCCAAGACCGATCCGGAGGCCGGCTCGCGCGGCATCAGCGCCTTCCTGATCGAGAAGGGCATGAAGGGCTTCTCGACCCACCAGAAGCTCGACAAGCTCGGCATGCGCGGCTCCGACACCTGCGAGCTCGTCTTCCAGGATTGCGAGGTGCCGGAGGAGAACGTGCTCGGCACCGTCGGGCGCGGCGTCAACGTGCTGATGTCCGGTCTCGACTATGAGCGCGTCGTGCTCGCAGCCGGCCCGCTCGGCATCATGCAGGCGGCGCTCGACGTGGTCATGCCCTATGTCCATGAGCGCAAGCAGTTCGGCCAGTCGATCGGCGAATTCCAGCTCGTTCAGGGCAAGGTCGCCGACATGTATGTCGCGATGAACTCCTGCCGGGCTTACGTCTATTCCGTCGCCAAGGCCTGCGACCGTGGCGAGACGACTCGCGAGGACGCCGCCGGCGCCATCCTGATCGCGGCCGAGAAGGCGACACAGGTCGCGCTCGACGCCATCCAGCTCTTGGGCGGCAACGGCTACATCAACGACTATCCGACAGGCCGCCTGCTGCGCGACGCCAAGCTCTACGAGATCGGCGCCGGGACGAGTGAGATCAGGCGCATGCTGATCGGGCGCGAGCTGTTCAACAAGACGAAGTAGGCCGAGAGCAACAACCGCGCCGTCATCCCGGACAAGCGGCGAAGCCGCGCTGATCCGGGATCCATCGGAGGCTACTATGCCCTACGATGKATTCCGGATCTCCGCTTCGCTATGTCCGGAATGACAGCGCGCCCTGACAATGGGACCCTGCAAAAAGGCCGAGCCGGACCATGCCCCTCTACTTCGCCTACGGCCTTAACATGGACCCGGTCGGCATGGCACAGCGCTGCCCGAACTCGCACGCGCTCGGCCCCGCCCGCCTGCCGCGCCATCGTTTCATCGTCACGCGCGACGGCTATGCCTCCGCCATCCGCGATGCGCGCGACGAGGTCCATGGCGTGCTCTGGGACTGCTCGCTCAGTGATATCCGCACGCTCGACAAGTTCGAGGACATCGGCAGCGGGCTCTACGTCAAGATCAACCAGCCGGTGATCGTGCCGGGCGGCGCCAAGGGCGCGCTGATCTATATCGGCCGTTCAGGCGATGCCGGAAAGCCGAAGCCCGGCTATATGGAAACGGTCATCGCCGGAGCGAAACATTGGGCTCTGCCAGAGGCTTACATCGCCGGCTTGAATCGGTTTCTGACCTGAAACGCGAGGCATAGTGTTGCCGCGATTGTAAGAAAAATTCCGCAATCCGATAAGCGCCGCCCGGCCACCAAGCCGGACGGCGCTTCGTTTCCAGCAAATCAAGAAGCGTGCCCCTGGAACGGCGGGCTCTCCCTTATTCCTCGGAAAGGCGCCGCGTCAGCGATCTTCCACTTCGGCTTGGAAGCAGTTCAATGCGTCTCCGTCCGCTCATTGACTCGTACCCCGCGAGACCGAGCGGTCATGGCGCGTTGGCGGGGACCGGTCCGGCTCACCTGCCAGCCCGACCGACAGCGTGTTAAGTGCCCCTTGGCCCGTCGCTCTTGAGTTCCCGACGCTCGATCTACCGCTTCGTGGACCTGTCGGGCAAGCCTGCTTGCTTCGCGAAGCAGATGATGGGCCAGGCTGCCCCAACCCACCGATACTCAGGAATTCACTAAACTTGTGCATCGCGGCGCAAAACGCTGCATTGCGGTATGTTATCGGCCGTCTTCATCGCTTGACATGTTTAGCGATTGACTGTTCACTAAACAAATCGCTGAACTTGGACGGTTAGTTCCGGGGCGGCGTGAGGAAACGTCCCGCGTCGGCCGTGCCTTTTCTTCCGGTTGTGCCCGTCGCGGTCACGCAGGTTCACCCGTCACCCCAATGACGGCTGGTGACGGCACGCCAAGGGAGGGAAAACCATGAAAACAATCAGGACATGGATGCTTGCCGCGACCATCGCCGGGAGCGCCGCGCTGGCTGCCACCGCGGCACAGGCGCAGGGCAAGTCTCTGACGCTCTGCTGGGCGGCCTGGGATCCGGCCAATGCGCTAGTCGAGCTCTCCAAGGACTTCACCGCCAAGACCAATATCGCGATGAAGTTCGAGTTCGTGCCTTGGCCGAACTTCGCCGATCGCATGCTCAACGAGCTCAATTCCAAGGGCAAGCTCTGCGACCTGATCATCGGTGACTCGCAGTGGATCGGCGGCTCCGCCGAGAACAAGCATTACGTGAAGCTGAACGATTTCTTCGCCAAGGAAGGAATCAAGATCGACGACTTCATGCCGGCGACCGTCACCGGCTATGCCGAATGGCCGAAAAATACGCCGAACTACTGGGCGCTGCCGGCCATGGGGGAT
>NZ_JBFUIF010000010.1:0-155977 GCF_056402015.1 Allobosea sp. P4_C6
CCGGTCTGGAGGCCGAATGCCGCCCGTCGGCGAAAGCACCGAGAACACCGAAGAGGACTCCCGATCGAACCGCCGCCCAATCGAACTCATCGACTCGCCGGCCTTCCAGCGATCCCAGATCTCAGCCCGCTGGGCCGCCGAATAGTAGATCCGCCGCCGCTGCTTCATCACCCACGCTCCATCTCCAAAGGAAAAGTAGCGTGTTGCGATTACCGATTGAGACCACCGCCGGTTCCAGACGCTCACGGAATCCAGGCCGGCGGGCGCACGATGATGACCTTGCCGGTGCTGTCGACCTGGATGTACTTGCCGTTGGCCCCGGTCTTGACCTCATCCCAGCCGAGCCGGCCATGCTTCGGGCCGAAATGGCCGGAGCCGTCATTGGCGCCGTTGGAATGCGCGATCAGCAGCGCGTCCGGAACCACGTTGTTGTAGGACACCAGCGCGATATGGCCGGGCTTGCGCGTCTCGAGAAGCTGGTCTGTCATCCAGACCACCATGTCGCCGGTCCGCACCTCGTCGAAATCCCAGATCAGCGCGCTGGCGAGGCCGGGCGGCTTGCCCTTCTTGGCCGCACCGACGAGGAACGGGCAGCTCGCGCCACCCGAATATTTGTCGAGGCTGATCCGCTCCAGCTCGCTGTAATAGGCGACGACGAAGCCTGTGCAGTCGACGCCGAGGCTCTGGTCTGCCCAGGCCTGGATCGTGTCCTCCGTCGCCTTTCCGGTCTCCAGCGCAAGGTTCAGGATATGCTCGCAATCGTCGGGGCTGACCTTGCCCATGCTGGCGCGGTTGAAGGCCTTCTTGTCGACGTAGAGCTTTTTCCTGGTCGCTTCCTGCATCACGAGGCCGCGCTTTGTCGCGCCCGCATCGGCATTGTGAATCCCGATCATGTACTTGTTGATCGAGACCGTCGTATCGCCGGCCGGCACGTTCCAGTAGCGGTCGACCCAGGCGCCCGGCGAAGGCGAGGCGTTGGCGATATCCGTCGGGTTGCCGGAATCCGGAACAGCCATGGCAAATCTCCTCGGTGGAGTTGAAACCGGGTGCTAACTCGCCTTGCTCACGCCACCTGATAGGCGAAGCTGCCGTTCTCGACGGAGACCTTAGCTTCGGTCAGCGGCTTCTTCTCGAGCTGCAGATTGAGGATCGCCCGCGAGAGCGCCGGCAGCATCGAGTTGGTGATGATGTTGTCGATCATGCGCCCGCCCGAATCCGGGTCGTTGCACTGCGCGACGATGTGCTCGACCACCGCGTCGTCATAGCCGAAGCTCGCCTTGTGGTTCTCCGCCAGCCGCTTGCCGATGCGCCCGAGCTGGAGCCGGACGATGCCGCCCAGCATCTCCGGCGAGAGCGGATAATAGGGGATGGTGACGAGCCGCCCGATCAGCGCCGGCGGGAAGACCTTGAGCAGCGCCGGCCTGAGCGAGACCGCCAGTTCCTCCGGGTCGGGCTTCGCCGCGCCATTCCCGGCCTGCCTCATGATCTCGTCGGTGCCGACATTCGAGGTCAGGATGATCAGCGTGTTCTTGAAGTCGATGCGCCGGCCGGTGCCGTCCTCCATCTGGCCCTTGTCGAAGACCTGGAAGAACAGCTCGTGCACGTCGGGATGCGCCTTCTCGACCTCGTCGAGCAGCACCACCGAATAGGGCTTGCGCCGCACCGCCTCGGTCAGCCGCCCGCCCTCGCCATAGCCGACATAGCCAGGAGGCGCGCCTTTCAGCGTCGAGACGGTATGCGCCTCCTGGAACTCGCTCATATTGATGGTGATGACGTTCTGCTCGCCGCCATAGAGCGCTTCGGCCAGGGCCAGCGCCGTCTCGGTCTTGCCGACGCCCGAAGGGCCGCAGAGCATGAAGACGCCGATCGGCTTGTTGGGGTTGTCGAGCTTGGCGCGGTTCGTCTCGATCCGCTTGGCGATCATGCCGATGCCATGGCCCTGGCCGACGACGCGCCGGTTCAGCGTCTCGGCGAGGTTGAGCACCGTCTCGATCTCGTCCTTGACCATCCGCCCGACCGGGATGCCGGTCCAGTCCGACACGACGGAGGCGACCGACTGCTCGTCGACATGGGCATAGATCATCCGGTTGGCCGGATCGATCGCGCCGAGCGAGCTGAACTTCTCCTTCAGGCTGGCGCGCGTCGCCTCGGGATCGACTGGCGCTTCAACCGGCGCCGGCCCGGACTGCGTGTCGTCATTGGCGGCAGCGGCCTCGCCGCCGGCCGGCGGGGTCATGCGACCATCCCCCTTGTCGCTGGTCTCCCCGAGCTTGCCGCGCAGCAGGGTGATCTCCTCGACCAGCGCCAGCTCCGAGGCCCAGTCGGCCTCCAGGGCTTCGAGCTTGGTCTTCAGCTCGGCGCTTTCGTCGTCGATCTTGCCGAGCCGCTCGTCGGTGGCGTCGCCGAGATCCTTGTCGGCGACCAGCGCCGCCCTCTCGTTCTCAAGCGCCGAGATCGCAACGCGCGCATCCTCGATCGCAGCCGGCGTCGCAGTCTGGCTGATGGCGACGCGGGCGCAGGCGGTGTCGAGCAGGCTCACGGCCTTGTCGGGAAGCTGGCGTGCCGGGATGTAGCGCGAGGAAAGCGTCACCGCCGCGACGATCGCAGCGTCGGAGATGCGCACCTTGTGGTGCTTCTCCATTGGCCCGATCAGCCCGCGCAGCATGGTGCAGCAGCGCAGCACGTCCGGCTCGTCGACCTGCACCGGCTGGAAGCGCCGGGTCAGCGCCGGGTCTTTCTCGAAATACTGCCGGTATTCCGACCATGTCGTCGCGGCGATCGTCCTGAGCGTGCCGCGCGCCAAAGCGGGCTTCAGCAGGTTCGCGGCATCGCCCGTGCCGGCCTGCCCGCCGGCGCCGATCAGCGTATGTGCCTCGTCGATGAACAGGATCACGGGGGTCGGCGAGGACTGCACCTCGTCGATCACCGAGCGTAGACGCTGCTCGAACTCGCCCTTCATCGAGGCGCCGGCCTGCATCAGCCCGATATCGAGCGCACAGACCTTCACGCCCCTCAGTGGCGGCGGCACGTCGCCCGAGGCGACGCGCTGGGCGAAGCCCTCGGCGATCGCCGTCTTGCCGACGCCGGCCTCGCCGGTGAGGATCGGGTTGTTCTGGCGCCGGCGCATCAGCACGTCGATGACCTGCCGGATCTCGTCGTCGCGGCCGAGGATCGGGTCCATCGTGCCGGAGCGAGCCTTGACGGTGAGGTCCTGCGAGAAGCGGTCGAGCGCCGTGGTGCCCTTCGGTCCGTCGGCAGCCTCGGCACCGGGCGTCCCGGCGGCGCGCAGGCCGGAGCCGTCCATCGGCCGGAGATTCTCCTCGCCCGAGCTTTCCCAGATCTTGCCGTAGCCCGCCGCAAGCTCCTCGACCGGGATCTTGGCGAACTCCTTGGAGAGGCCGGAGAGCGCCCGGCGCAGATCGTTCGACTTCAACGCCGCCACCAGAAGATGGCCTGTCCTGATCTGCGTCTCGCCGAAGAACAGGGTCGCATAGTGCCAGCCACGGTCGAGGATATCGACGATGTGGTTGGCGATGCCCGGCATCTCCGTCTCATTCTTGCGGAAGCCCTCGACGACACCGCCCAGATCCATCAGCAGCCGGGCGCGATCGAGCTTGTAGTGGTCCGCCGTCAGGGTGAGGTCGTTCGCGCTGCCCTGCAGGATCTGGACGAGCCAATGCGCCAGCTCGACATTGCGGTTGCCCGCTCCCTTGGCCTGCCTGAGAGCCTGAAGGAAGCTGTCGTAGCCGACGCGGTTGAGCTTGCCCGTGACGGATTCGAGGCTGATATCGGCCATGGTCGTCCCCTTCAGTGTCCGGCGGTCGCAGTGCGGCTTCGTTTCAGGCGCAGGCTTTCGGCGGGATGGAAGCGGGCGTCGCGGCGCAACGCGCCGGGCTCGACATCCCAGTTCGGCGCCATCCAGCTCGTCCAGCCGAGATGGCCGGATCGCCCGAGCCGCACCGGTTTCACCTCGCCGACCGGCAAGGCGAGCTCGACATCCCATTCGAACTGCTCGCCGAGATGGAAGAACACCGCATCGGCCAGCGGCTCGCAGCGGTCGCCGTTGGGCAGGAAGCGCTCGAACTGCGCGAGGTCGCCAGCCACGATCTTCACGCGGAACTTGTCCTCGACGCTATAGACGCTGGCCCCAAGCAGCGCGTCGCCTCCCAGCGTGCAATGTGCGCCGCCGAGCCGTGTCCGGTCGGCGGGATCGAAGACGAGCCGCATGCCGACGAACTGTTCGATCTCGACATCCGCCTTGAACAACCCCGCCAGGAAACGCCTGAGCCGCGAGGCCGATTTCGCCTGCGCGCCAATCAGCCCTGCATGGGCGAGCTTCTCGGCATCGGGAACGCTGTCCCGGCCGGCATAGGGCTTCGAGCCCAGCCCGACCGTGCTGCCGATGTAGGCGGCGAAGCGGTCGAGATCGGGCCGGTCATGCTGCGCGATCGGCCGCGAATCCGCCCAGGCTCGATAGAACAGCTGCAGGAAGCGGTGGTTGAAGATGTCGAGGAATCGCGGGAAGGCGTCGTCCCGCGCGATCTGCCAGTGGTAGGTCTCCTCGGTCGTCGCCAGCGGCAGCGCGCCCTGTGGCCCGAGCAGGCCGAGGAACTTGACCAGCAGCCGCAGACGCCCCTGCCCGTCGCGATCGGCCTCGGCGATGCTGGAGGCCGGAAAGTCGAGATAGGCCGGCTCGCCCAGCGCGACATATTCGTCCCGCCGCGCCGCGACGTCGCCGATCTTGCCCCGCTCCGGAAAGCTGCGCTCCAGCCGGCGCATCACCGCATAGAAATCGAAGCGCCAGGGCTCGGCCTCCAGCCGCGCCTGGTAGCTCGGCGCCTTCTCCAGCGGGTTGGCCGGTTCCTCGCTCACAGGATGCGCCTCGAACCGGCCCGCGGCGGAAAGCGCATGACTTCGCCGCGCTCCACCGTACGGATCACCGTCTGGGTGAAATGGTTCATCGCTGCGTATTCGGCGAAGAAGCGGTCGAGCGCCGCGCCCAGCAGGAAGACGCCCGAGCCTTCGAAGGCCTTCTCGTCGAGCAGCACGGTGATCTCGAGCCCGCGCGCCGCGCCCGTCCCCGCCCGCTGCGGAAAGCGCCGCACGACGGCCCGGCTGTCGACGCTCTTGATGCCGCGGATGCGCCGCTCGGTCGCGCTGTCGGCGAGGTCGGCGAAAAGCGAGAGCAGCTCCCGCAACGCCTCGCCGTTCTGGCCCGCACCGCGCTGGACGAGGCCGAGCTGGTTGAGGCTGAGCAGGTTGATCAACCGCCAAGTGACGACACCCGTGCTCGCCGTCTCCGCCCGCAGCTTGAGCTGGGAGACGATCGGCTCGCGCGGCGGCGTCGGCCCGGCAAGGCAGGAGACATCCAGCGAGACATTGTCGATCAGCCGGAAATCGGCCCCGCCGATGCCGGTCGGCAGATGCTCGGTCAGGTGCCGGTTCGAGCAGAGCGCGCGCACGCTGAGCTCGGCGACCGATGCGGTTTCCGAAAGGCTCGCCGGCTCGACCAGCGAGATGAACATCTCCGTACCCGTATAGTCGGAGGCGCGGCCCTGCCGACGCTCGGCGGAGGAGCGCCGGCGCGGCAGCCGGCGCTGCGTGTAGTGCAGGCCATGCACCGGCGAAGCGCCTTCCGGCGATGAATAGAGCGGATGGACCGGCTGCTTCTCGCGCCCGCCGATATAGTGGGCGTGGACCGAGAGAACGCTGTGCGGCTCGTAGTCGAGCGCCCGGCTGCGATCCGGCACGACATGGAACTCGTGCTGGTTCGTCTTCACCGGGATGCGGTCGGCCGTCTTCTCGAAGAGGTTGATCGCGGGCGCTGCGTAAAGCGCGAACATCTCCTTGCGCACGGCGCCCGGCAGCCGCGTATTGACCTCGTCGAAGACGAAGATCAGCTCGACCGTCTTCGCGGTGAGCTTCGGCAGGACCCTGTTCAGCCCCTCCAGCCGGAAGCCGAGGAACTTGCGCGGGAACCAGAAGAGTTCGCGCAGCAGCTCGAAGCCGCGGAAGACTCGCGTATCGGCCGGCAGCAGCGCCTCGTCTTCGTCGAAGCCGATCTGCTCGAGCCGGCAATCCTCGCCCGGCGTCACCACCGGATCGCCGAAGGCGTCGAGATGGCGGAAATGCAAGCCGATGCAGTTCGCGAAGAGCTGCTCGTAGAGCGCGACCGCGTCGCCCTCCCCGCCGAGGAGATGGAAGCTCAATTCGCGGGCGCGGCAGCCGGCAAACCAGCTCGCCGGATTCTTGAGCGCGTCCGCCGCGGAGGGCTCCTGCTCGCGATCGGCCATGACGCGATGGGTCAGCGTCAGGCGCAGGCCCGCCAGAGCGCGCGGACCGACCTTGAGACCGAGCGCCTGCAATGAGCCGGGTGCCGGGATGTACTCCGCCGCCGTAACCTCGAAGGGCCAGAGCATGATATCGGAGCCGAGGCGGTAGCGGCAGGCGACGCGGCGCTCGCGCTCGAGATAGGTCGCATCGACATAGGAGCCGCGCGGAATGCGGACACCCTCGCGAAGGCCGGGATCGGAATAGGGCGGCTCGATGCCCGCCAGCAGCGCCGAAGGCGTCGGTGCCAGGTAGTTCGGCAGCAGCTGCTCAAGCAGGTTGTTGGTGAACTCGGGAAACTCGTGCTTCAGCTTGAGCTGCACGCGGGCGGCGAGGAAGGCCGCGCCCTCCAGCAGGCCCCCGACCATCGGGTCCATGCGCTCGCCGGCGAGCCCGCCGAGCCGCTCGGCAATGCCGGGATACTCCTCGGCGAACTCCTTGCTGTGCTCCATGAAGAGCCGGAGTTCCTGGTTGTAGAGGTCGAGAAACTCCTGGTTCATCGCGTCAGCGTCCCTTGATCGCGATCTTGCCGGTGTCGAGCTCGAGATCGGCGACGAACTGCACGGGCACGTTGAGCGGCTCGCAGTTGAGGTCGGCCCGGACCAGGAAGCGCACCTTGAGTTCCGCCGGATCCACCGTCTGGTCGCGCTCCACGGCGATCGACTTGCGGATCAGGCGCGGCTCGTAGCCGATCAGCACATCCGCCAGATCCTCGCGGATCGCATCGACGCGGTGCTCGTCGATCGACAGCCGCGTCATGTCGGGGAAGCCGTGGTTGAGCACGGACCGGCGGACATGCTCCAGCCCCGAGAGATCGAGCGCGGAAGCCAGGTTGATCGTGTTCACCAGCGCGTCCAGATCGATGCTGATCTCGCGCCTGAGCTTCTGCTCGGTGATCGCCGCGCGCGGCGCGGCGCGGCGGTTCGCGATCACGCGTTCGCCGCCCTCGTCCCGCAGGTCGAGCGCGGTCCTCGCATCCTTTTCCAGATGCGCCTCCCGGAATGCGAACATCAAAGGCGGCCGCAGCCGCTTCTTCGAGATCGGATCGGCCATCATGTCCTGTCCGGCAGTAGTGCGCCGGTTCCGGAGACCCGGAACCGGCGCACTGTCCTCACTTCGCGTTGGCCTTGATGTCCCAGGTCATCGTTATCGGCGCATCGAGCGCGCCGTCCTGCTTTTGCGGCTTATATTCGTATTTGATCTTCGCGTAGTTCAGCGAGAACTGGTCGGTCGGGATGCTGGTCCCGCCGGCCGCGTCGCCGGACTGGTAGCTCGACACCAGCAGGTCCTCCAGCGTCACGACATAGTAGTCCTGCTGCGTCTCGCCCTGCTTGCGGACATAGAGCACGGCCTTCTTGATGTGCTTGCCGCTGGCGCAGGACAGCGCCAGGTTCGCCGACGCCTTGCCGACCGACGAGGTGAAGTGAATGTCCTGGAAGCTCGCCTTGCCGGCRCCACCGCCGGCGTTGGATGCATGCGAGCCGGCATTGCTGACGCCCCAGGAGAAGGAATCGACCTCGATCGTGTCCTTGTGGTTCTTGTCCTTGCTTTCGCCCTTGATGCCATCGATCTCGAGCAGGAAGTCGCTAGCCATGTTTACCTCCAAGGTGGAATGTTGTGACGCTCGCTGGTGCGAACGGGTTTGGGGACGCACTTCTCCTGTCGCGCCGCCTCGACCGGCCGGCGCGCCGAAGATTCTCGTTGGCCATCACCTGCTGATCAGGTGACGGTCACTGCTTGGGAGCTGGCAGTCGCGAGACCAGGCTCAGGCCGATATCCATGCCTTCGAGCTGGAAGTGCGGCCGCAGATAGAACTTGGCCGAGTAGTAGCCAGGGTTCTCCTCGTCCTCGAAGACGTCGATGCGCGCATCGGAGAGCGGGCGCCGCGCCTTCGTCTCTTCGCTGGAATTGACCGGATCGCCGTCGACATAGTCGGTGATCCACTCCTGCAGCCAGCGGCGCAGCGGCTCCTTTTCCTTGTAGGAGCCGATCTTGTCGCGAACCATGCACTTCAGGTAGTGCGCGAAGCGCGAGACCGCGAACATGTAGGGCAAGCGCGCCGACAGGTTGTCGGAGGCTGTCGCCGCCACCCCGTCCGGCCCCGAGAAGGCCTTGGGCTTGTAGAGCGACTGCGCACCGATGAAGGCCGCCTTGTCGGTGTTCTTGCGATGGATCAGCGGGATCAGGCCGGATTTGGCCAGCTCCGCCTCGCGCCGGTCGCTGATCGCGATCTCGGTCGGGCATTTCAGGTCGATGCCGCCATCGTCGGTCGGGAATGTGTGGGTCGGCAGGTTGAGCACCTCGCCGCCCGACTGGACGCCGCGGATGCGGGTGCACCAGCCATATTCCTTAAAGGCGCGGTTGATGTTGACGGCCATGGCATAGGCCGCGTTCATCCAGGCGTAATTCTCGCCCTTGTGGCCGTCGGTGTCTTCCTCGAAGGCGAACTCCTCGACCGGCTCGGACTTGGCGCCGTAAGGCACCCGCGAGAGCACCCGCGGCAGGCACAGCCCGACATAGCGGGAGTCGGCCGCGTCGCGCAGGCCCTTCCAGGCCGCGTAGTCCGGCGTGTCGAAGACCTTGCCGAGATCGCGCGGGTTGGAGAGTTCCGTCCAGCTGTCCATGCCCATCAGGGTCGGCTCGGCGCCGGCGAAGAAAGGAGCATGCGCCGCCGCGGCCACCTTCGACAGATCGCGCAGGAGCTGCACGTCGGTCGGTACATGGCTGAAGTGGTAGTCGCCGACCAGGCAGCCGAAGGGCTGGCCGCCGAGCTGACCGAACTCCTGCTCGTAGACCTGCTTGAACAGCGGGCTCTGGTCCCAGCGCGCGCCGGGATAGGTCTTGAGATTGCGCGCCAGCTCGTTCTTCGAGACGTTCATCACCTTGATCTTCAACTGCGCGTCCGTCTCGGAGTTGAAGACGAGGTAGTTGAGGCCGCGCCAGGCGCTCTCGATCTTCTGGTATTCCGGTGCGTGCAGCACCGCGTTCATCTGCTCGGTCAACTTGGCGTCGAGCCGGGCGATCATCTCCTCGATCGTGTCGATGACGTCGCCCTTGATCAGGGTCTGATCCGCCAGCGCCTGGTTGACCAGCGTCGCGACCGCGTTCTCGACCTCGGTCGCCGCCCTTTCGGTCTTCGGTTTGAAACTCTGCTTCAGGACTGCCGAGAAATCATCGATCTCGCGGGTCTCTACAGCCGCGCCACCGGGCTGCTGGGTTTGTGCTTCCGCTGCCATTGCCGCCTCGCTTGCTTAACCGCCTGGCAGACCCGCAGCGGCGGGCCCGCACCCATGATCAATTCTGCTTCTTGTCCTCGGCAGGCTCGCTCTTGCCGAGCCTGTCCTTGAGGGTGGCCATCAGCTGCGGGTCGGCGAGCAGCGCCTTGATCTGGTCGCTCGCGGCCATCTTGCCGTCCATGTAGCGCAGCAGATTGGCGAGTTGCTCGCGCGCCTCCAGCAGCTTCGCCGTCGCCGGGATCTGGCGGGCGACCGCAGCCGGGTTGAAATCCTCGAACTTCGAGAACTTCAGCGCCACCGACAACTTCTCGTTGCTGTCGTCGCCGAGCTTGTTGGCGACGTTGAAGGACACGGCAGGCTCGATCGCGGCCATGCGCTGATCGAAATTGTCCATGTCGAAATCGAGGAACTTGCGCTGGGAGATTTCCGGCTTCTCGATCGCCGAGGCGTTGCCGGAGAGATCGGCCAGCACGCCCATCACGAAGGGCAGCTCGATCTTCTGCTCGGCGTTGTACGGATCCTCATAGGTGATGTGCACCCGAGGCGGCCTGTTGCGGCGGATGAACTTCTGTCCTGAATCCCCGGCCATGTGACGTGCCCCTCTGCATCCGTGCCACGCCGACGTAACGTGACATCCTATCCGTTTTCGTCCGTCATCGATATAGTCGCGCCATCGCGACGGAAGGTTCAAAGCAAAGGCAAAAAACTGACCTAGCTGTCGGTCTCCGGAACCTGAGCGACGTCTGGCAGGATATTGCCCAGAAGAGACATGAAATCATGCTGCGCCAGAGCGCAGGCCTTGTCCATCAAGAGCGGCGTCGGATGCGAGGGCTCGACCCGCCGATAGAAGGCGGCGACCGCCCTCATCGCGTCCACGGCCTCGCTGCGGCTGCCGATCGCGATAGCGGATGCTGCGACAGGCGGCGCGGGAGCGACCTCGATCGCCGCAGGCTCGCCGGCTTCGGCGTCGTCCTCCACCGCTTGTTCGTCATCGCCATCGTTTCCGTAGCCGCTATCCTCGGCCTCATCGGACGCTTCGGCGTAGCCCTGATCGGCTTCGCTCTCCGCCTCGTAGCCATCCGGCGCCGGCAAGCGTTCGAGCGGCAGCCGAAATCGGCGCAATTCGCCGATCTCGATGACAGCCTTGTCGACATGCTCGGGAAACATGATCTGGATGACCTCGATCAGCGACTTTCCGATCAACTGCTGGGCTTGTCCGATCAGCAGGACCGCCGGGCTGGAAGGCTCGGTTTTGCGAAAGTAGCCGAGGCAGGCCGAGAGCGTATCCTTCACTTGGAGGATGTTCGAAACGCTGCCGGGACCGAAGCTTGCGGCGCTCGCTGCCGGCACCGGCGCGCCGCTCGCCACTGGCGCTGCACCGGCCGATTGATGGCCCGGAATGCGCCGTGCGACTGCAGCGTCCAGAAAGGCGGCGATCTGGTCCAGAAGCGCCGCCAGGCGCGGAAAGCCGAGCGGATGATCGACACCGACCTTCTCGAGCCAGACCATGCGCATGCGGGCGAGCGCATCGCGCGCGGCGCTGACATGACCGAGTATCGCCGTCAGGTCCTCCGGCTCGACATCGCCCAGCGCCGCCTGGATGGCTCCGGCATCGGGATGCTGCTCGCCCTCGACGAGACGGGTCTCGCCGCTGGCGACGAGCTGGCTGCGGAAGGCGAAAGGGCCGATCCGGCGGCTGACGAAGAGCGGCGCATGCTGCAGCGGCAGCACCACGGTCGCCAGTTCGTCGAGGCCCTGGAGTGCGACTTCGCGCATGACGAAATCGCCATCCATCGCCCGCGGATGAACCTCCTCCCAGTAATCGCCGAGGAGGTCCGCCATGGTTGAGAGGCTGGCTGCGAAACCCGGAACGTCGCGGTTGAGGATCGTCAGCTTCGCGCCGAGCACGAGCACGCGCAGGTCGCGCGAGCGCTCCAGCAGCTTGCCGAGATCGGCGAAGGCAGTCGGAAACTCGATGCCGCTGCGATCGAAAGCGACCTGCCGCCCATCATCGTCGCGGCGGAAATACGACGCCGGCAGCGCGACCTCGAGCCGCGCCGTGACATTCATGAAGTCGGTATCGTCCTCGAGATCCGGCCCGCAGGGTTCGTCGGCCGAAACCGGCTTCGTCAGTTCGGCAAAATTCAAGGCCGCCATCGCTCTCCCCGCTTGCAGGATCGGCAGCCCGGACAGGACCGGCGCCGCCTCGGCTGTCTGGCCTGGCCGGTTATTCGGTGCGCAGGCGGGTCTCGACGCGGCGATTGTCGCCGGACAGCGGATCGGGCGCGATCGGCCGGCTCTGGCCGTATCCCCTGGCGACGAGCCTGGTGGGGCTCACGCCGCGATCCCCGAGATAGCGGACCACGGCCTGCGCGCGGCGCTGCGACAGGCTGAGATTGTAGCCGGGCGTGCCGGCCGCATCGGTATGCCCCTCGACCATGAAGCTCTGGGCGGAGAGTTGCGGTGTCTTCAGCGCCTTGGCGAACTCGTCGAGATTGAGCTTCGCCTCGGGCTCGAGCACGTCGGAATTGTATTTGAACTTGACGACGAGATCGAAGGCGCTCGGCGGCTTGGCCACCTCGACGACATGGCCAGCCTTGGCGCATTCGGCCTCGGTGCCGACGCACAGGCCGCGCGTCACCGCGGGCTTGGGCACAGCCGCCGGCCCGAAATGCTTGACGATGTCGTCGGCCTTGTAGGTCTGCGCTCCGGCCGTTGCCGCCATGGTGAGAACCCCGAGGCTGATCAGAGCGACCAATGTGATGAAGCCGGACTGCTTGCGCATGGGAACCCTCCCGATAAGTTGCGCCATTCGGCGTATGAAGACTTTAGGAGTCGACGATGACTCTCCATGTTAGTTACGTCAAGGCAAAAATAGGTTCAATCGGCGAGAGGTTTTGTTGATGACTGCCAATCTAGGGCAAGGTCAAAGAACCGCGTCATTCACGACGCCGTCTGGCCAAGATAAATTTACACTTATCAAGTTTGAAGCCAGCGAAGCTTTGAGCGAGTTATTTACATACAACATCGAGGCGGCGAGCAAGACGGACAACGCCGACCTGCAAAGCATGATGAGCGAGAAATGCTCGATCAAGTTCACGCTGAAGAACAAGAGCGAGCGCGTGCTGAACGGCACGCTGGTCGACGCGCAGTGGCTCGGCGAACAGGACGATCTCTACATCTATCGCTTCACGCTCAGACCCTGGCTCTGGTTGCTCTCGCAGCGGGCCGACTGCCGGATCTTCAAGAACAAGAGCGCGATCGACATCATCAAGGAGATCTTCGGCAAGGAAGGCTCGGCGAGCTTCGATGACCGCACCAGCGAGACGCTGCAGCCAATCGACTACTGCGTGCAGTATCGCGAAACCGATCTGGATTTCGTGCTGCGGCTGATGGAGCAGTACGGCATCTATTATTATTTCAAGCACAGCGACGGCGACCACAAGCTCGTGCTCTGCGATTCCCGCTCCGCTCACGACCAGGTCACGGCCGCAGCCGAGCCGAGCTTCCAGGGCGATGCCTCGGCCTATTCATTGGTCAAGCAGGGCAACCGCTTCCCGCGCTCGCAGGTCGAGCACCTCACCCACTGGTCGACGATGCGCCGCCTGCGCACCGGCAAATTCGAGCTCAAGGACTACGACTTCGAGAAGTCGGAATCGGACCTCACCGCCCGTGCCGAAGAGGGCTTTCCCAAGGCCAAGTCCTACGAAGCCTATGACTACCCCGCCGCCTACACCAAGCGCGACCAGGGCGAGCATTTCGCTCGCGTCATGGCCGAGGCCGAGCAGGCCAGGGACGACCGGCGCCATGCCGGTGGCGACGCCGCAAGCCTCTATCCCGGCGCCCTGATGAAGCTCGCGGACCATCCGGCCGGCACCGAGAATGTCGAGTACCTCGTTGTCCGGGCAACCCATGCCTTCGGCGTCCAGAGCTATCGTTCCTCCTCCCGGCAGGACGAGGCGCTCTATCACGGCTCCTACGAACTCCAGAAATGCGAGCGGCGCTTCCGCGCGCCCATCGTCACGCCGCGCCCCACCGTCTACGGGCCGCACACCGCCAAGGTGGTCGGCGAGCGCAACCAGGGTGAGGAAGGCGACATCGACGTCGACGAATACGGCCGGATCTGGCTGCGCTTTCATTGGGATCGCGAGGACGGCTCGACCTCCTGCCGCACCCGCGTCGCGCAGATGTGGGCCGGCAAGGGCTGGGGCGGCCAGATCATCCCGCGCATCGGCCAGGAGGTGATCGTCGAGTACATCGAGGGCAACCCCGACCTGCCGCTCGTGGTCGGCGCGGTCGTCAACGACCAGCACAAGCCGCCCTATGAACTGCCGGCGAACAAGACCCAGTCGGGCCTGAAATCGGAATCGACCGATGGAGCCGGCTTCCCCGACACCTACAACGAGATCAAGTTCGAGGACCGCAAGGACCACGAGGTCTTCGAAATGCATGCCGAGAAGGACCACAAGGTCGTCGTCAACAACATCGAGACGCGCGAGATCGGCGAACGCTACCAGGACGGCGGCTATTCGCGAAAGACGACGCTCAAGAAGGGCGACGACAGGCTCGACGTCGAAAACGGCAAGATCGACGTCGAGGCGCTGACCGAGATCAATCTCAAGGTCGGCGAGAGCAAGATCAAGATGACGCCCGGCAGCATCGAGATCACCTCGCCGAGCATCAGGATCAAGAGCGTCGGCATGACCGAGGTGGGCAGCGATGGCACCGTCGTGATCAAGGCCCCCATGATAACGATCAACTGAGAATGGCCGGGGCCTCCATGTCACGCCTGCGCTTCAGCACCGCCCGCGAGGTGTTCGAGACCTTTCCCTCGGCGCACGAGGCCGTCACGATGCCGCCGACCACGGAGCCGCCGCTTGCCTTCCTTGCCCGGCTGATCAGGGGCCCGGCGCCGTCGGAGGCGGTCGGCTTCTGCGCCTTCCTGCTTCCGCGGCGCGAAACCGTCTGGTGGGCGCTGCAGGCCGTGCGTGCGATGCAGCCGCCCGGCACGCAGGATCCCGGCCTCGCCGCCGCCGAAACCTGGGTGCGCGAGCCCGGAGACCGCACCCGCTTCGACGCGCTGAAGCTCGCCCAAACGGGCGACCGCGCCCGGCCGGGCACCTGGGTCGCCTGGGCGGCCGGGTATTCCGGCGGCAGCATGATCGAAAGCCACGGCGTGCCCTGCCCGCCCGACCTCACCGCCAAGATGGCGCGCATCGCCGTGCTCAACGCGATCAATCGCCTGCCCTCACGCGACCGCGAGGGCGCATTGCATCGCTGCGTCGAAGCATGCATTCGTTTGGCTGAAGACGATGCCGGCAAGCGCTAGAGCATCGGCCCGAAAAGTGGGGCCCGGTTTTCGGAGAAAGCCGATGCAAAATCAAAGAGCTACAGCATCGGTCCGAGTACGATATTCGGTTCGATGCTGTAGAAGCGGTTCGCTACCATGGCGCTGACACTGACGATCGAGAACGAGACCTCCCTGCCGGATGGCGGCCCGCTGAGCGTGACCGCCAGCGGCGGGCGCGGCCTCGACATCGGCCGCGACCAGCATCTCGACTGGGCTCTGCCAGATCCCACCCGCGCCATCTCCGGCCGCCACTGCGAAATCCGCTTCCGCGACGGCGCCTGGTGGCTGCGCGACATTTCGACCAATGGCACTTTCGTCAATGGCGGCGATCATCGCGTGCAGTCGCCCTATCGGCTCCAGAACGGCGACCGGCTCGAAATCGGCCACTACGTCATCGCCGTCGTGATCGACGACGATGCCGGTCAGGCTCCGGCCCAATCCCTCGCCCCGCCGCCCTATGTGGCCCAGCCGGAATCGCTCTGGGCGGCGAGCGAGGAAGCTGCGCCGCCGATTTCGCGCCGGGAGCTGATGCCGCCCAGCCACGCTAAACCGGTCCATGCCAGCTTCATCGACTGGGCTACGGACATCCCTGTGCCCGATGCAGGGCCTCCTCCGCCACCGGCCACTCCGGGCTGGCCCGCGCCGGCCGCGCAAGGGGACGACTTTGCCTGGGCGCCGATGCAGCCGTCGCCGGTCGCCCCCGTCGAACCCATCGCGCCGATCCCGACGCCACGCCGCCCGGCCCCGAGCAGCGCGCCTGCCGCAAACCCCTGGGACGAGCCGGGCATCGACCCGGTCCCGGCCGATGCGGCAACCGAACCACAGCCGGCTCCTCCTCTGGCTTTCGCGCCCGAACCTCCCTTCGCAGCCGAAAGCGCCGCGCAGCCCGCAGCCGCAGCGCCGATCTCGATGGGCGAGTTCATGCAGCGCTTCGCCAAGGGCGCCGGCGTCTCGCCGCAGTCGCTGTCGTCGCAGGACCCCGGCGCCTTCGCCGAGCAGCTCGGCGGGCTGATGCGGCTGATCGCGGAGGAGCTCAAGGGCCTGCTCGCCGCCCGCGCCGAGAGCAAGCGCATCGCCCGCAGCACCAACCAGACGATGATCCAGGCGCAGGACAACAACCCGCTGAAGTTCTCGCCGACCGTCGACGATGCCCTGCAATTGATCTTCGGCCAGCCGCGCAGCGGCTATCTCGACGCCAGGCGCGCCTTCGACGAGAGCTTCCGCGACCTCAAGGCCCACCAGATCAAGACCTATTCGGCCATGCAGCATGCGCTGAAGATGCTGGTCGAGGACCTCGACCCCCAGGCGGTCGCCGAGAGCACCGCGCAGGACGGCGGCATCGGCGGCCTGATCGGCTCGCGCAAGGCGAAGATGTGGGACGCCTATGTCGCCCGTTGGGAGGCCAAGACAGCCCCTTACGAAAACGGGCTGGTCGACGCCTTCATGATCTATTTCGCCGAGTGCTACGACCGCGGCGGGAAATGACGGCCGGGTTATGCGGCCGTCATGCTCGGGCTTGACCCCAATCACCTCCACACCGTCATTCCGGGGCGGGCCGCAGGCCTGAGCCCGGAATCCAGAACCGATGCCGCCCATCGGAAGGGCGGCGGCATCCGGTCACTTCCTTGCCGAAGCGCATCGGTTCTGGGTTCCGGGCCCATTGCTTCGCAATGTCCCGGAATGACGAGAGGTATCCGTCAGCGCTTCGCCGCCACCGCTGTGATCTCGATGCCGTAACCGGGCGAGGCGAGCTTCGCCTCGACGGTCGCACGCGCCGGCGCATGGCCTGCCGCCACCCACTTGTCCCAGACAGCGTTCATCTCGCCGATCTTGCCGATATCGGTGAGGAAGATCTGGACGCTGAGGATGCGCTCCTTGCTGCTGCCGGCCTGCGCCAGCGTGTCCTCCAGCAGCGCCAGCACCTCTTCCGTCTGCTCGGTCAGGGAAGCGCCCTCGGTCTTCTCCGGCACATGGCCGGCGAGGAAGACGATGCCGTTGAAGATGGCGGCGTCGCAGTAGCGGGCGGCCAATCCGATGCGTTCGATGGTCATGGGCTTGCGTCCTGTCGCGCGAGAAAATGGAAGCGCCCGCTTGGCCCGCCCGTCCGCGTCGGTCAAGCCGTTGGCAGCGCCAGGATCTCGCGGATCGCCCGGAGCTGAAGCTGGCGCGGCTCCTCGTCCATAGCCGCCTTGTAGTAGCCGAGGATGCTGAGCTGCTCGTAGGTCGCCCAGATCGACTCGTCCTCGAAAGCGGCCACCCGCTCCTCCAGGTTGAGGATCATGCCGTATTCGACGCCGCCGGGCTCGCCATAGACGATCGGCGGCGGCGTCGGCTTGCTGCGCTTCTGGGCTTCTGCCGCGGCGAAGGCCGCGAGCGCACCGGGATGCCAGAACTGCTCGTAAGCGGCGACGATGTCTGTCGCCGCGTCGCCCCTCGTCGCCAGCACGCGCCGGCAGGCCGCTGCGAAGGCGTCGGTCAGGCCGTTCGCCTCGGCGGCCGAATCGGCCTTGTTGTAGTCGGCCCGCAGCGGCTCGACATAGCCGAAGAGGTTTTCGAGCTGCCGCGCCGCCGGCCCCGACAGGAACAGCCAGGGAAAGGCACCATCGATCGAGATCTGCCCCGGCAGCAGATGGGCGGCCTGCTCGCCGTCATCAGCCCGGAAGAACTGGCGCACGGCCGCCGTGCAGCTGACGTTCGGCACCGGCAGCATCGGCCGCTTGCGCCGGGCGGGATCGCGGATCAAGGCCATGAAGCACAAAGTCTCGGCGATGCGGCCGTTGCGGGCCGTGCCGTGGTTCAGCGCCCGACGCTGATCGGAGGAGAGCCGCTGCACGATCTTGTGGCGGAAGCGCTCGCTCTTGGCCTCCTGGCGATCGGGAACGGTCCGGTTATTCTTGCCCATCGCACCCACTGAAGAAGAAAATGCTTGAGGATCAGCCGCTTGCGCCGTTTTCCTGAATCAATTCGCGATCATCCGCCGATGATGACAGTCGGCAACCCTATGACGATCTTGTTGGGCGGGCCGAGCGCCTCGGTGATCGTGTCGCCCACCCGGCAAGCCGGCAGGTTGTTGATCAGCACGGTCTGCGAACCGTCGATGACGACGCCGGGCCCATGCGGCTGCGGCGGCATCAGGGTCAGGCAGTTATGGATGTCGGCGCCGCCCGAAGCGCCGGTGATGGTCGAGCTCATCGCCGAGAGCGCAGCCGTCTTGGCTGCCTCCTCCGCCGCCTTGGCGGCGGGCGCACCCGGTGTTCCGGCCGCCGCCAGCGTCGCGGCGGCAGCAACCTGAAGTGTCGTATCGGACGCCGCCTTGGCGGACTGGATGGCGGCTGCCGCGGCCGCCGGCACGCCGCGCCAGGCCGGCAGGCTGCCGATCAATACGTTGGGGCTGCCCGGCCCCGGCTGCAGGATGCCCGGCAGCGGGTGGATCACGGGGTCGAGGATGCGGGCGGCCGGTCCCTTGGGCATGCGTCGCTGGCTCCCGGGCGGATTCGTTGCTGTCAGCACTGCCGCGAAATTCTCGGCGCCGCATCCTTCAAGTCAATGACGGCGGCCCGCGCGCGAGGGGAATAGGATTCCCTTGGTGACGCTGGGTTACGTCCTCGATAAGCTCACCATGCCTGCCTTCGAGTGAGCGAGACCGGAATGTCGTGGTACAGCAAGGTCGTCTGGTCGGAAGGGCTTTTCCTCAGGCCGCATCACTTCCAGCAGAACGACCGCTATCTCGAAAATTTGCTGGAAAGCCGCGTCAGGACCATCTCGCCCTATCCATGGGGCTTCTCGGTGCTGGAGATCGACCGCGACCTCGCCCAGCAGAGCCGCATCGGCCTGCGCCGCGCCGTCGGCGTGATGCCGGACGGCACCCCCTTCGCGCTGCCCGACAACAGCCCCCTGCCGGCCGCGATCGAGGTGCCGGAGAATGCTGCCGGCCAGATCGTCTGGCTCTCGCTGCCGCTGGCCGCCGCCAATACCCGCGAGGTCGAGGACGCGCTGAACGGCTCGGCCAGCCGCTACGTCCCCGCAAACGAGATGCTGATCGATTCGACCGCCTCCCTGCGCACCGAGGAGGAGATCGACGTCGCCCATCCGCGCCTGACGCTGGAGCTGCGCAAGACCTCGAAGGCCGGCTATGTCGGCCTCGCGCTCGGCCGCATCCTCGAGGTGCGCGACCGCGCCATCCTCTTCGACGAGAAATTCGCCCCGCCGGTGCTGGTCTGCTCGGCCTATCCGGTGATCGAGGGCTGGCTCGACCGGGTCATCGGCTGGATCGACAACAAGCTGGAGGAGCTCGCCCGCTACGCCGCCGATCCGACGGCGGGCGGCGGCCTGCAGAGCGCGGACTACTTCGTGCTTCAGCTTCTCAACCGCAACATCCCCGTGCTGAAGCACATGCGCCGGTCGCGCTTCATCCATCCCGAGCGGCTGTTCACGGTCTTCCTTGCGCTCGCCGGTGAGCTCGCGACCTTCACCACGGCCGAGCGCCGCGCCCGCGACTATCCGGCCTATGACCACGACGATCTGGAGAACTGCTTCGCGCCCGTCGTGCGCGACATCCAGGATTTCCTCTCGGCCAATCTCGGCCGCCGCGCCATACGGCTGGAAATCATCGAACGCGCGCCCAACGCCTTCATGTCGACGATCCGGGATCGCAGCCTCGTCCGCAACGCGACGCTGGTGCTGGAAGTCGCGGCGCGCCGGCCGCTGACCGAGATCCAGGCGCAGTTCCCACAGCTCTTCAAGATCGGCCCCAACACCAAGATGAACGAGATCGTCCATGCCCATCTGCCGGGCATCAGCCTCGTCCATCTGCCGACGCCGCCGCCGCAGATCCGCGCGCTCACGGATCATGTATACTTCTACCTCGACCGCACCTCGCCGCTCTGGCCCGAGTTCAGCACGGCGAGTTCGATCGGCATGCATTTTTCCGGTGACTGGCCCGATCTCGAACTCGAGCTCTGGGCCGTTCTGGAGGGCAGGCGATGAGCGACGACGGTTCGTCCGACCCGTTCGGCCGTTCCGAACGGACCATCATCCGGCCGAACCCCGGCGGGCGCCGCGCGCCCCTGCCACAAGCTCCCGCACCGCCTTCACCCGCCGCGCCGCAAGCGCAGCCCTACGCCCCCCCACAGGTGCCCTCGCCCGGCGTGCCCGGCGGCGGCGACGAATGGATGTCGAACCCGGCGCCGATCCCGCAGCGCCCGCAGGTTCCCCCGCCTCCGGGAGGAGGCCACTCGCTGCCGCGCCGCGACCAGTTGTTGACGCCGAACGCGAACCCGCTGCTGCGCGCCGCCGGTCCGCTCCTGCTGCTGCTCGGGCGGATGCGCGCCAATCTCTCCAACGCGCCCTTCGCCCAGTTGCTGGGCCAGGTCGGCGAAACGATCGAGGCCTTCGATCATGAGGTCCGCGCCGCCGGCGTCTCCGCCGAGACCGCCCGCACCGCGAAATACGTCCTCGCCGCCACCGCCGACGACATCGTCCAGAACACTCCCGGTGACGACCGCCATGTCTGGACGCAGTACAGCATGCTCTCGCGCTTTTTCGGCGAGCGCACCGGCGGCGTGCGCTTCTTCGAGGAGCTGGACAAGGCCAAGGCCGACCCCTCGGTCAATTACGACCTGCTGGAACTGATGCATGCCTGCCTGGCGCTGGGCTTCCAGGGCATCCATCGCACCTCCTCCGGGGGGGCCAACAACCTGCAGATGATCCAGCGCAACCTCTTCGAGACGCTGCGGCGGGTGAAGCAGCCCGACCCCGAACTCTCGCCGCGCTGGCGCGGGCAGGCCATCGCGGCAACGGTCGCAGGCTTCAAGGTGCCGGTCTGGTCGGTGGCGGCGATCGCTGCGGTCGCCCTGCTCGGCATCTATTTCGTGTTCCGCGCCCTGCTCTCGGGCAATGCCGAGGCGGCCTCGACTGCCCTGCTCTCCGTCCACCCCAAGGGCGAGATCGGCATCATGCGCAAGGTCTTCGCGGCCCCGCCGCCGCCTCCCCCGCCTCCGCCTCAGCCGCCCAAGGTCTGCGCCGCCGTGCAGCCGCCGATCGTTTGCCTTGTCACGCCCAACGTCATCATCGTCCGCCTCGTCGGCATCACGCTGTTCGAGCCGGGCCAGGCGGCCGTGCGCGCCGAGTTCCAGCCGCTGATCGAGCGCATCGCCGCCGTGCTGGAGCAGGAGGGCGGCGCGATCAAGGTCATCGGCCATACCGACAACGTGCCGATCCGCACCGCCCGCTTCCCCTCGAACGTCGAGCTCTCGCAGGCGCGCGCCAAGGCGGTCGGCGACGTGCTGAAGACCAAGCTCAGCAAGGCGGATCGCATCAGCTTCGAGGGCAAGGGCGCGGACACGCCGATCGCGCCCAATACCGCCGCCGACGGCCGCGCCCAGAACCGGCGCGTCGAAATCCTGATCCAGCGTCAGGGCTAGGAGGCGCGCATGAACCTCGCCACCTGGCTCCGCATCCTCGCAATCCTCATCGGCGCGCTCGCGCTCGCGGCGCTGGTCTGGTTCGGCGGCCCCTTCCTCGCCTTCGGCGACGTCCGGCCCTTCGAATCCTTCTGGGTGCGCCTGCCCGTCGTCGTGCTGCTGCTGGTCGGGGCGCTCGGCTGGATCGCCTTCGTCGTCATCCGACGCCGCAAGGCGACCGCTGCGCTCTCCGAAGCGCTGGAGAAGGAGGAGACGACTGGCGACGGCGCCGCGATCTCCAATGCGATGCGCGACGCGCTGGCGACGCTCAAGACCGCGCGCGGCAAGGGCGGCGGCGACTATCTCTACGACCTGCCCTGGTACGTCATTATCGGCCCGCCCGGCGCCGGCAAGACGACCGCGCTGGTCAATTCCGGGCTGAAATTCCCGCTCGCGCGCGGCGCAACGCCGGCCGCCGTCGCGGGCTCCGGCGGCACGCGCTATTGCGACTGGTGGTTCGCCGAGGATGCGGTACTGATCGACACCGCCGGCCGCTACACCACGCAGGACACGGACACCAGGGCCGAGAAGACGAGCTGGTTCGCTTTCCTGGACCTGCTCAAGACCAACCGCCCGCGCCAGCCGATCAACGGCGTGCTCGTCGCGATCAGCGTCGAGGATCTGCTGACCTCGACGCCGGAGGAGATCGCCGCCCATGCCGACGCGATCCGCTCGCGCCTGCTCGAATTGCACGAGCGGCTGAAGGTCGATTTCCCGGTCTATGCCGTCTTCACCAAGGCGGACCTCATCGCCGGCTTCAACGAGTATTTCGGCGCGCTGACCGAGCCGCAGCGGCGCATGGTCTGGGGCCACACCTTCCAGACCGCCGACAAGACGCGCAACATGATCGGCGACGTGCCGCCGGAATATGACGCGCTGATCGAGCGGCTGAACGAACGTCTCTCAGACCGGCTGCAGGACGAGCACAACCCGACATCCCGCGCCCAGATCTTCGGCTTCCCGAGCCAGATGGCCACGCTGAAGCGTTCGATCGTCGATTTCCTCACCCGCGTCTTCGAGCCGACGCGCTACCACGCCAACGCCACCCTGCGCGGCTTCTATTTCACCTCGGGCACGCAAGAGGGAACGCCGATCGACCAGCTCATCGGCGCGCTCTCCCGCAATTTCGGCTCGGATCATGCCGGCGCCGCCGCCTTCTCCGGCAAGGGCAAGAGCTATTTCCTCACCGACCTCATCCAGAAGGTGGTGATCGGCGAATCCGGCTGGGTCTCGACCGATCTCGGCGCCGCGCGCCGCTCGACCATGCTGCGCATCGCCGGCTTCGCGACGGTCGCGATCTTGTCGCTCGCCGCGCTCGGCCTGTGGTGGACGAGCTTCTCGCGCAACAGCGACCTCATCACCGCGACCAATTACGGCCTGTCCGACTATCGCAGCGCCGCAGCCCCGGTCCTTCAGGAGACCACCGTCTCCGACCGCAATTTCAGCCGCATCCTGCCGCTGCTGCACAAGCTCCGGAACATGCCGGCGGGCTACGCCACCCAGAACGAGCCGACGCCGACGCTCGCCACCCTGGGCTTGAGCCAGCGCGACCGCCTGCAGAACGCGACCGAGATCACCTATCAGCAGGCGCTGGAGCGGATGCTGCGCCCGCGCATCATCTTCCGGCTGGAGGAGCAGCTCGAGGCCAACGCCAACAATCCCGGCTTCGTCTACGAGGCGTTGAAGGTCTACATGATGATCGGAGGCCAGGCGAAGATGGACCGCGACCTCGTCACCTCCTGGATGCGCCTTGACTGGGCCGAGAACCTCTTCCCCGGCCCCGCCAACGCCAAGGGCCGCGAGGCGCTGGAGGAGCATCTGGCCGCGATGCTCGACCTCGACGAGGGCTCGGCCGAGCCGATGGTCAAGCTCAACCAGTCGCTGATCGAGCAGAGCCAGCGCACCTTGCGCCGCCTCAGCATCGCCGAGCGCGCCTATGAACTGCTGCGGACGCAGGCGCGCGGCGAGAGCCAGAAGGACTGGGTCGCCTCCCAGCGCGGCGGGTCCGATGTCCGCCTCGTCTTCGAAGGCAGCGGCGGCGAGGACCTCGACCAGATCCGCGTGCCCTATTTCTACACCTATGACGGCTTCCAGACCGCCTTCATCGGCCGGCTCGGCGACATCGGCGACCGCATCGAGAAGGAGCGCTGGGTGCTGGGCGAGAATGTCGACCAGCAGGCGATCACCGCCCAGTATGCGACGCTCTTCCAGGACCTGATGAAGCTCTATGCCCGCGACTATGTCGCTAGCTGGCAGCGCATGCTGAAGCGGCTGAAGCTGCGCCCCCTCAACGCCGACAAGCCACGCTATGTCGCGCTCAGCGCAATCTCGGCGCCGACCTCGCCGTTCAAGCAGGTGCTCGAATCGCTGCGCGACGAGACACAGCTCACCAAGGAGCGCCCGAACGCGAAGAAAGCCGTGGCGCAGGCCGCCGCCGCTGCTGCGGCGCAGACGCTCGACCAGCGCGCGAGCCAGGCGCTCGGCCGCCTCGGCAGCAATCTCCCGCTTGCCGCGCCGGGGGTCGATCGCGTGCTTGCCGGCGGCACGGACCCGGCATTGGGGGCCGACATCGAAGGCCAGTTCAAGCCCTTCCAGGTCCTCGTCGACGGCGATCTCGGCCGCCGGCCGGTCGACCAGCTCCTGCAGACCTTCTCCGAGATCAACCAGAACCTCGCCACCGCCGCGACCAATCCGGCGCAGTCGGCGGCGGCGAACGCCGCGCTCGTGCCGCTGATCGCGACCTTGCGCGCCAACTCCTCGCGCTACCCTGCCCCCTTCGACGGCATGATCATCCAGGCGGTCAACGACTTCGAGGGCGATGCCACCGGCGCGACCGTCGCCCTGCTCCGGCAGGCGCTGGCCGAACAGGTGACGCGCATCTGCACCGAGGTGATGAACAACCGCTACCCCTTCACCAAGGCCAGCACCCGCGATGTGCCGCTCGCCGATTTCGCCCGGCTCTTCGCCCCCGGCCAGATCATGGACAAGTTCTACAAGGACCGGCTGGAGCCCTTCGTCGACACCTCCAAGCCGCAATGGAGCTGGCGCGTCGACAGCCGCGTGGCGCGCGCGCTGTCTCCCACGACCTTGCGCGAATTCCAGCGCGCCAGCGAGATCAAGGACGCATTCTTCCCGACCGGCGGCAACCTGCCCTCCTTCCAGATGGTGGTGACCCCGACCGCGCTCTCGGCCGACGCCGCCAACGCCAAGCTCGAGATCAACGGCTTCACGGTGACGAGCCAGCAGGGCGTCAACACGCCGACGCCGGTGATGTGGCCGGGCGGGGGCGTCGGCAAGACGGCGATCACGCTGACGCTCGGCGGCGGCAGCGGCAATTCCGGCGGCATGTTCGGCGGCGGCTTCTTCTCCTCGGGCTCGCAGAATGCCGCGCAGGGCGAGGCCAAGCTCTTCGAGAAGGACGGCACCTGGTCCTTCTTCCGCCTGCTCGATGCCGGCTCGGTGCTGAAGCAGGGCGACAATGTCGGGTTCACGCTGAACGGCGGCGGCCGGCAGGTCGGCTATTCCTTCGGCGTCGGCTCGCTCAAGAACCCGCTGATCCTGCCGGCGCTGCGGGAAATCCGCTGCCCCGCGGGGATCTGACGCGGTGCCCTGCGGCCTCTTCGGCAAGCTCCCCGCCAAGCGCGACTTCATCGCGCTCAACGCCCCCACAGGCTTCCTGGCCGTCTACGAAAAATGGCTGCAGGGCGGGCTGACCGCGAGCCGGCTCGAACTCGGAGGCCGCTGGCAGGAGGCCTATCTCAACGCACCGATCTGGCGCTTCTGGCTGGGCGCCGGCCATGGCGGGCAGACGGTGGCCGGCGCCTTCATGCCCTCGGTCGACGGCATCGGCCGCTATTTCCCGCTGACCGTCTTCGCCGTGGCCGCGCCGGGCGCCGCGATCCCCCCGCCGGAACTCGATCCGCAGGACGGATGGTTCGCGGCGATCGAGGATTTCCTGCTGCAGGCCCTGGAACCCGATTCGAGCTACGAGGCCGTCGCACAGCGCCTCGCCGCGCTGCCCGTGCCCAACGACCATCACCTCGCCGCCCCGCCGCAGGATATGGTGCGGCTCTCGGACGGGACCATCGTCAGCGCGGCCATTGCGTCCGGCTTTCCGGAGCGGCTGGTGGCGCTGCGCGTCGAGGATCATTCGCGGGCCTATGCCCATGCCTCATATCTCTGGACCGTCGGCGGGCCGAATTTCGAGGCGCTGGCGCTGACCGGCCAGGCCCTGCCCGATCCCTATCTCTTCACCGGCCTGCTGACGGGACGCTTCGATGCCCATCTCGCAGCCGAACGCGCCGGATAATGAGGGCGATGCCATGAACGATGCTCCGCGCGCGGCCTCCGATTTCGAGACCGGCTGCATCAGCCATACCGGCAAGGTCCGCAAGGCGAACGAGGACAACTTCCTGCTGCGCCCCGAAGTCGGCCTCTGGGCCGTGGCGGACGGCATGGGCGGGCACGAGAACGGCGCGCTCGCCAGCGCCACCGTCGTTGCCGCGCTGGAAGGCGTCGGCGCGACGAACTCGGCCTCGGAGCTGCTCGCCATGCTGGAGGGCAGCGTGCTCGAAGCCAACCACACCCTGCGCGAGGAAATCCGCCAGCGCGGCGCGACGATGGGTGCGACCCTCGTCGTCCTGCTGATCCACCAGCGTCATTTCGCCTGCCTCTGGTCGGGCGACAGCCGGATCTATCTCGTCCGCGCCGGACGCATCACGCAGATATCACGCGACCATACCGAGGTGCAGGACATGGTAGATCGCGGCCTGCTGACGCCCGACGAAGCGAAGAACTCGCCACGCCGGCACGTCATCACCCACGCGATCGGCGTGCACGAAACGCCGGAACTCGACCTCGAGAACGGCGAGATCGCCGATGGCGACGCCTTCCTGCTCTGCTCGGACGGGCTGACGGAGCACGTCGCCGATGCCGAGATCCTGCAGGCCGTCGAGGCTGGCGGCGCGCAGGCCGCCTGCGACACCCTGCTGGCGCTGACGCTGGAGCGCGGCGCGCGCGACAACGTCACCGTCGTCATCGTCCGCTATCGACAGGGCGCGAGCGAGAGAACACGCTGGATGCCGAACCGGCGCGCACCAGGGAGCTCCACGCCATGAGCGACGACTCCGAGCGCACCGTCTTCGCCCCGCGCGCCAATGCCCGCATCGGCACCAGGCTCAACGGCATCTACGAGATCGAGAGCCTGATCGCGGTCGGCGGCATGGGCGAGGTCTACAAGGGCCGCGCCATCCAGACCGGCGACGCGGTCGCGATCAAGATGATCCGCCCCGACATGGCCCGCGACGAGGCCGTGATCGCGCTGTTCCGGCGCGAAGCGGCAGCGCTGCACAACCTCTATAACGAGGCCATCGTCCGCTACTACGTCTTCGCCATCGATCCGGCGAGCGAGTCGCCCTACCTCGCCATGGAGTTCGTCGACGGCCAGCCGCTCTCCGAGCGCATCAAGCAGCAGCCTTTGACGATCGAGGAAGCCGATGTGCTGCGCCAGCGGGTCGGGCCCGGGCTGCACGCCGCCCATCGCCTCGGCATCGTCCACCGCGACATCTCGCCGGACAACATCATCCTGCCCGGCGGCGATCCCTCCCGCGCCAAGATCATCGATTTCGGCATCGCCCGCTCCAGCCTGCTCGGCGAAGGCACGGTGATCGGCTCCGGCTTCGCCGGCAAATACAACTATGTCTCGCCCGAGCAACTCGGGCTCTATGGCGGCGAGGTCACCGGCCGCTCCGACATGTATTCCTTCGCGCTGGTGCTGGCCGAAGCCGTCGCCGGCCGCGCGCTCGATATGGGCGGCTCGCAGGTCCAGATCCTCGACAAGCGCCGCCGCCTGCCCGATCTCTCCGGCGTCGATGCCCGCCTGCGCCCGCTGCTCGCGCGCATGCTCGCGCCCGACCCCGCAAACCGCCCGGCCGACATGGCCGAGGTCGCCGCCTGGCAATCGCCTGCCGCCGGCAAGAAGGCGGCTGGCCCTGCCGGCCAGAAGAGGCAAGGAAGGTCGCCGATGGCGCTCGTCGCGGGCGTCGCGATCCTCGCGCTGCTGGCAGGAGGCGGCTTCTACGCCTGGAAGAGCTTTCAGCCCGAACAGACGAGCAAGAATGCCCGCCTCCCGAGCGCCGATCCCCCGCCTCTATCCGAGCAGCCTTCCGCAAGCGCCACCGCCAGCAACAACGCGCCAGCCCTGACCGAAGCTCCAGCAGAGAAGCCGGCGCAGGCAGCCGCGCCGAGCACCACAACGCAGACGTCTGCACCGCCGGTCGCTGCCCCGCAGCCCTCGCCGCCACCCTCGGTGCCGAACCCGGCACCTCCCCAGATCGCCACCAACGTCGAGACCGCACCACCGGCGCCGCCTGCGCGCCCGCCCGCAGCCGAGCCTGCCAAGCCTCCGCCGCCCCCCGAGTTAGGGCCTGTTGAGAAGCCGCCGGTCGCCATCGCAAAACCGCCATCCAGCCCGCCCGTGATCCAGCCCTCGACACAGGCGCCGCCGCCCCCGCAGACCGCCGCGCTCGCGCCGGAGCCGGAGCCGCGCACGCCGGCCGAACGGGTCGAGCGCTATGTTCGCGACTACGATGGCGGCTCTTGTTTCTTCCTGTGGCCCCTGGAAATCGGCGACCGCAAGGCGACGCTGGAAGGCTTCGGCAGCGCATCGGGCCCCTTCGTCACCTTCGACAATGCCTTCAAGGCCGCGCAGGGCTTCGAGGCGCAGATCAACCTGCGCCCCGTCACCAGCGCGCAGTGCCCGATGGTCGAGTTCCTGCGCCAGCCGGGCGTCGGCATCGATCGCTCTCCGCGGCTACAGATCGGCGCGTTCAACATGAAGAGCGGCGAAATCCTCAACGGCTCGGTGGAAGCCGGCGGCGGCCAGAGCCTCGATGTCGTGCTGATCGGCGACGACGGGCTCGTCTACAACCTCGAAAGCTTCATGAAGCGCGAGGGCGGCAAGATCACCTTCAACCTCAAGCTCGAATCGACCGGCGGCGCGGCCCGCCCGCAGACTGTGCTCGCCCTCGTCAGCCAGGAACCGTTGCCCGCGCTCGCAGGCCCCAACCCGGCTCCTGCCAGCGAGTTCTTCGCCAATCTCAAGCTCGACCTGGCGCGCCAGCCGGGCAAGCTCGGGCTCGGGATCAAATATTTCCGGATCGAGTGACGGACAGGCGTCATTCTCGGGCTCGATCCGAGCATCTCAGGACCAGCGGGCTCTGGTTTCTGAGATACTCGGGTCAAGCCCGAGCATGACGGAGCCATTCGGCTTCGGCCTCTCACTCCTCCCGGTACAGCACGCCCCATTCGTCCTGCCAGACACCCGCCGCATCCTCGACGACGATCGGCGCCTGGATTTCGTTGGCGAGGCGGATGGCAGTGCGGAAGGCGTCCTTCGCCGCCAGCTCGTCGCTGACGAAATCATTGACGAGATGCCCGCCGGCCAGTTCGGCCGGGCAGAGCACCCGCCCGAAGGCCTCGCCGCTGCGTTCGCTCAGGCTGAGCGTGATCGCGTCGGGCTGCGGCTCGTCGACCTGCTCGAAACGGTTGGCCGGCATGAGCTCTCTCCTCATCGATGCCCGGGAACCGGGCGTGGCTGGCCGCAGGCGGGATCGCACGCGGCGGAAAACGTCATTTCTTCGGTTGCGGCCGGGCGAGGCCCGGCCCCATCGTCGGCCTGACCGCGCTGTAGCGATCGAGCCTGATCTTGATCATGTCGTTGAACTTCTTGTGGACCTCGGAGACCGACAGCACCTTCGTCTCGCCGCCGGCATCGGCATAGAAGATCGGCCGGTTGGCCTGTGCCGGCTTCGGCAGCAGCTCGGCCGCCTTGACGCCCGGCGTCTCCTCCATCGTCTCGATGAAGGTCTGCGCCGCATCCGGCCCGAGGAAGTGGATGAGATAGATCTCGCCGCCGGTGAGGTGGCGCCCCAGAGCGCGCTCCAGCCTCAGCGTGTCGCGCTTCAGCATCTCCGCCGCCAGCAGCGCCGAAACATAGGGTTCGCGCCGCATGTCGAGGATGCGCTGGCGCTCGTCGCCATTGCCGATCGTGAACTGCCTGCCGGAACGGCCTATCAGCTTGGCATCCGCGGCAAGCCCGTGCTTGGCGCCGAACTCGTAGATCACGCCGAGCCAGGTCTGCTCGATGAACTGGTAGAGGCCGGTCGCGGACGAGGTCTTCGCCTTCACCCCGGTGGAGAACGAGGACTCCTTGTCCGCCACCGCCATCAGCAGCGTCGGATCGGCGCCCACGACCTTGCTGGCGCGCACGATCGTATCGACCAGATGCCGGCGGATCTTGATCGGCCCGAAGGTCAGGATCTGGTCGGGATCGCCGCTGGAGATTTGCGGCGGCGGCTGCGGCGCTCCGCTGGGTGCGGTCGGCGCCGTCGGCACGCTCTGCATCTTCGGTGGCACCAGCAGGATGTTGGACGGCAATTGCAGCTGATTGACCGGCACCTGCTGCGTCGGCGCATCCCCCTGCGGCTTGATCGCCGCCAGCGAGGGATCGTTGTCGAGGGCGAACTGGGCCGCCTGCCGCGCCCCCTCCAGATCCTGCTCCACCGAGGACAGGATCAGCGAGGGCCGGGCCGGGCCATCCTTCAGCGCGGGCGCCTCGACCGCCGCGACCTCGTCCGCACCAGCCGGCATGGACCGCTCCGGCTGCTGCAGCCTTGCATAGGCGAGGCCGAGCACGGCCGCCGCCACACAGGCGACGCCCACTCCCACGGCTGCGATCGCCATGCGTCCGGAGAGGCCTTTCCGAGCCGACGAAACCGGATCGAGCGCTTCGCCCGCAGGCATTGCAGACGGCTTATGAGGATGCTTCGGAACGACGGCCGACGGTGGCTGAGCGGCGCCCTGCCGAGATGCAGGCGCAGCACGCGGGCGTCCGGTATCGGGGGTCTTCGCGGGAGGAGCCGCCCCCGCCCTCTCGGTTGCCTTCGCCGGCTGCGCAAGTTGCCGAGCCGGACCGGAAGCGTGCTCCGGTGCAGCAGAGGCGGCACTGTCCGAGACGAGGCGGCGCAGGCCCGCAAGCCAGGCTGCATCGTCGCGCTCGCCTAGCGTCGCAAGCTCGTCGACGAACCGCCGCGCCGTCATCTGCGGCACGCCCGCATCCCGCGCGATCGTCGCGACCGCACCCTTGCCGGGATGTTCCGTCACGGTCTTCAGGGCGAAGAACCAGAGCTGGAGCGGCGTGCGCCGGCTTTCCATCGGCGTGCCCGCCGCCGGATGAATCATGTAGTGGCAGTGGTTACAGGCGAAGCCGCGCAGCTTCGGGCGCATCTCGAACGAGGCGGCGCGTCCGCAGGCCGCGCAGGCCATGATCGTGCCGCCATGGCGCAGCCGCATCAGCTCGGCGAGGCAGGCTTCCTCGGGAAACAGCGCCTGGAATTGCCGGAAGCGCTCGCTCATTCTGACGGCCCGCGCCTCATCGCCCCTTCCGCAAGGTTACGCCCCGCTCCGCGGAGCGACAATCGTCATGCGCGCAGCAGGGCGAGACGGGCGACATCCCTGAGATGCATCGCCACCTCGGCTGCCGTCGCCCGCTCCGGCAGGTTCGGCACGGCGACGCCGGCAGCCCGCGTCTCGGCCAGGAAGGCGTTCATCTCGTCGAGCAGCATGCGCTGGTCGCGCGAGCCGTCGAGCAGGCTGACGAATTTCCGCACCACGATGCTGTCGAGCTGAACGGTGCGGTGGCGCAGATCGGTCACTTCGAGGGCGGTCGCGGCCTGCCAGCGTGCGATCTCGCTTGCGGCCGGCTTCTCGCTGATCTCCGTCGTCAGCACCGGCGGTTCCAGCCGGATGTCGAGCAGCCCGGCCTTGAAGATCGCGATCAGCGCCTCCTCCAGCCGCCCGATTTCGTGGGCGCTATCGGGCCCCAGCCCATCGCCGACTTCGTCGCAGCAACGCGCGACCAATTCGTCCCAGGCAATGCTGGCCGGCCAGATCGCGCTCATAATGCCGAGCGCCGCCTTGCACAGGGGCAGATCGACCGAGAGCCGAACCCCCTCGTCGAACTCGAAACGCTCGACACCGGGCCTTGCATCCTCCGTCACTTGCTGGGCCAGCCGCGCATTGGCGGCAAGGTAATATGGCCGCAGCGCATCGGGGCGGATGCCCCTTTGCAGGGTCAGATCGGCCCGGCACAGCAATGACTCGCGAAACGGACGGCCGATCAGCAGATCGAGCGTCTGTTCGCGCCGGGCCGCCTCCTCCACCGGAATCTGCGCCAGCAACTGCTGTGCCGGCCCCTTGGCGGCGCCGTAGAGGTTCGGGAACGACGCCTCTGCGAGGAATTGCAGCCCGTGACGCTCCGCCGTGGACAAGACCTCGTGCAGAGCGAAGGCGCGCGCTCCGGGGTTCAGGTCGTCATGGTAGAAGACGTTGTCCGGAAGCTCGTCGATCTGCTTCAGGCGCTGGCGCAACGCCGCGCCATGGAAGCTGTCGGGATCGCTGGCTTCGGCGACATCCTTGAGCGCCGCACGCGCCACCCGCACCCGCTCGCGCGGCTCGTCGATATCGCGGACCGCGTAGAGCATGACGTCCCGCGCCAGATCGCGCAGGCGACAGCCCGGCAGCGCGTTATAGCTGAGATAGGCGACGCCCTGCGGCGCCAGCAATTCGCCGAAGAGCGCGACGATGCGCTCCCTCACCGGATCCGGCACCCAGGAAAACACGCCGTGGACGATGATGTAGTCGAAGCGCCCGAGATCGGCCGTCAGCTCCAGGATGTCGCGCTGCTCGAACGCGACATTCGCAAGGCCGAGTTCGCCCGCGCTGGCGTTCGCCTGCCGGATCGAATCCCCGCTGAGGTCGATGCCAAGGAACTGGCTCCGCGGGTATTGCGCGGCCATCGGGATCAGATTGCCGCCTCGCCCGCAGCCGAGTTCGAGCACGCGCATGGTGGATGGCAGTGCCGGGCTCATCCCATGGAAATGCGCGATGGTCGCCAACCGCGATGGATGAGTCTGGGAGAATGAATGGCCGGGATAGGCCACGGCGTCATAGGGATTGATCGCTGAAGCGCTCATGGCCGCCTGTCCGCCTCGGTTCGGACCATACCATCCCAGCGACCTCTCCGGCGCCTCCTTCATTTGAAGGAGCGGACGCTGCGGCTGGACTACACCCACTACGATCTCGGCAACCAGAACCTGACCTTGCAGGACTATACCGGCCTGGCGCCGGGCCAATATGCGCTCATGCGGGCGCGCACCTCCGGCGATATCGTCAAGGCCGGCTTCAACTTCGGCTTCTGAAGCCGATGAGGACCGGGTAACACTGGTCCGGTCGCACCGAGCCGGGCCTCCCATATGCGCAGCAGCAGGATCATCCATGTCGTCGGCTGCCATGCGGCAGGCGAGGTCGGAGACGTCATCGTCGGTGGCGTGCAGCCGCCGCCGGGCGAGACGATCTGGGAACAGTCACGCTTCATCGCCAACGACGAGACCCTGCGCAACTTCGTCCTCAACGAGCCGCGCGGTGGCGTCTACCGCCACGTCAACCTGCTCGTCCCGCCCAAGGACCCACGTGCCCAGATGGGCTGGATCATCATGGAGCCGGCCGACACGCCGCCGATGTCCGGCTCCAATGCGATCTGCGTCGCGACGGTGCTGCTCGACACCGGCATCCTGCCGATGCAGGAGCCGCGCACCGACMTCGTGCTCGAAGCTCCGGCCGGGTTGATCGAGATCAGCGCCACCTGCCGAAACGGCAAGGCCGAGGCGATCAGCCTGCGCAACGTCCCCTCCTTTGCCGCACGGCTCGGCGCGACGATCGAGGTAGCCGGCCTCGGCACTTTGAGTGTCGACATCTCCTATGGCGGCGACAGCTTCGTCATCGTCGATGCCGCCCGCCTCGGCTTCGCGATCGCGCCCGACGAGGCGCGCGAGATCGCCGAGATCGGCATGAGCATCACCCGCGCCGCGAATGAACAGCTCGGCTTCGCCCATCCCGGCGACACCGCCTGGAACCACATCTCCTTCTGCCAGTTCGCCGCCCCGGTCGAGCGCATCGACGGCGTGCTGACCGGCCGCAATGCGGTGGCGATCCGCCCCGGCAAGATCGACCGCTCGCCGACCGGCACCGGCTGCTCGGCGCGGATGGCCGTGCTGCACGCGCGCGGACAGCTCGGCGTCGGCGAACGCTTCGTCGGCCTGTCGATCATCGGCTCGCGCTTCGACTGCGAGATCGAAAGCCTGACGCGGATCGGCGACACCCCGGCGGTCATCCCGCGAATCACCGGCAGCGCCTGGGTCACCGGCACCTCACAGCTCATGCTCGACCCCGACGACCCGTACCCAGCCGGCTATCGCCTCTCCGATACCTGGCCGAAACTGTGACGCACGGCGTTTCGGCTGTGGAACGGCGCGGCGGCCCTTGACACCTGCCGGTGCGATAGGGAATTTGGCCGCTGATGCGGGTGTAGCTCAATGGTAGAGCAGCAGCCTTCCAAGCTGAATACCCGGGTTCGATTCCCGGTACCCGCTCCAACTTCCTGCATCGTCGCCAATTTTCAGCCGTGAGTACGGTCTGACGGCACTCCGCAATCGATGCAGCGGCCCATCGAGCAGCTCATTTCGGATCAGGCTTTCTGACGCCGCTGCGGCGGACAAACGGAATTCTCCCGGCAGACGGCCCCGCCATGGCGCTTCCACCTACGGCCAGCCCGATCTTTGAAAAGCTGTTTCATTGACCGCAGCCCCCTTCACGGAAACAATCGAAGTATCGAGCGATATTCGTTTCGCTCCTTCGCGGGATTTGCTGGAGCAGCTTGCGCCGCGTCAACAACGCTAAAAGCACCACGATGAAATCGTGGGCTCCGAAGCACGGAGACACGCCGGCGATGCCGATGACATGCACGGTCAATTCTGTCGCGCCGCTGCGCAGGCGATGTTCCTGACGGCGTGCCGGCGCCGCTGAGCGCCCGACCACTTCCTTTCCCGGTCTCGTTTTCCCTGCAACGCCGGCCTCCCGGCGAAGGAGGACTCATGTCCCGAGCCGCCACCACCGGCAGCCCCGGAACGCGCCACCCGCCCTCGACCGCCAACAGCGGCGGCCAGATCGTCCAGCTGCCAAGGCGCGGCAGCCATCCGCCGATCCACCGGGCGCCCGCGCCCGGCACCCCCGATCCGCAGTCCCCTTCAGAGGTTTCCATGGCGCTCGTCTCGCTCGCTTCCCAGGCCCCGCATGCTGTCGGCAGGTCGCCGGCGCGCGTCGAGCCGGCCCTCAACGAGCTGGGAGGCGAGTTCCGTTCGGCGCTGCGTCATCTCGCCGGCGGCGTCTCCGTCATCACCACGGGGCGCGGAGAAGACCGGACTGGCCTCACCGTGACGTCGCTGTCCTCGCTTTCGGCCGAGCCACCGACCGTGATGTTCGGGCTCAACCTGTCGTCCTCCACCTTCCCCGTGCTGAAGCGCCATCGCAGCTTCGGCGTGAACTTCCTGACCGCCGCGCAGAAGGAGGTCGCCGACCGCTTCGCCGGCCGCAACGGCGAGAAGGGCCCCGCCCGCTATGCCGAAGCGCGGTGGAACGAAGGCCGCACCGGAGCGCCGCTGCTCGAAGGCGCATTGGCCGCGCTCGATTGCGAGCTGGAAGAGCTGATCGAGCGGCACTCGCACGCCATCGTCATCGGACGGGTGCGCGAGGTCAGGTTCGGCCGCAACGACGCCGCCCTCCTCTACTGGCGCGGCGACTACGAGCGGCTCGGCTGGATGGCCGAGGAAGCCCGCACCGCGCTCGGCCTCCGCTCCCTCTGACACACTCCCACGGCACCCCGACATGACCTACAGCCTCAGCCTGCTCGACAAGAGCCCGATCCTCGAAGGCGAAACCGCCGTAGCGGCTCTCCAGCGCACCACGACCCTTGTCCAAACGGCCGAAAGGCTCGGCTATCGCCGCTTCTGGCTGGCCGAGCATCATGATTTCCCCGGCCTTGCCAGCTCGGCGCCCGAGGTGCTGGCCGCCTATCTGCTGGCGCGCACCCAGCGCATCCACATCGGCACCGGTGGCGTCCTGCTGCCGCATTACAGCCCGTACAAGGTCGCCGAGATCTTCAACCTGCTGGCTTCGCTGGCGCCGGGTCGCGTCGATCTCGGCATCGGCAAGGCGCCCGGCGGCCTGCCTCTGTCGACCAAGGCCCTTCGCGTCCTGCACGACCCGGCGCGCTCGCCGTCGTTCGAGGCCCTGCTGGATGAGCTCGACGCTTTCCTGGCCCCGCCATCCGAGACACCCGGCCCTCAGGAGAAGGCCCGCGCCTTCCCGATGCCGCCCGCGACGCCGGAGCGCTTCCTGCTCGGCGCGAGCCCCGACAGCGGCCGCCAGGCCGGCGAGCGCGGCTGGCAGTTCGTCTTCGCCGGCCACCATAACGGCGACCCGAAGGCGATCGAAGCCAGCCTCGAAGCCTACACCAAGTCCGGCGGCTCATCCGCGCCTCTGCTTGCCGTTGCGGCCTTCGCCGCCCCGACTACCGAGGAGGCGCTGAGCCTCACGGAGAACCATCGCGTCGTCCGGCTCACGCTCGACAACGGCCAGAACCTCAATCTCGGCAGCGAGGAGCAGGCGGCGGAATATGCCCGCCAGGCCGGCGCGGCCTCCTACCGCACCGAGATCCGCACGCCGCACGTTCTCGCCGGCACGCCCGAGCAGGTGCGCCGCGAGCTGGATGCCCTGCACGCCCGCTTCGGCATCGCCGAGTTCATCATTGAAACGCCGGGCGCCCTCACCGCCAAGCGCCTCGCCTCCGTCACGCTGCTCGCCGGCGAGACGCCGGCGCTGGCGGCCTGATCCGCTCTTTTCGAAAGGACGCTCGCATGTCCCGCACCCGCCTCACCTTCGGCCTGATGCTCCAGGGCGCCGGCAGCCACATGAACGCCTGGCGCCACCCGAGCAACCCGCCGGACGCCAGCGTCAATCTCGACTTCTTCATCCGCAATGCCCGCAAGGCCGAGGAGAACGGCATCGCCTTCGCCTTCGTCGCCGACGGGCTCTACATCAACGAGAAGTCGATCCCGCATTTCCTCAACCGCTTCGAGCCGCTGACGATCCTCTCGGCGCTGGCCACGAGCACCAGCAAGCTTGGCCTCGTCGGCACGGTTTCGACCTCCTACAGCGACCCCTTCACGATCGCCCGGCAATTCGCCTCGCTCGACCTGCTCAGCGGTGGGCGCGCAGGCTGGAATGCGGTGACCTCGCCGCTGGAGGGCTCCGGCCGCAACTACAGCCGCCCGCATCCAGAGCACGCGCTACGCTACGAGATCGCACATGAATATCTCGACATCGCCAAGGGTCTCTGGGATTCCTGGGATGACGACGCCTTCCTCCGCGACCGCGAGAGCGGCCGCTTCTTCGACCGCGAGAAGCTGCACGCGCTCAACTACAAGGGCCGCTTCTTCCAGGTCGAAGGGCCGCTCAACATCCAGCGCTCGCCGCAGGGCCAGCCGGTGATCTTCCAGGCCGGCGCCTCCGATGCCGGTATCGGCCTCGCCGGCCGCCATGCCGACGCCGTCTTCGCCAACCACGTCCCGCTCGAGGAGGCGCAGAGCTTCTACCGCAGCATCAAGACGAGCGCGGTCGCCCATGGCCGCTTGGCTGAGGACGTCAAAGTTTTCCCGAGCGCAGGGCCTATCGTCGGGCGCACGCAGGCCGAGGCGGAGGAGAAGTACCGGGCGATCCGCGACCTGATCTCGATCGAGGATGCACTCGCCTATCTCGGCCGCTTCTTCGACCATCACGACTTCAGCGCCTATCCGCTCGACGCGCCCTTCCCGGAGCTCGGCGAGATCGGCAAGAACAGCTTCCGCTCAACCACCGACCGCATCAAGCGCAACGCCGCCCTGAAGGGCCAGACGCTGCGCGAGGCCGCGCTGGAAGCCGCGACGCCGCGAACGGACTTCATCGGCTCGGCCGAGGATGTCGCCGACAGGTTGATCGAGCGTGTCGAGACGCAAGCCGCCGATGGCTTCATCCTCGGCTTC
Organism: Allobosea sp. P4_C6; assembly: GCF_056402015.1. Lineage (NCBI taxonomy): Bacteria > Pseudomonadati > Pseudomonadota > Alphaproteobacteria > Hyphomicrobiales > Alloboseaceae > Allobosea > Allobosea sp. P4_C6. The sequence continues at coordinate 37,352 of NZ_JBFUIF010000010.1, forward strand.
CCGGTGATCGCCCAGGGTCTCGACGATTTCGTCGAGCTTGTCATCCCGGTGCTGGAAGCGCGCGGCGTCTACGACCGCACCTTGCCGGGCGCGACCCTGCGCGACCATCTCGGCTTAGGCCGTCGCGAGAGCCGCTACGCGGTCCCGTCGGATGCGCCCTTCACTCGCCGCGCCGGCTGAGCCGCCCCGCAACGATCTCACGGAAAGGCTCAGCCATGGCCGACGCATTCCTCTACACCACCCCGCTCGATCCGCTCGCCCAGCCGCTGGTCGAGCAGCTCACCTGGGAATACGCCAGCCGCTACGGCGACTATTTCGGCGAGGCGCCCGGTGCCGAGATGAGCCGCTATCCGGCCGAGCTCTTCGCCCCGCCGGACGGCAACTTCGTCCTGCTGCTGCGCGACGGCCGGGCCATCGCCGGCGGCGCCTTCAAGCGCTACGACGAGCGCACCGCCGAAATGAAGCGCATCTGGACCCATAGCGATTTTCGCCGCCAGGGCCTCGCACGTCGCATCGTCATCGAGCTGGAATTGCAGGCCGTGCGGCAGGGCTACGGCAGGATCTTCCTGACCACCGGCTTCCGCCAGCCGGAGGCCAAGGGGCTCTATCTGGAAACGGGCTACACCCCGCTCTTCGACGTCTCGGTCGATCCGGAGACTTACGGCAAGCTGCCTTTTGAGAAGGAGCTCTCCGTCGCGCCGGCTGCGCTGTCGCGACCGCCGGATACTCGCTCGTCGCTCAGCGCTGCCTGACGGCCCGCTCCCTCTCTCACAATAACAAGAGCCAGCCATGACCCTCGCCAGCGACTTCGCGGGCCTGCCCGCGCACGCCCAGACCCCGGCGCCGAACCGCGACTTCAGCCGCTACCGCATCGTTCCGGCTCGTTATCCGGCGCGCATCATCGGCACCATCTTCGCAGGCGTCGTGCTCTTCGCCGTCCTGAACTCGGTGCTTGCGAACCCGCGCTGGGGCTGGGACGTCTTCGCCGAATGGTTCTTCGCCGAGCCGGTGCTGGCCGGGCTCGGCCGCACGCTGCTGCTCACCCTGCTCGGCACGGTCTTCGGCTTCCTGCTGGGCACCGGGCTAGCGCTGGCGCGGGTCTCCGGCTCGCCGCTGCTCGCCTCGCTGTCCTGGGGTTATGTCTGGCTCTTCCGCTCGATCCCCCTGATCGTGCTGCTGCTGATCCTGAACAATCTCGGCTATCTCTACAGCACGGTCTGGCTCGGCATCCCCTTCACCGAGATCACCTTCGCCTCCTGGTCGACGACGCAGCTGATCACGCCCTTCCTCGCCGCCGTGCTGGGGCTGACGCTCAACGCTGCCGCCTTCTCCTCCGAGATCGTCCGCGGCGGCATCCTCTCGGTCGACCAGGGGCAGCTGGAAGCCGCTGCCGCGCTCGGCCTGCCGCGCCGCCGCCAGGTCTCGCGCATCGTGCTGCCGCAGGCGATGCGGTCGATCCTGCCGACCGCCTTCAACGAGGTCATCACCCTCGCGAAAGGCACCAGCCAAGTCTACATCCTCGCGCTGCCGGAGCTGTTCTACACGATCCAGGTCATCTACCGGCGCAATCTGGAGGTGATCCCGCTGCTGATGGTGGCGACGGTCTGGTATCTCGTCATCCTCAGCGTCCTCTCCTTCGTCCAGCATCATATCGAGCGCTATTATTCGCGTGGCGCCCTGCGCAACCCGCCCCCTTCGGTGATCGACAGGGCGCTGCGCTGGCTCGGCCGCAGCCGCGTCCCGGCAGCAGCAGGCAACGGTTTTGCCTCCCCGGCACAGGCGCCGGCCGCGAACGGGGCAACTTCGCTCTCCACGCTCTCCCGGCGCAGCGGCGGCGAGATCCGCATCAGCCACATCTCGAAGAGCTTCGGATCGCTCAAGGTGCTCGACGATGTCAACCTCGCGCTGCGTCCCGGCAGCGTCACCGCGATCATCGGCCAGTCCGGCTCCGGCAAATCGACCCTGCTGCGCTCGATCAACCATCTGGAGCGGGTGGACGAAGGCTTCATCGCCATCGACGGCGAGCTGATCGGCTACCGGCAGGACGGCGAGACGCTGTACGAGTTGAAAGAGAAGGACATCCTGACCCGGCGCGTCGACGTCGGCATGGTCTTCCAGAACTTCAATCTCTTCCCGCACCTGACCGCGATCGAGAACATCGTCGAGGCGCCGGTGACGGTGCGCGGGCTCTCCCGCGAGCAGGCCCTGGCCGAGGCCCGCGAGCTCCTCGCCCGTGTCGGCCTGGCCGAGAAGGCCGATGCCTATCCGCGCCAGCTCTCCGGCGGCCAGCAGCAACGCGTCGCCATCGCCCGCGCCCTCGCCTTGCGGCCGAAGGTCCTGCTCTTCGACGAGCCAACCTCGGCGCTCGATCCGGAGCTGGTCGGCGAAGTGCTCGACGTCATCAAGGAGCTCGCCCGCTCCGGCACGACCCTCGTCATCGTCACCCACGAGATCGGCTTCGCCCGTGAGGTCGCCGACCAGGTCGTCTTCATGGAAGCCGGGCGCATCCTCGAAACCGGCACTCCCGCCCAGGTCTTCGGCAATCCCCATCACCTCCGCACCCGCGAATTCCTCGCCAAGGTGCTCTGACCTTCCGCCCACGCCAGACAAGGAATCCGACCATGATCACGCGACGCGATTCACTGAGCCTCCTCGCCGGCGCCGCCTCGGCTGCCATCCTCCCCGCCCGCACTTTTGCCCAGCAGGCGATCGACCTCTCGCCCGAGYAGGCGGGACGTCCGCGCGCACAGATCGACGAGGCCGCGATCAAGCTCATCGCCAAGGACGCCAAGTTCGTGAAGGACGGCGTCTTCACGATCGCGAACACCGCGGGGCGCCTGCCCTTCGGCAGCTACGCCAACGACACCCGGACGATCATCGGCTCCGAGCCCGATATCGGCCAGCTCATCGCCGATGCGCTCGGCCGCAAGCTCGAGGTCCTGCCGACCGCCTGGGCCGACTGGCCGCTCGGCGTCACCTCCGGCAAATACGACGCCGTCATCTCCAACGTCACCGTCACCGAGCAGCGCAAGGAGAAGTTCGACTTCTCGACCTATCGCAAGGATTTGCTCGGCTTCTACGTGAAGAAGGACAACGAGATCGTCATCCGCGAGCCGCGCGACGTCGCCGGCCTCAAGATCATCGTCTCGGCCGGCACCAATCAGGAGCAGATCCTGCTGCGCTGGAACGAGGCCAATATCAAGGCGGGGCTCAAGCCGGTCGAGCCGCAATATTACGACGACGACGTCGTGCTCTATCTCGCGCTCGAATCCGGCCGCGCCGACGCCTATCTCGGCCCCAACGCATTGTTGAGCTTCAAGGCGGCGCAGGAGGGCAAGACCCGGCTCGCCGGCAATTTCTCGGGCGGCTGGCCGGTTCTCGCGGAGATCGCGGTGACGACCCGCAAGGGCGCCGGCCTCGCCGACGCGATCACCCACGCGCTCAACGGCCAGATAAAGAACGGCAACTACGCCAAGGCGCTCGCCCGCTGGAACCTCTCGGCCGAGGCGATCGAGGAATCGCGCACCAACCCGCCCGGCCTGCCGAAAGCCTGATCGCCCGCGACCGGCCGCACTTTTTCAAGAACTGGAGATCACCATGGTTCCGCGACGGACTCTCCTGTCGCTTCTCGTCGGTGCGCTCGGCGTGGCGGGTCTCTCGCCCGCCTTCGCCCAGCAGGCGCCTTTCGACCTCGGCCCCGAACAGACCGGCCGCATCCGCGCCGAGAAGGACCCGGCAGTCGTCGCCGCGGTCCCTAAGGGCTTCAAATTCGTCGAGCCCGGCATCTTCACGGTCGGCATCAGCCCGGGCGGGCCGCCGCTTGCGACCTATGCCACGGATGCGAGGACCGTGGTCGGCGCCGACCCGGACTTCGCCCAGCTCATTGCCGACAGCCTCGGCCTGAAGCTCAACCTCGTGCCGCTCGCCTGGGCCGACTGGCCGCTCGGCCTGACCTCCGGCAAATACGACGCCGTCATCTCCAATGTCGGCGTCACCGAACAGCGCAAGGAGAAGTTCGACTTCTCGACCTATCGCCAGGGCCTGCACGGCTTCTTCGTCAGGGCCGACAGCAAGGTCGCCAGCATCAAGGAGCCGAAGGATGCGGCCGGCCTGAGCTTCAGCGTCGGCGGCGGCACCAATCAGGAGCGCATCCTGGTCGAATGGAGCAAGAGCAACGTCGCCGCCGGCTTGAAACCGCTGGAACTGCAGCTTTTCGACGATGAAGCCGCACGCCTCGTCGCGCTGCGCGGCGGCCGGGTCGATGTCATCGTCCAGCCCCATGCCCAGCTCGTCTTCGTCGCCGCCCGCGACAAGGACATCAAGCGCGTCGGGACGCTCAGCGCCGGCTGGCCGCTGAAATCCGACGTCGCGATCACCACGCGCAAGGGCAGCGGCCTCGTCGATGCGCTGACGCTCGCCACCAACAACCTCATCGCCAACGGCAAATATCGCCAGCTGCTCGCACGCTGGAGCCTCGAAGAGGAAGCTCTCGAACGCTCCGAGACCAATCCACCCGGCCTGCCCAAGTACTGAGCCTGCGCAAATACTGACATGACGAAACGACTGACATGACGAAACTCTCGATCAGGCAGATCGCCTTCCTGACTCCCGGCAACTACGACGATGTCGATCCGCGCGCCGGGCTCGAAGACACGCTCAGGCTCTTCGAGCACGGCGAGGCGCTCGGCTTCGACAGTGCCTGGGTGCGCCAGCGCCATCTCGAACCCGGCGTGTCCTCGGCGGCGACCTTTCTCGCCGCCGCGACACAGCGGACCCGCCGGATCGGGCTCGGCACGGCGGTCATCCAGATGGGCTACGAGAACCCGTTCCGGCTGGCGGAGGACCTCTCGCTGGTCGATGTCCTCTCCGGCGGCCGGCTGAACGTCGGGCTCAGCGCCGGGCCGCCGCCCTTCAGCAAGCTGCTGGGCGATCGCTTCTTTGACGGCGATCCGGCGGCGATCGACTTCTCGCATGACCGCGTCGCCCGGCTCGCGGCCAATATCGCCGGCGAGTGGCTCGGCGATCCCGAGACGCGCATCACCTCGGCCGCCGGCGAGCATCGGCCCCGGCTGCGACCGCATGCCCCCGGACTGCGCCAGCGGCTCTGGTATGGCGGCGGCTCGCTGCGCTCGGCGCGCTGGGCCGCCGAGACCGGTTTCCAGCTGCTCGTCGGCAACATCAACACCGGCGAGGAAACGAATGACTTCTTCGAGACGCAAAGGCGCCATATCGAAACGTTCCGCGAGCTTTGGCGCGGCGAAGGAACACCGCGCATCGCCGTCGGCCGGGTCATCGTCCCGCTCGACGGTGCCGATTCGGCAACCCGGCAGCGCTATCGCGACTACGCCGCCAGCCGCCATGCCCGCACCCTCGCCCCGCAGGGCGAGCGGCGGACGCTGTTCGCGCCGGATCTGGTCGGCACCGCGGCCGAGCTGATCGAAAAGCTCGCGGCTGACCCGATCCTGCCGCTCGTCGACACGCTGCGGCTGGAGCTGCCGTATAATTTCCGCATCGAGGATTACCGCCAGATCATCGGCGATTTCGCTAGGCTGATCGCTCCGGCGCTCGGCTGGCGCGGAGGAGCGGAGCTGAAGGGCGCCGCCTGACCGGTCTGGAGCGTCCTAACTATTCTCGGAACCGCGGCGTCATCCCGCGCTTGCCCCGGGATCCATCGGAGGGCTCCGAAGCCCCACGATGGATCCCGGATCGGCGCTGCTTTGCAGCTTGTCCGGGATGACGCCCGGTTTCCATCAGAACTCGCCCTGCCCTAGCGCTCCTCGATCGCGAGCACGGCGAAGGTGGCAAGCCAGTGCTCGCCCATATAGTCGCCCGCGATATGAGGCAGTCCGGCCTCGAGATGACGCCGCGCAGCGTCCTCGATGATGGGGCGTCGCGCATCGTCCGGCGGAAGGGCCGCGGCGAGCGCACCCCAGCACCACGCGCGGCTGAGATTGAGGCCGTCGAGATGCGCGATCTTGCCGTCGGTGCGATCCGTCACAGTCGCCGGCTTGAACAGGATCGTCGGCTCGCTCCGCACGAGGCGCGGCAGGAAACGCTCGAACCACGGCAGGAACGCGTTCGGTAGCATCAAGCGGCGCATGCACTCCGCCTCGATCAAGGCGGATGACTGGAAGTCGTCGCCGCTCGGCTCGCCCCAGGCCGGGCAATCGACATCCGCCCCGTACCAGCGCAGCGCCGTCTCGCGCAGCAGCGTCAGGAACGCGCCGTCATCGGTCGACGCCGCATAGTCGGCCGCCATGCGCAGGCCGAAGGCTGTATTGAAATGGGTGCCGACGCGCACCGGATAGGTCGCGATCGGCAGGAAGTCACGGAAGCGCTGGGCGAAGACTTCAGCGAGCGGCGCCAGCGCCCTGCCCCAGCGGCCGTCGTCGAGCCCTTTCAGCTCCGCGGCGAGCTTTAGCAGCCAGCCCCAGCCATAGGGCCGCTTGAAGCCGCGCGCGGTCGGCGCGGCGAGATAGGCGCATTCGATCGCCACCTTGTCCACAACGAGCTGCGCGTCGAACAGCGCCCTGATCTCGGCGGCTGCTTCCATCTTCGGATAGCGCCGCAGCAGGCGGGCCAGCATCCAGTAGCTGTGCACGCAGGAGTGCCAGTCATAGCTCCCGTAGAAGACTGGATGGAGCTCGCTCGGCGTGCGCGCATCCTGCGGCCCGGCCAGCGTATGGTCCGGCTTGTTCGGATATTCCCGGCGGACATGGCCGAGCGCGATCCGGGCGAAGCGGACGGCAATCTCTTCGGTCAAGGCGGAAGCGGTCATGGCTTGGCTGTCTCCGGTTCGGCCCGGCGCATCAGGAAGGCGATCAGGCGTGGGGTCATGTAGATCGGAAACTGCGTCGCCGCGAAGAAAAGCGCCATCGTCGGCGAGGTCGCTGCTCCCATCGCGGACCAGACCAGCCCGACATTGCGGTTGCCGAGGGTCAGCCCGACGGTGAGGCGTTCGCCGAGGCTTCCGGGCGTCAGGACGACGCCTAGCGCCTGCAGCGCGAGGTTGCAGGCGAAGGCCAGCGCGACGCAGGACAATGCCAGCGCCGGGTCCGCCTCGATCTGGGCGCGCACCCCGGCCATCGTCGCGACTGCGAAGACCAGCAAGGCTCCGAAAACGGCTGCATCGACCGCCGCGCCGGTCCGGGCCAGCGCCCGCCTGGCGTAGTGGCGCAGCAGCCCTGCGACCGCTGCGGCTCCGGCGGTCAGGATGAATAGGCGCAGCGCCAGCTCATAGGGATCGAAACCGATTCCGCCGAGCCACTGACCGAGAAGCGGAACCGTCAGCGGCGCAAGCGCCATCGACAGCAAGGTCACGGCCAACGGCAGCGTTGGATCGAAGCCGAGCAGGCGCGCCACCGCCGCGTTTCCCCCGGATGGCGGCGCGCAGACGGAAAGCACCATCGCCAGTGCTAGGTCGGGGCTAAGTCCAGCGCCCCTCGCCGCCGACGTCACCAGCAACGGGCAGACCAGCATCACCATCGCCGGCAGGAAGAGCGAAAGGCGCGGCTGCCGCAGCGTGCGCAGAAAGGCGCTGCCGTCGACCCTGAGCAAGGTGCCGAGAACGATCACGAAGATCGCGACAGCCATGGCCGGACGCGCGGTCTCGGCCAGGGCCGGAAGCGCGATGCCGGTGAACACACCGAAGATCAGCAATGTCGGTCCGCGTGGGATGTAACGCGCAAACGGGAAGGACATCGCACCTGCCGGCAGACCGAGAAGCTCGGGGCAGATCTAGAGGCGAATAGAACATCGTTGAAATCGATTGTTTATATGACCATCATTGGCAGCATGAATTTAGCGGCGGTAGATCTCAACCTGCTCGTGGCGTTCGAGGCGCTGATCGAGGAGCGGCACGTCACGCGCGCAGCCAGCCGCATCGGGCTGGCGCAACCCTCGATGAGCAGCGCCTTGCGGCGCTTGCGCGAGCTGTTCGACGACGAGCTGTTCCTGCGCACCGCGACCGGCATGCATCCGACCGAGAAGGCCCTGGCATTGGCACGGCCGATCGGTGCCGCGCTCGAGCATATCCGGGGAGCGCTCGCGCCGCGGCAGGGTTTCGACCCCGCCACGTCGAAGCGGCGTTTCGTCATCGCCGTGACGGACTATGGCGATCTCGTCGTCGTGCCCGCTTTGGTCAAACGGCTGCGGCGGGAAGCTCCGGGCATCGATCTGGCCGTGCGGCCGATCACCGATGCGCGCGATGCCGTGGCAAGGCTGGAGCGGGGAGAGCTCGATGCGCTGGTCGGCGGCCACCTACCGGATTCGGCGACGGGCATGCGCCGGCGCCTGATCGAGGAGCGCTTCGTCTGCATCCGCGACGCTGCCCATGCCGCAGGATCGGCGGCGCTGAGCCTGAGCGACTACGCCGCCCTGCCGCATGCCTTGTTCTCGGCAGAAGGTGGCGACGGCCTACCGAGCGCGATCGATTCCGCGCTCGATGCGGCCGGGCTGAAGCGCCGCGTCGCCATCACCCTGCCCCATGTGGTGGCGGTGCCCTTCGCGGTGGCCGGGACCGATCTGGTGGCGACGATGGCCGAGCGGGTCGCGCGCCGTTTCGCGGCCGGCGCGGGCGTCGCGGTGTCGCCGCTTCCCTGCAAGGTCCCCGCTTTCGACATCGACCTGCTGCACGCGCGGCGCGCGCTATCGGACCCGGCCCTGCGCTGGTTCACGGATGCGATCGCCGCAGCCGCCGCCCCATAGGCGCAGCATCGCGACCAAGCTCACTCGATCTTCACATTCGCCTTCTGCGCCACCTCGGCCCAGCGCTTCGTCTCGGAGGCGATATGCGCGGTAAACTGCTCCTGGCTCGATCCGACCGGGTCGACGCCGAGCTTCCTGAGCTGCTCGATCACCGCCGGCTCCTTCATGATCGCCTGCGTCTCGATCGAGAGCTTGGTGACGATCTCCTTCGGCACGCCCGAGGGCGCGAAGAAGCCGTGCCAGGAGCTGGCGTCGTAGCCCGGAATGAACTCGGCCAGGGCCGGCAGGTCCTTGGCGACCTCCAGTCGCTTCGGCGTCGCCGTCGCGAGCGCCCTGATCTTGCCGTCCTGCACATGCGGCCAGGCGATGGTGATGTTGTCGAAGGTGATCTGGATCTGGCCGGAGAGCAGGTCCTGCGTCACCTGCCCGCTCGAACGGTAGGGCACATGGGCCATGTCGGTGCCGGTCGCGACCTTGAATAGCTCGGCCGCCATATGGGTCGAGGTGCCCGCTCCGGACGAGCCGAAGGAATACTTGCCCGGATTCTTCTTCAGAAGGTCGATCAGCTCCGGCATCGTCTTGGCCGGCAGGTCGATATTGACCATGAGGATGTTCGGCACGCTCGCCACCTGCGAGATCGGCGCGAAATCCTTGATGTGGTCGAAGGGCAGCTTGGCGTAGACGGCCGGGTTGATCGCATGGGTCGAGACCGTGCCCATGGTCAGCACGTAGCCGTCCGCCGGGGCGCGGGCTACGGCGGCGACGCCGGTGTTGCCGCCTGCTCCGGCGCGGTTCTCGACGATGAATTTGCCGCCGAGGCGCGCGCCGAGCCGGTCGGCCAGGATGCGCCCGAGCAGGTCGGTCGTGCCGCCCGCGGCGAAGGGCACGACGATGGTCACGACCTGGCCGCCGGGATAGCCGCCCTGCGCGAAGGCAGGGCCTGCCGCGGCCAGGCCAGCGGCAACCATCATCGTTCTGCGTGTGATACTCATTGGTTTCGTTCCTCCCGGAGGCGGAAATGCCGCCTTGCGCCTCATGAGCGGGCGCTTGTCACGATCGATAGCACAGGATCGCGAGATTGAAATCTGAAATTTCAGATTGCCGTCTAAACCTGATTGTGCTGTTTAATTGCCGACGTTGCTGCGTGGAAGCCGGATCGCGCGGATTTCCGGCCTCGCCATCCTGGAAGGACGAATGCTGCAGGCCGCCATCGAACCCGTCGCGCCCGATCTGCTGCGCTCCCTGCGCGAGCATGTGCATGAGCGCCTTCGCCGCGCAATCGTCGCCGGGCGCTTCCGCCACGGCGAGCGCCTCAACGAGCGCCATCTCGCCGAGATGCTCGGCGTCAGCACCACCCCGGTGAAGGACGCGATCCGCAAGCTCGAGAGCGAAGGGCTGGTCCGAACCGAGGCGCGCAGGGGCGTCTTCGTCGAGTTCTCGGCCCGGCAGGCAATGGAGATGGCGCTTTGCCGCGCCGCACTCGAAAGCGTCATGGCGCATATCGCCGCGAACCGCCTGTCCCAGGGTGGCGAAGCCGAGCTCGCCAGGCTCGTCGCCAAGATGGAGCAGGCGACGGAGCACGGCGCGCTCGAGGATCTGGTCGCGCTCAACGAGGCCTTTCATCGCGCGATCCATCGCATCTCGGGCTGCCCCTATCTGGAGGGCCGCCTCGACGGCCAGCGCATGTATGACCATGCCCAGCGCATCGCGCTGCATTCGCAACCGGCCGAGCGCCGCCGGGGCTTCGAGGAACACCGCGCCATCTATGTGGCGCTCGCGGCGCGCGATCCTTCGCGGGCCGAACTCACGATGCGCCGTCACATCGTCCGCTCGGCGAAGGCCCATGTTCGGCTGGTCTTCGGCGCGTATGCGGAAGGACTGGACTATGACGAATGACAAGTTGCGGGCCGCGCTGCGCGGCATTTCCGGCGTTCATGTCACCGCCTGGAAGGCCGATGGGGAGGCCGACTGGGCGCTGACGGGCAGGATCGTCCGGCGCGTCGCCGAAGCCGGCATCCACAACATCGTCTCGGCCGGCAATACCGGCGAATTCTACCCGATGACGACCGCCGAGGTGGAGCGCTCACACGCCGTTGCAGCCGAGGCTTCCGCCGGCAAGGCGCTGGTCACGGCGGGCATCGGCCGCTCCCTGCGCGAGGCGATCGCGACCGGCAAGCTCGCGGCCAGGGCCGGCTGCGACGCGGCGATGGTGCATCACCCGCTCGACCCCTTCGCCGCCCCGCAATCCCAGGCCGATTACATCCTTGCCATCGCCGAGGCGCTGCCGCTCCCGCTCGTCGCCTATATCCGCTCCGACGCGATCGGCGTGAAGGACCTGATCCGCGTCGCCACCCATCCGAACGTCTCGGGCGTGAAGTTCGCTTCCACCAACATGATGCTGCTCGCCGACTGCGTGCGCGAGACCGAGGGCACCTCGGCCAACTGGATCTGCGGCCTCGCCGAGGGCTGGGCCGCCCCCTTCTATGCGCTGGGCGCGCGGGGCTTCACCTCGGGATTGATCAATGTCGTGCCCGAACGCTCGCTCGCCGTCTGGCGTGCGCTCGAGGCCGGCGACTACGAGACGGCCCGTCGCGAGGTCGATGCCATCGCCGGCTTCGAGAAGCTGCGCACGAAATATGGCAACGGCGCCAATGTGACGGTGGTCAAGGAAGCGCTCGGCCTGCTCGGCACCGATGTCGGCCCGGTCCGCCTGCCGGGCCTGCCGGAGCTCAACGAGTCCGAGCGTGCGGAGCTGCGCGGCATCGTCTCGGGCTGGGGTGCCGTGAAGGCCGCGGCCGAGTAGGCTCTCCGTCTTTCCGGGGCTTCGCGTAGCGAAGAGCCCGGAACCATGAACACTGGCGGCGCAGGATTTGCGCTGCCATCGCCGCGCCCGTCCTCATGGCTCCGTGTTCATGGGTTCCGGGCTCGGCCCTGCGGGCCGCCCCGGAATGACCGAGAGGTTCGCGCGCCAACAACACCGGGAATTCGAGGAAACGCCCATGCCGACCCGCCCCCACAAGACGCCCGAGACCCTGCGCAGCTGGCGCTGGTTCGGGGCGAGCGACCTGCGCTCCTTCGGGCATCGCTCGCGCGCGCTGCAGATGGGGTTCGGCCATGAGGAGTTCGTGGGCAAGCCGGTCATCGGCATCATCAACACCTGGTCCGAGATCAACCCCTGCCACACCCATCTGCGTGACCGCGCCGAGGCGGTGAAGCGCGCGGTCTGGGCCGCCGGCGGTTTCCCGATCGAGATCCCGGTGATGTCGGTTTCGGAGCAATATCAAAAGCCTACGACGATGCTCTACCGCAATTTCCTGGCGATGGAGACGGAGGAATCGATCCGCTCGCACCCGCTCGACGGCGCCGTGCTGCTCGGCGGCTGCGACAAGTCCACGCCCGCGCTGATCATGGGCGCCTGCAGCGCGGGCCTGCCCTTCATCTTCGTGCCGGCCGGGCCGATGCTGCGCGGCAACTGGGCCGGCAAGGTGCTCGGCTCCGGCGCCGATGTCTGGAAATACTGGGCCGAGAAGGAAGCCGGCAACATCACCGACGGCCAGTGGAAGGACATGGAGAGCGGCATCGCCCGCTCCTACGGCACTTGCATGGTGATGGGCACCGCCGCGACCATGATGAGCCATGCCGAGGTGCTCGGCCTCACCCTGCCCGGCGCCTCCGCCATCCCCGCGGCCGACGCCGCCCATCCGCGCATGGCGGCAGCCGCGGGCAAGCGCATCGTCGAGATGGTCTGGGAAGACCTGACGCCCGACCAGATCCTGACCCGCAAGAGCTTCGAGAACGCGCTGACCGTCCACATGGCCGTCGCCGGCTCCACCAACGCGATCATCCATCTTGTCGCCATGGCCGGCCGCGCCGGCGTGCCGCTGACGCCTGATGATTTCGACGCCTTCTCGCGCAACGTTCCGGTCATCGCGAACCTGCGCCCCTCCGGCGATTTCCTGATGGAGGATTTCTTCTATGCCGGCGGCCTGCCCGCCCTGCTGAAACAGTTGGAGAGCAAGCTCCATACCGATGCGATGACCGTCACCGGCAAGCCGCTGGCCGAGACGATCGCGCTCGCCAATATCTATGACGACAATGTCATCCGCCCGCTCGACAGACCCGTATCGACCGCCAACGGCCTCGCCGTATTGAAGGGAAACCTCGCCCCCGATGGCTGCGTCATCAAGCCCTCGGCCGCCGAGCCCCGCCTGCTCAAGCATTCCGGCCCGGCGCTCGTCTTCGAGGATTATGACGCGATGATGCGGGCCGTGAACGACGAGAGCCTCGACGTCACCGCCGACCACATCATGGTGCTGAAGAACTGCGGCCCGGTCGGCGGTCCCGGCATGCCGGAATGGGGTATGCTGCCGATCCCGAAGAAGCTGCTGAAGCAGGGCGTGCGCGACATGCTGCGCATTTCCGACGCCCGCATGTCCGGCACCAGCTACGGCGCCTGCATCCTGCATGTCGCGCCGGAAGCCTATATCAAGGGGCCGCTCGCCGCGGTGCGGACGGGTGACATCATCAGCGTCGACGTCGAGGCCCGCAGCATCTCGGTCGCGCTGACGGATGCTGAGATCGCCGCCCGCCTAGCGAACTGGTCTCCGCCCGATCGCGATTATCCGCGCGGTTGGGGCAAGATGTCGGCCGCCCATATCCGCCAGGCCGACAAGGGCTGCGATTTCGACTATCTGGAAGGCACCGCCAAGGTGCCGGAGCCAGAGATCCATTGACGATGCAGGATATTCGCGACATCGGGCGCGTCGCCATCATCGGCGCCGGCCTGATCGGCAGCAGCTGGGCCGCACTCGCCATGGCGCACGGGCTGAACGTTTCCGCCTACGACCCCGCTCCCGGGGCTGGCGAGAAGTTTCGTCAGGCGGTCGAGCGCGCCCGGCTCCAGCTCGCCGAACTCGGCCTTGCCAACACCGGCCAGTACAGCTTCACCCACGATCTCGACGAAGCCCTGCACGAAGCCGATTTCGTCCAGGAGAACGGCCCCGAGAACGAGACGATGAAGCGGGAGCTTCTGGTGCGTCTCGACGCCGCGCTTCCAGCGGGCATCATCATCGCCAGCAGCACCTCGGCGCTGCTGCGCAGCACCATCGTCGCCGACTGTCGTGACAAGCGCCGCGTCATCGTCGCGCATCCGTTCAATCCGCCGCATCTCGTCCCGCTGGTCGAGATCGTCGGCGAGGATGAGGCGGTCGTTGCGCGAGCCGTCGCGTTCTACCGCAGCCTGGACCGGCGCCCGGTCGTTCTCCAGCGCGAGATGCCCGGCCACGTCGCCAATCGCCTGGCCTCGGCGCTCTATCGCGAGGCGGTCTATCTGGTCGAGCAAGGGGTGGCGAGCGTCGCCGAGATCGACGCCGCGCTCTGCAACGGCCCCGGCCTGCGCTGGGCGCTGATGGGCCCGCACATGACCTATCATCTCGGCGGCGGCGAAGGCGGCATTGCCGGCTACCTCGCCCATCTCGGCCCGAGCCAGGAGCGCCGCTGGCAATCTCTCGGAAATCCCTCGCTCGACCAGGAGGTTCAGCGCCGGATCGTCGACGGCATTGCCGAGGAAGCGGCGGGGCGTTCGATCGCGGAGCTGGAGGAGCGCCGCGACGAAGGGCTGCTCGCCCTGCTGCGCTCCCGCAAGCTCGTCAGCGAGTAAGCGTCACAGCTCGGCGTCGAAGGCGATGGCGTCGAAAGCCGCCCGCACCCGGCCGAGCGCCTGCGCCGTGACATAGGCATAAGCGCGCTCCGGCGATTGCACGAGGACGCCGTGATCGGCACCCTGCACATTGATCTCCTGCGAGACGGCGAAGGCGACGCTCGGCGTCACCCGCATCGACACCGGCAATCCGATGCTCTGGCGCGATGCAGCGGCGCCAGCCTGATAGGCATCGATCAGCACCTGCCCGTCGGGGCGCCAATGATAGCGCCGGCACAGCATCTGCTCGACGGTGAGCGGGCGCGCCACCCAACCCGTGGCGATCCGGCCGCGTTCGAGCTTGATCCGCGCGAAGCTGACGGCGCCGGCGCTCGGAGATAGCCGGATCTGGAGCGCTCCCGTATCGCCCACGGCCGGCGTCAGCGTCAGCGACCGGCGGCCGGTACCCGCAGCGATGGTGCCGGTCTGGCTGCCGATCGCGACGGAGAGACTGCCACCGGCCAACTCCTCGACTGACAGCGTCAACGGCAGGCCGGCGAAGGACGACAGGCCCCACAGCGCCGGCTCGACCGGCTGGACGATGGCTCCGGAGCTCAAGGTGACGGTGAAGCCGCTGAGCGAGAGGTTGGCGCCGCCCGTCGCAGCCTTCCAGCGATCGAAGCCATAAGCGCCCGCCGCCAGCACCCCACCGGCGAAGCCACGCTGGTTGATCGCCATGTCGCCATTGACCAGCAGGTTCTGCCCGCCGGCCCAGGGCGAGCCCGGCAATGCGACGCCGCCGGTCGCGCGGTCGATGGCGAGCGCATCGTGCCAAGCCGAACCATCTGCGCTGACCTTGACGCGAAAATCGTCGTCGCCGGCAAGGCCGAACTCGGCCCGCCCCGACCAGTTGCTCTGAAACAGCAAGCTGGCCGTATTGCCCGCGCCGGCCTTGTTCAGCTTCAGCCGGTGGTCGCTGCCCGCATGGTTGAACAGGCTGGCTTCGGACGAGACGGTGAGCCGATTGGTTGCGTCGGCCGTTGCGTTCACGCCCCAGCGCTCGGCGCCGAGACCGCTGAGCGGGCTGGCGCGGCGCCATTCCGTGCCGGTCCAGAGATTGTGCTCGGCCTCATCGGCCACCCAGGTCTGCCAGCCGCTGCGCGGCGTCAGGAAAGTCCAGCCGCCATCCTCGAAGAGCGCGATCTGATCGGCCCGCCCCGCAAAGGCGCCGGTACCGCCGGGCGGCACGATATAGGCGGACAGCTCGGTCGGTGAAGCCGGCGGCGCGGCTTGCGTCCGGCTGTCGACGACGAGATGGATCAGCGCGTCCAGGCGCATCAGCGCGTCATTATGGGTGACATGCTTCTGCGCCTGGCCGGCGGCGAGCAGCGGCAGCGAAAGTCTGGGCGTGTCGGTCATGGGGCCTCGCGGGAGGGGCGCAGCGCTATGCTGCGGCGAGGCCGGATTATCCGGCGATACGGATCACCGGGGATAAGTCGGCTGCTTCAGCCGAAGCGGCGCGGCCTCAGGCCGGCATGGAACCAGCTGATCAGCGAGTAGATGTCGTAGACCGGCAGCCCCGTCGCCGCCTGCACATCGGCGGCATAGGGCGGCATGTTCGTGCATTCGAGCACGATCGCGCCAACCTCGGGATGCCCCGCCACGAGATCGAGCGCCGCCTGCACCACATCCTGCCGGGCGAGCTCGATATCCATGTCGTCCTTCTCGGCCTTGATCAGCACGCGGAAGAACTCGCGCCCGTTCTCGGTCCCCGCGATCGGCGTGTCGAGCGGCACCGCGGCCGCCTCGAGATGTGCCGGCGTCAGGCTCGCGGCCGAGACGGTGACGACCCCGACGCGCTTGCCCGGCGGCAGCATCGCCTGCACCCAGGGCACCTGCATCAGCGACGAGGTCGCGACCGGCACGCCGACCGCCGCGGCAAGCTCGCGCTGGAACAGCGAGAGGAAGCCGCAATTGGTGGTGATCGCCTCGGCGCCAAGCCGAACCAGATCGCGCGTGGCCTCGACGAAATCCGGCAGCAGCCCCGCCGCTCCCTTCAGCACGACCTTCTCGGGACTTGCCCCACCGACGACGCGATAGAGCACCGGGAAGGGCCAGGTGGTGCCATTGCCCATATCGCCGGGAATGCGCGGAAACCGCGCCTCCAGCATCAGTATGCCCAGCGGCACGCCGTAGATCGCCTTGCCGCCCCGCGCGATCCGCGCCGCCGAATCACCCACCATGAAACCTCCCCCGCTCCGGCCGGCATGTTATCCTCGCGCCGGCGCGCCAGCCATCAACTCCCGGGCGAAGGCGCCGCCGATCTCGCCTGTGCCATTGCTTCGCCGTTTTCACCCCGCCATAAGGGCGCAGCCGGGCCTCGGCGCGGCACGATTCTTCCAGTGCTGGCCCACATCTTGCTGAACGTCGCGCCAGCCTTCGGAGCTCCGGTTTGAACGCCTCCCTCGACAAGCTACGCCGTTGCGCCATCATCACGGGCTGGATCGCCCTGCTCGTGATCATCGGCTCGACGCTCTCGCCGATAGACGCCCGGCCCCATCTCTCGGAGCTGGGACCGGATGCCGAACGCTTCCTTGCCTATCTTGCCGCCGGTGCCTTGCTGACCTTCGCCTATCCGCGCCAGCGCTGGCTCGTGCTGCCCGGCCTGGTCGCTCTGGCGGCCGGTCTGGAGTGGCTGCAGACCCTGGAAATGTCCCGTCACGGCATGCCCCATGACGCGCTGGTGAAGATCGCCGGCGCTCTTGTCGGCGCCGCAATGGCAAGTTCTTTCGAATATATGGTCCGGCGCTTCCGCAGCGT
Source organism: Allobosea sp. P4_C6 (assembly GCF_056402015.1). NCBI lineage: Bacteria > Pseudomonadati > Pseudomonadota > Alphaproteobacteria > Hyphomicrobiales > Alloboseaceae > Allobosea > Allobosea sp. P4_C6. Next base: position 54,516 of record NZ_JBFUIF010000010.1, read on the forward strand.
CGCCTAAGCTTTGACCGCCCCGATGCCTCGATCCGGTTCAAACGCCGGCGGCATACGCTTTGCCACTTAGCCTTCATTACGGATCCGACGCGATGCCATGTTCCAAAGCGGGACATGCATCGGCCGCGCGGATCGGATCAGAAGGTTGGGATATGAGCGTCAACAATCTGGACGGTGCGCTGCTGGCGACGCCCCAAAACCACCCCCGACTCTGGCGGTATTGGCTCGGCCCCTCCACCGCGGCGAGCGACGCGCTCATCGTCGGCACTCTCGTCTATGCGGCGTCGGTCATCTATCATCTCGCAGTTCAGGGCGAGTTTGGAATCGATGGCGCGACGCCGGAACTGGCGGCCATGCTGACGACGATCTTTGTCTTCATCAATCTGATGCAGGGGCGCTACCAGCTCGGCAACTACCTCTCGCCGCGTGGGCAGATCGCATCGGCCTTCGTCGTCTGGAACATCACGATGGTCGCGTTCCTGGCGTTGATCTTCCTCGCCAAGATCGCCGATCACTATTCGCGCACCGTGATCCTCGCTACCTATCTCGCCGGCATTCCCGTCATCGCGCTGTCGCGCTCGCTTCTTGTCCAATGGGTCGCTGCGGGCAGCAAGGCCGGCCGGATCACGGCCGAGCGCGTCTTCCTGATCGGGCGTGAAGAGAACGTCATGTCCTTCGTCGCCCGGCACAAACCCTGGCATGTCGGCTTCGCGATCGTCGATGTCGCGTTCCTGAAATCGAGCCAGGATGGCAATCCGGCGGACATGGCGGCCGATCTGGCCGCCGCCGCGGCGAATTGCCGGGCCAGGCAGCCCGATGCCGTCTTCATCGTCCTGCCCTGGTCCGAGCAGAAGACGATCGAGGCCTGCGTCGGCGCCTTCACCAATCTCCCGGTCGCCATCCATCTTGCGCCCGAGCCGATCATGGAGCGTTTTGAAACGCCGCATATCGTTCGCACCGGCTCGTTTTCGAGCCTGCGCCTGACGCGCCGGCCGCTATCGGGGGCAGAAATCACCGCCAAGCGCGCCTTCGACGTCGTCGCGGCCTCCCTGGGCCTCGTCCTGACCTTGCCGCTCCTCATCATGATCGCAGCCCTGATCCGGCTCGACTCGCCCGGCCCCGTCCTCTTCCGCCAGCGGCGCTATGGTTTCAACCAGCAGGCATTCCGCATCTTCAAGTTCCGGACGATGACCACCACCGACGACGGCCAGGTCGTGGTCCAGGCCAGGCGCAACGATGTCCGCATCACCAGGGTCGGCCATGTGCTGCGGCGCTACAATCTCGACGAGCTGCCGCAGCTCCTGAACGTCATTGCCGGCAATATGTCTTTGGTCGGCCCGCGCCCGCACGCGCTTGCCCATGACGTCGAGTTCCAGCGCAGGATCGCCAATTACGCACGCCGCCACAACGTCAAGCCGGGCATCACCGGCTGGGCCCAGGTGAACGGCTTCAGGGGCGAAACCGATACGGACGAGAAGATGGCCAAGCGCGTGGCCTACGATCATTGGTACATCGACAACTGGTCGTTCTGGCTCGACGTCGCGATCCTCTTCCGGACCGTCTTCAGCCGAAAAGCCTTCGCCAACGCGCGCTGAAGCCTTCCGAGCGTCCCGCCCGCTCCTTGGAAGAGTCGCTTCTCTCAGGCGAAAAGACGCCAGATCGCGCGCCCGAGCCATGCGACCCAGCCGAGCGTGAGCGCCAGCACCGCGACGATGGTGCCGACGATCAGAGACCGCCCGACGATGAGGCTCGCGATGCTTTCATGAATATCGGCGCCGTTGTCGTTCGCCGCCTGCGGCGCCCGATCCGGGCCGGAGATGCGAAATGGCACCGGAATTGGCTGCACGCGCTCTGGTCGCATGACACTGGCTCGTAGCGTTAAAATTGCGTTAACTCGATATGGTCGAAGATGACTGAAATCGATCCGCAAAAAAAGCTCAAGGTAAATTTCCGCTCAAGTTTATCGCAACGCGGTTAACGCTGCGGCATGCCGCGTCGGCACGCAAGCGCCGCGCCCAAGACCGCCGCGGGCAAAAGCTTACTCCATGACGATTGCATGATCGTCGGCCGGCGCCGCCTGCTGGCGCGGCGTGCGCAGCAGCGCCAGGAATGGCAGCGCGGCAAGGCACAGGATCATCAACAGCTTGAAGTCGTCGATGTAGGAGATGATCGTCGCCTGGCGTGTGACCACCTCGTCGAGCGCGGCGCGGCCGGCGAGCTTGAGCGGGTCCCAGGCCTCCCTGATTGCCGGGATGTCGAAGATGCGGTTGAACGGCGTGACGTAGTTCGCGATTTCCGCGTGGTTCACCTGCACGTTGCGGGTGAGCAGATAGGCCACGAGCGAGATGCCGACGCTGGAGCCGATATTGCGCGACAGGTTGTAGAGGCCGGTGCCGTCGCCACGATATTCCGCCGGCAGCGTTGCGAAGGTGATCGTCGTGAGCGGCACGAACAAAAGCCCGAGCCCCGCCCCCTGCAGGAAGCCGGTCAGCATGATCGTCTGCTGCGAAACGTCCGGCGTCCAGCCGGACATGTCGTACATCGCCCAGGCGCTGACCAGCAGGCCGGAGCCGAGCAGGATGCGCGTATCGACCTTGCCGATCAGCTTCCCCACCAGGAACATGCAGGCCATGGTGCCCAGCCCGCGCGGCCCCATGACGATGCCGGCCGTCACCACCGGATAACCCATCAGCGTCTGCAGATAGGGCGTCATCAGCGCCAGCGACGCCAGATAGCAGATGCCGACGATGAAGATGAAGATCAGCCCGACGCAGAAATTGCGGTCGAGGAAGAGCCGCGGCTTGATGAAGGAATTTTCTGCCGTGAAGGTGTGCACCACCAGGATGTAGAGCGCCGCGACGAAGACCGTCGCCTCGACGATGATCTCGAACGAGTCGAACCAGTCGAGCTGGGCGCCGCGATCGAGGAAGAGTTGCAGCGAACCGATCGCGATGCTGAGCGCGCCGAAGCCGATCCAGTCCAGCTTCGCCGCCGCGCTCGACTTGGTTTCCGAGACGAAGATCGAGACGCCCGCCAGCGCCAGGATGCCGAGCGGCAGGTTGATGTAGAAGACCCAGCGCCAGGAGATGTTCTCGGTCAGCCAGCCGCCGATCACCGGCCCCAGCACCGGCCCGACCATCACCGAGACGCCGAACAGCGCCATCGCCGAGCCGCGCTCCTCGGGCGTGTAGATGTCGAGCAGGATGCTCTGCGACAGCGGCACCAGCGCCGCGCCGAAGAAGCCCTGCATCAAACGGAAACCGACGATCTGCGGCAGCGACTGCGCGGCGCCGCACAGGATCGAGGCGACGACGAAGCCGATGATCGCCACGGACAGCACGCGCTTGCGCCCGAAGCGGGAGGCCAGGAAACCCGAAGGCGGCGTCATGATCGCCGCGGCGACGATGTAGGAGGTCAGGACCCAGTTGATCTGGTCCGCGCTGGCCGAGACGCTGCCCTGGATATAGGGCAACGCGACATTGGCGATCGTCGTGTCCAGCGCCTGCATGATCACCGCGAGGATGACGCAGGCGGTGATGGCGCCGCGGTTGGCGACCGGGGTCACCGCCGCGGCGACGGCGCTAGCCATGGTTGTTCTCGGTCTTCTTGCTCATGCCGAAAGCCGAGCCGATGAAATCCGGCAGGCCGCGCGCATGGCCGGTATCGATGTCGAGCGTCACGCTCATGCCTGCGCGCAGTTGCGGCCGCTCTGGCGGCGTCTCGATCTTCACGCGCATGGCGATGCGCTGGACGACCTTGACCCAGTTGCCGCTGGTGTTCTGCGCCGGCAACAGGGAGAAGCTCGCGGCCGAAGCCGGGCTGATGCTGTCGACCGTGCCGCTCCAGCTCGCGCCCGGATAGCTGTCGACATAGATCTCGGCCTTCTGGCCCGGGCGGACCCAGGTCAGCTCGGTCTCCTTGGGATTCGCCTGGATCCAGACATGGTCGGTGGAAACCAGACTGAAGGCGTTGGTCGCCTCCGCCAGATATTGCCCCTTCTGCAGCGAGGGCACGTTGGTGACGATGCCGTCCATCGGCGCGCGCACTACCGTATGATCGAGCTGGCGGGCGGCCTCCGCGCGGGCGGCGACGGAATCTCGGTAGCGTGGGTGTTCCTCGACCGGCGCATCCGGCTTGCCGTTCAGATTGGCGGCGATGCCGGCGAGCTGGTTCTGCAACTGCACCAGCTTCTGCTGCGCGCCGTCGAGGTCGTGCTTGGCCTGGTCGTAGGTCGCCTGCGACGCGACGGACTTCGTGGCGAGGTCCTGCTGGCGCTTGAACGCGGTCTGGTAGAAGGCGATGTCGCTCTCGGCCTGGGCAATCTGGCTCTGCATGCCCTTGTAGCTCGTCTTCAGCGCTTCGAGATCGTTGCGGACCACGCCGATCTGCGCATCAGCCCGTTCGAGTGCGAAGCGGAACGGCTTGTCGTCGAGCCTGAAGAGCGTGTCGCCGGCCTTCACCGGCTGATTGTCGCGGACATCGACCTCGCTGACGATCCCGGCGACGTCGGTGGAGAGGCCCACGATATCGGCCTGCAGATAGGCGTTGTCGGTCGACATCACCTGGCCGCCGCTCACATAATAATATCCGCCCGCGATCAGTGCGATCGGCAGCAGCGCGAACAGGACCTGGCGCTTGCGATTGCGCGCGGGACGCGCTGCCGTAGGCGCGGACGCGATGACCGGCGCGGCCTCGGACGCCTTCGCGACGGGCGCGGATTGCTGCGCCCCCTTCGCGTCCGCCGCGCGGCGGATCTCGGTCACATTGTCGCGTGGCTCAGGCTCGGGCACGGTTTCCATGCCTGCTTCGGTCTTCCTGACGGCGTCATCCATTGCGGGCCTGCCCTTCGGCCGCCGGCGACTGGCAGGCGGCTGCGAGATTCGTCTTCATGGTTTCGAGGAGGTCGAGAAGCCGCGCCCGCTCCGCTTCCGGAATGGCGCCGAAGGCCTCGGCCCGGGTGATCTCGCCGAGGCCCCGCATCTCGTCGAGCTTCGGCCCCGCCTTTTCCGTCAGATAGAGCTGCCAGACCCGCCGGTCGGTCGGATGGGCCTTTCGCTCGACAAGCCCGCAGCCCTCCAGCTTGTCGACGATCCGGCCGACCGTGATCGGCTCGACATCGATGAGCTCGGCGAGCGCCCCCTGCTGGATGCCGGCATTCCGGTCGAGATAGGCAAGCACCTGCCATTGCGAGCGCGTTAGCCCGGTGTCTCGGGCGTTCTGCTCGAAGCGCTTGCGCAGCAGCCGCGCGACGTCGTGCAGGAGGAAGCCCACGGTCGGCGGCGGCTTGGTAGGCATGCTTGTCATAAGCATGTATATAATATTTTGGTACAGCTACGTGCAACCGCCTAGACCGCAACCCTCCGTCGCTTCACTTGCATTGCCAGCGCAGACATGCGGCGACTACGCTTTGCCGATCGGAACATTGGCGGCGAAGCGCCCGGAATGATCCGAGCGAGGGGATAAGCGGTCGTGACGCGTTGGATTCGCAGGCAGTTGTCGTCGTTGTCGGGCGTAGGATTGGTTCTGGGAACGCTGCTTTTCGCAGCTGCTCTGACGCCGACCCTCGTGCCGCGCAGCTATCTCACGCAGGGCGCGCTCGCCGGCATCTGCTTTGCGATCGGTTATGGCCTCGGCGTGCTGTCGCGACAGCTCTGGCGCTATCTCGAACTGCCGAAGCCGTCCGACCGACTGCGGCGGCCAACCAATGCGGTGGCCCTTCTGCTGTCCCTGCTGATCGCACTGCTCTTCCTGTGGAAGGCGGCGGAATGGCAGAACTCCGTCCGCGCCGTCTTCGACCTGCCTCATCTGCCGAGCTCGCACCCGACCAAGCTCTGCCTCGTGGCATTCGCGACCTTCGCGCTCGCGCTGGTCATCGCGCGCCTGTTCAAGCGGCTGGCCGGCTGGCTGGTTGGCATCATCAGGCGTTTCATACCACCTCGGCTCGCCACAGCGATCGGCATCGGCCTGGCAGCGCTGCTGTTCTGGTCGCTGGCGAGCAACGTGCTGGCGAGCGCGGTCTTCCGCGTGCTGGATTCGTCCTATCGCGAATTGGATGCCCGGCTCGAACCCGAGCGTGCGCAGCCGACCGATCCCAAGAAGACCGGCAGCCCGGCCTCCCTCGTCAGCTGGCGAGAACTCGGCCGCGCCGGCCGCGAGTTCATCGCCGCCGGGCCGAGCGCCGAACGAATCGGAACGCAGACCGGGCATCCTGCCCAGGAACCGATCCGGGTCTATGTCGGATTGCGGGGCGCCGAGACGCCGGAGGCGCGCGCGAAGCTGGCGCTGGAGGAGCTCAAGCGCGTCGGCGGCTTCGCGCGTTCGACGCTCATCGTCGTCACGCCGACCGGCACGGGCTGGGTCGACCCCTCGGCGATGAACGCGCTCGAATATCTTCGCGATGGCGACGTCGCCAGCGTCGCGGTGCAGTACTCCTATCTCAGCAGCCCCCTATCCTTGCTGACCCAGCCCGAATACGGCGCCGAGACCGCCCGCGCGCTCTTCCGCGAGATCTACCGCCACTGGACGGCGCTGCCACACGATGCACGTCCGAAGCTCTACCTGCACGGCCTCAGCCTCGGGGCGATGAACTCCGAGAAATCCGCCGAGCTGTTCGAGATGATCGGGGACCCGATCGACGGCGCGCTCTGGAGCGGCCCACCTTTCGAAACCCCGGGCTGGCGCTCGATCACCGAGGCCCGCAACCCCGGGACGCCGCAATGGCTCCCGGAATTCCGCGACGGGCGCGTGGTCCGCTTCATGAACCATAACGGCCCGACCGTACCGGCGGATCGCCCGTGGGGGCCGATGCGGCTGGTCTATCTCCAGTATGCGAGCGATCCGATCGTCTTCTTCGACTACCGGGATGCCTATCGGCAGCCGGCCTGGATGCAGTCGCCGCGTGGCCCCGACGTTTCGTCCGAGCTGCGCTGGTACCCGGTCGTCACCATGCTGCAGCTGGCGCTCGACATGGCCGTCGCGACAAGCACCCCCATGGGCTACGGGCATGTCTATGCACCGGAGCACTATGTCGAAGGCTGGACGGCCGTCCTCGGCACCGGGCGCTGGTCGGCGGAGAAACTGGCGGCCCTGAAGCAGCATCTGGCGGCGCAGGCCAGAGCTCCGGCCGGCACGGATGCATCCAAGGACAACGCCTATGACAACAGGGGCGGATAGGGTTGCAGACGAGCACAAGCATAATTGGGGCTTGATCCCGATCGCGTTTGCGGCTGTGCTGTCGAAATCGCTACCGTATCTCTGGCCAGGGGGCCGCCAGGACGCCGATGAACGCCGAGCGATCAGCCGCTGCAAGATCGATCGCCCGGCAATGCTCCTTTAGCCATCGCGCAGCCGCTCGCCTGACACCACGACGCATCGCTTCGACTTTGACTGCACCGTGATGGAGGACCGATGAGACAGATTGGGTTTAGGGCCGGCGGTGCTGGTTTCGGGGTCGCGTCTCTCGGAGGGAGCGTTCTGGTGGCGCTGCTGCTGGCGGGCTGCGGCGGTGGCGAGGGGCTCTCGCCCCTGGCGAGCGCGACGCAAAGCGCCCCTGCGCCGACCAATGTCACCCGTGACGCCCTTATAGGGCGCTGGGGGATCGCCTCCTTCCACACGGAGAAGGACCGCAAGCGCACCGAGTCGGAAGCGCGGGCGCAGTGCAACCAGCCCTACACGATCGCCAAGGGTGCCGGCGACGGGGTGATGATGCATGTCGCCGATGACCCCAAGCCCTATGAGCTCAGGCTCAAGGCCGGGGCTGGCGGCAGGACCTTCCTCGGCTTCGAGGCGCCGGCAGGCGACCCGCAGGACCGCGAGCTGCTCTCGGTCAAGCCGAACGAACTGGTGATGCGCTTCGTCGATCCCGATGCGCACCGGCGTTACGGCACCTTCATCTTCATCCGCTGCCGCTGACCGGAGCTGACGAGACATGATCCTCTCCCGCAAGACCCTTCCCGGTTTCGTCGCGGCCGGATTCGTTATGACGGCCCTGCTTGGCGGCGCCCTGGCGCAGCCTCGCCCGCCTGGGGCGATGAAGGAGACAATGGAGATCGGCGACGAACCCGGCCGCGTCTCCACCGAGGAGGTCAGCATCACCGACGGGCCCTATGCCCGCCAGATGGTGCTGTTCCGCTCCAGCGAGCCGGCGGGCACGGTCGTGATCCATTCGGGCGAGCGCTTCCTCTACATCGTCCAGGGCAATAACCGCGCCCTGCGCTACGGCATCGGCGTCGGCCGCGAGGGCTTCACCTGGTCCGGACAGGTCCAGGTCAGCCGCAAGGCCGAGTGGCCGGATTGGCGCCCGCCGCCGGAGATGCTGCAGCGTCAGCCCTATCTGCCGCGTTTCATGGCCGGCGGCCCGGGTAATCCGATGGGCGCGCGCGCCCTCTATCTCGGCTCGACGGTGTTCCGCATCCACGGCACCAACCAGCCCGAGACCATCGGAGAGGCGATCTCGTCCGGCTGCTTCCGGCTCGCCAACGGCGACATCGTCGATCTCTACGAGCGCGTCCCGCTCGGGACCAAAGTGATCATCCGCCACAAGGCCACGCTGTGACCGGCGCCATCGGCAGCCACATCCTAAGGGGGAAGAATGCGATGTCGAAGGCCTCATGGTTTCGCCTGCCCGGCCTTGCTGCCGGCGCTGCGCTCGCAGCCGTCCTCGTCGCGCCGGCGATGGCCGGCACGCTCGATACGGTGAAGCAGCGCGGCACGCTTCAATGCGGCGTCAGCGAGGGTGTGCTCGGCTTCTCCGCCAAGGACGCGCAAGGCAACTGGAGCGGCTTCGACGTCGACTTCTGCCGCGCCGTCGCAGCCGCGATTCTCGGTGATCCCGGCAAGGTCGCCTTCACGCCGCTCTCCGCCAGCGAGCGCTTCGACGCGCTGAAGGCCAGCAAGGTCGATCTGCTCGCACGCAACTCGACCTGGACGCTCGGCCGCGAAGCGGAGCTGGGGCTCGCATTCGCGGGTATCACCTATCATGACGGCCAGGGCTTCCTGGCGAAGCGCTCTTTGAAGGTCGACAGCGCACTGTCCCTCGACAAGGCGAAGATCTGCGTCGAGGCCGGGACGACGACACAGCTCAACCTCGCCGACTTCTTCAAGGCCAATTCCATGACCTATGAGGAGAAGGTGTTTCCGAGCGCAGCAGAGGCCTTTTCAGCCTTCGAGGGCGGCCAATGCGATGTGCTGACCCGCGACCAATCGGCCCTGCACGGCGAGCGCGTCCGGCTGGCAAAGCCCGCCGAGGCGATCGTGCTGCCGGACGTGATCTCGAAGGAGCCGCTCGGACCCGTCGTGCGCTCGGACGACTTCCCCTGGTTCAACGTGGTGAAATGGGTGAACTTCGCCCTGGTCAACGCGGAGGAACTCGGCATCGCCACCGCCAATGTCGACGAGGCCCTGAAGTCGCAGAAGCCCGATGTGCGTCGCTTCACCGGCGCCGAAGGCGGCTTCGGCAAGGCGATGGGGCTTGATGCCGACTGGGCGGTCCGCGCCGTCAAGGCGACCGGCAACTACGCCGAGATCTACGAGCGCAACCTCGGCACCGGCTCGAAGCTCGCCATCCCGCGCGGCCTCAACCAGCTCTGGAGCATGGGCGGCGTGCTCTACGCTCCGCCGCTCCGGTAAACGCCGGGCGTCTCGCATAGCTCGATCGGGCGTCGCCGAATCTGGCGACGCCGTTCCGGCGCGGGGTCCGAAAGCCGATCGATATCAGATCTTTAGGAGAGAGGTGGTGGGGGAAGCAGGACTCGAACCTGCGAAGGCATAGCCAGCGGATTTACAGTCCGCCCCCTTTGCCGCTCGGGACATTCCCCCGCCTGCGCCCTCGATCGGCTCAGCGAGCCGAGGGCCACCGATATGTCACTTTCGCGACGACCGGCAGGCGCGGCCGGACTTATGGTGACCGGGCCGCGCCCTGTCAACGGCAAAACGACCGGAGGCGCGAATTCGTTGTGAGGCGCCCATGAGCCGGAATTCGCTCAGGCCGCGGTGCCGAGACGCTTCAGCATGAAATCGATGCGGGCTTCGACGCTGTCACAGGGCAATTCGACGAGATCGTAGCCAAAGCGCGGATAGGTCCGGGCCATGGCCTCGCAGGTCCGCTCGGCCTCCGCGAAATCCTGCCTCCGCTCCGCATCCTGCCCGAAGATGTCGCGCCAGGGCGGAGCGATGAAGACCGTGCTGCGATAACGGAAGCGCTGCGCCGCCTCCTCGATAGGCTCAGGCACCGGCAGGCCACACAATGCGAGATAGCCCGCGATATCGGGCAGGCCCCGGTCGAAGAACACCAGCCCGCTTTGCCGGCGCGCTTCGTCATGACTGCGCAGATCCGCCGCGAGCATCAGCTCGGCGAATGCAGCACGGTCTTTCCAGGGCAATCCCTCGCCGCCGATCGCCTGCTGCTCGCGGATGATCGCCCGGCCGGCCTCCGGCCGTGTGGCGTGTCCGAGCCCTGCCAGCGCCTCGATCAGCGTCGTCTTTCCCGATCCGGGCCCTCCAGTGATCACGATCAGCCGGTCGGTCTCGCTTGTCATGATCTGTCCTTTCCTCTGCGATCCATCTTGGGAGATCCGCCTTGGCCGGGCGCTTCGCACTGGCCAAGCGCGCCGCGCCATGGCACGGCAATCCGGTGAATTCTGGAGAATGCGATGGCCCCGCCATTTCGCCCGAAACAAGCCCGGCCTGCGGGCGGCAGACCCGGCAACGCCCGCCGCACCGGAGCCCCGCCGCCGCATCGCCCCGGCGACATCGACGAGGCCGTGCTCTATGGCGTCCATCCCGTCGTCGAGGCCCTGCGCAACCCGCAACGCCATCACCGGCGCCTGCTCGCGACCGAGAACGGGCTGCGGCGCCTGGAGGAGCAGGTCGGCACGCTGCCGCTCGAGCCGGAGATCGTGCGCCCCTCCGAGATAGACCGCCTGCTGACGCCCGATTCGGTGCATCAGGGCCTCTATCTCGTCTGCGATCCCCTGCCCTCGCCCGAGCTCGACAGCCTGTCGGACGATGCGGTCGTGCTGGCGCTCGACCAGATCACCGATCCGCATAATGTCGGCGCCATCCTGCGTTCGGCCGCGGCATTCGGCGCGGCAGCCGTCATCGTCACCATCCGCCATTCGCCGGCCGCGACCGGCGTTCTCGCGAAATCGGCCTCCGGAGCCTTGGAGCATGTGCCGCTCATCGCCGTGCGCAATCTCGGCGATGCGCTGGACACGCTGGGCGCCCGCGGCTTCCTGCGCATCGGCTTCGATTCGGATGGCGATGTGGCGCTCGACGATGTCGCGCTGGGGCGGCCCCTCGTCATGGTGATGGGCGCCGAGGGCAAGGGCCTGAGACAGCGCACGCGCGAACTCTGCGACCATGTCGCGCGGCTCGAAGTGCCCGGCGCGATCACCAGCCTCAACGTCTCCAACGCCACGGCGATCGCGCTCTATGTCGCGAGTCGCCAGCCCTGACAGCCGTCAGCGGCGCGGCACCGTCAGCAGGAGCGCGCCCGTCTCGGCATGTGCGAAACGGCTGCGTGCGCCGTCTCGCGCATCGTCGGCACCGGCGATCCGGATGACCCGGGCCACCGGACGCGAGCGCGGGCCCTCGAGACGATAGATCGTCGGCTCCGGCGTGGGCGAGGGCCGGATGCCGGCTCGCGGCATCAGGTTCTCGAAGGCGTATGGATCGATCGGCTTCGGTGCCTCGACCTGCCGTTCGATGACGGTGACGCCGCCGGACGCCGTGTCGAAACCGGGCCAGGCCCAGGGATAGTCGAAGCCGCCCCAGCCCAGCTGGCGATGATGCCGGCCATAGGCCCTGCGATCCGCACCACGCCAGGGCCGGACGCCCGGGTGAGGATGGGCGAGGCCCGGCCGCCCGTGGCCAATGCCGACCGGCGCTGCGGGCCCGAAGCTGCGCCCGGCCGCGAACACGCTCGTCGACAGCGTGGCCGCGACGAAAAAACTGCAGGATAGGGTGATGGCAAGCCGCAGCATCGCGCGTCTCCTCGACCGCATCTCGTCAGGCCTCCCGAAGCCGAGTATAGTGGGTTTGCGCGTGCAGGAAAGCCACTGCTTTTCCACAGCTAACCGCCTCTCCCCGCCCCGCCGATAGTCTTAAGACGAACGGTGCAAGACCAAGTGCTTGATTGCCCTGCGACAATCAGGCGCGCAAACCTTCGGTCCAGGCTGGCATGGCAGGATTCGTCCTCCGGCCGGCAGCGCGCTCATCGCCACGTCAGAAACGCGAGACGCGCGGAACGAAGCGGCCGGGACATCCCGGCTTGGAATTTCACCAGGGGAGACAAGCGCCATGAGCATGGCATCGCAGACATCGGGGTCGGCCGCAGCGCCGCGCCCGATGACCAAGGAAGAAAGGAAGGTCATCATCGCCTCGTCGGCCGGAACGGTCTTCGAGTGGTATGACTTCTACCTGGCAGGCTCGCTCGCCGCCAACATCGCCCAGACCTTCGTGCCCGGCGACAACGACACGGCGAAGTTCATCTTCGTGCTGTTCGGTTTCGCCGCCGGCTTCGCGGTCCGCCCGTTCGGCGCGCTGTTCTTCGGCCGCCTCGGCGACATGATCGGCCGCAAATACACCTTCCTCGTGACGATGACCGTCATGGGCCTCGCGACCTTCGTCGTCGGCCTGCTCCCGAGCTTCGCGACGATCGGCTATCTCGCGCCCACGGCCTTCATCATCTGCCGCCTGCTGCAGGGCCTCGCGCTCGGTGGCGAATACGGCGGTGCCGCGACCTATGTCGCAGAGCACGCCCCGATGGGCCGCCGTGGCTTCTACACCTCCTGGATTCAGACGACCGCGACGGTCGGCCTGTTCCTATCGCTGATCGTCATCCTCGGCCTGCGCCTCAGCATGTCGCCGGAGGCTTTCGCCGCCTGGGGCTGGCGCATTCCGTTCCTGCTCTCGATCATCCTGCTCGGCTTCTCGATCTGGATCCGTCTCCAGCTCGCCGAATCGCCGGCCTTCGTGAAGATGAAGGAAGAGGGCACGCACTCGAAGGCGCCGCTCCGCGAGGCCTTCGGCAACTGGGAGAATGCCAAGATCGGCCTCATCGCCCTGTTCGGCGGCACCGCCGGCCAGGCCGTCGTCTGGTACACCGGCCAGTTCTACGCGTTGTTCTTCCTGACGCAGACGCTGAAGATCGACGGCACCACCGCCAACCTGCTGATCGCGCTCTCGCTGCTCGCCGGCACGCCGTTCTTCATCCTCTTCGGCTGGCTCTCGGACAAGATCGGCCGCAAGCCCATCCTGCTCGCCGGCTGCCTGATCGCGGCGCTGACCTACTTCCCGCTGTTCACGATGCTCGCGAACACGGCCAACCCGAAGCTGATCGCGGCCACCGACAACGTGAAGCTGGTCCTCACCTCCGATCCGGCGCAGTGCGGCACGCTCTTCGACCCCGTCGGCGTGCGGACCTTCACCAAGCCGTGCGACGTCGTCCGCCGTACCCTGGCCACCAACTCGATCCACTACGATCTGGTACCCGGACCGGCCGGCTCGCCGCTCAAGGCGACCATCAACGGTGCGGATGCGCCTGTCGGCGCTGCCGAGCTCGTCGCCGCCGCCCAGACCGCCGGCTATCCGAAGGCTGGTGACGCCACGATCCTGAAGACGCCCTCCATCGGCCAGGTGCTGACCGACGGCCGCGCCATGAAGGCAGTGGGCATCCTCTTCGTGCTCGTCCTCTTCGTTACGATGGTCTACGGCCCGATCGCGGCCCTGCTGGTCGAACTCTTCCCGACCCGCATCCGCTACTCCGGCATGTCGCTGCCCTACCACATCGGCAATGGCTGGTTCGGTGGCTTCCTGCCCCCGACGGCCTTCGCCATCGTGGCGGCCAGCGGCAACATCTTCTCCGGCCTGTGGTATCCGATCATCGTGGCGCTCGGCACCTTCGTGATCGGCCTGCTGTTCCTGCCGGAAACCAAGAACCGCGACATCCTGAAGTGATCATCGCCTGACGGCGATCCTGGCCCCGCCTCGGTTGAGGCGGGGCTTTTTCGTTTTAAGTACCCGGAAAGTCGGGGGGAGGCCGAGCATCGCGCTTGCCCTCGGGGCCATCCGCTGATAACCGCTGCACCGATTGCTTGCGCCGTCCGCGAGCGATCCGGTCCAGCCCCGAAACTGGACGCCACGGCGCCGGCGTAGCACAGCGGTAGTGCAGCGGTTTTGTAAACCGAAGGTCGGGAGTTCGATCCTCTCCGCCGGCACCAGCCATCCTTCGGGTAACCGGCAAGCATCGCGTCGAGGAAGCGGGAATGGCAAAGCGAACGAAATCCAAAGCGCTCGACACCGAGTTCACCATGTTCGACGTCGTCTATGAGGATGGCTCCCGAACCTCCAACCGGCGGGTGCCAACCGCATTGCTCGGCGGCCTGGATGGGGACGAGCCTGCGCGCTCGACGATCATGGAACAGGACCAGGCGATTTCGGAGAAATCCGGCAAGCCACCGCTGGCAATCGCGACCATCATGAGGTCGGGCAAGGTGGTGGTCGAGCAGGATAACCGCAAGGACGACCGCAAGAAGCGCTCGGCATAATTGCGGGCTCCCTGTCGAGTCGCGATGCGACCAGACAGGTTGGATCGATCTGCCTCGGCATCGGGAGCACCAGCGAGCCCGCCAGCCGGTACGGCCTCTTCCTGGCCAAGCGTCAGCTTCCGCGTCACCCGAAGATGGCCTCGCAGCTCTCGCTGTGCGGGCCGTTCGGTCTCGACCAGCTTCCTCGCATAGCCCGACAGGCGCCCCACAGGCCCCTGGAAGCGCGTTAGCCAAGTTGCACCTTCGAGAACTCGTCGCGCGTTTTACTCGCGGTCGCGCGAAGATTAGAGCGCATCTCTCCCTTTAAATCGCGCGCGATGATCTGCTCAACGACAGAGCGCCCTTGGTCGGGTCCTGCCCGCCTCGATCACCCGTCCCCTCGCCCCTGCGGAGATGGATGTCTATCGCGCGCCCTTCCCGACCCGCGAAAGCCGGCTGCCGGTCTGGCGCCTGCCGAACGAGCTACCGATCGAGCGCAAGCCCGCCGATGTCTGGGACCGGCTGAGCGAGGCCCATCGCGCGCTCGCGACCTCGACCTATCGCAAGGTGCTTTTCGCGGGCGAGCCCGGAGCGCTGGTTTCGCCGGCTTTCGGTGCCGCCTTCGCCGCAGGCCTGACGAACTGCAAGTTCGTTCTGCTCGGGGCTGGGCGTCACTATCTCCAGGAGGATCACCCCAAGGCCATCGCCGACAAGGTCGCCAGCGAGATCAGGTCGATTACCGCGATCACCGGGCCGCTTGCCGGCGTCGCAGCTTGAGCTGACTGTGTGGGGCAATGCTGGGCAGGATTGACATCCATCCTGCTCTGGGAACGTTTTGGCGGGCGGAACGGTTATCCGCCTCGCCAGGCCCGGAGGCTTCGATGAAGGTCATCGCTCTCACGCTCGCTCTTGTGCTGAATGCGGGGATCGCGACCGCCCAGTCACGCCCCTCGACCGTCTCGCGCCCCTGCGCCGCGAGCCAGAGCGACGTCCAGACCCAAGGCGCCATCGTCCTCGGCACGGGCGGCTTCACCTATGACCGCTTCGTTCGCGACCGCAGCTTCTGCCAGTTCGACGAGGGCCTCGACCCAGCCTGGGTGCCGAGCCGCGACCGCGACGCCTGCTTTGTCGGCTATCGCTGCAAATCGCAGTCGCGCTGGTTCGATTGATCGCTGCGCCGCCGGCGGAACCTGAGCCACCAATCAACGTTCAGTGTTTGGGGTGACTGCCTTTTCGGGGGGAGGTTCGCATGCGCCGTTCTCTGCTCGTCGCCGCTTCCATCGCACCATTGCTGCTAGCCAGCGCCACGGAGACCTTGTCGCAACCTCGTTACGGAGGCGGCGGTTTTCGTGCCGGCGGATTTCATGGTGGCGGGTTTCATGGCGGCGGGTTTCATGGCGGCGGATTTCGCACCCATGGAATCGGAATGAGAGCCTATGGGGTGCGCCCCGGTTTCCCGGGCTACGGTTCCGGATGGCGCGGCGGATGGGGCGCGCGAGGCGGCTGGTACGGCGCCGGCTTTTATCCGCGCCGCGCTTGGGGCGGGTATTACCCCTACCGGCGCTATTGGGGCGGCGGCTATTATCCTTATTGGGGCGTGGCGTCCGGCCTCGCCACCGCAGCGGTGATCGGCGCCGCGGCCTCCTACCCCGCCTATGGGTATCCTGCCTACCCGGCTTACGAGGTTCTCCCCGCGGCAAGTGGTGCCCAGTGCAGCACGCCGGTGAAGATCTGCACGCTCTATGAGCCTGCTCCGCTCGGCACAGGCTGCTCCTGCAGGGTTCCCGGAGGCCGCGCTCGCGGCAATGTCGAGCCCTGACCGGTCGGATCGAGCCTACCTGCAACGCCGGCCGGAACAGATGGCTGGCCGGCACACATCATTCTGGGGTAGATGTCGGGTTAACAGAGCCGCCATCCGGCGGCCTCATCGCTGCTCGATCCCTATGCGAACCGGAATGGACGACCGGACTTATCTCCTGACATTGGCCGCGCGCTGCGAGACCTCCAGCAAGCCCACAAGGGAGCTGGATGCCGATATCTATGAGGCGCTCGGCTACATCGTGCGGCGCAAGCCGACGCGGCTTGCCACGCGCCGCACGCCGGCCGGCGGCATCTATCAGCACGGCTCTTTCTGGAAGACGCTCGGCGCCGTCAGCGCCGATATCGACGTGGCCGTTTCCCTGCTGCGGCAGAAGGCTCCCAGCTGGAGCTGGAGCCTGCAATGCCTCGCCGGCGATGATCCCATGGCTTTCCAGGCGCTGGTCGCCGACTGCTCGGGCCATGGTGTGATGGGTTCTCTCGCTCTGTGTGCGGCCATGCTGCGCGCCCTCGCCCGTCGCGAACCCGTTGCGCGGGCAGAAACCGAAACCGACCAGATAGCGGCAGTGCCCGCATCGGCTTCCCGCCTCACGGAAACTTGACCCATGGGCAGATCATGGCGGTTGAACAGTCACTTCCCCTCGTTAGTTTGCCTGTGACTTGAGGGGAGAAAACCATGCATGACGTCACTATTTCACGCCGCGCCGCCATCGTCGGCGCGGGTGCTCTCGTTGCCGCTACGACCCTGGACCTTCCCGGGGTTGGTCTGGCCCAAGCCCAAGGAGTTCCCGTGAACCAAGCTCCCGGATTCTACCGCTACAAGATCGGCGACATCACGCTGACCGCGATCAATGACGGCTTCGGCAAGCGCCCGCTCGAAGGCTTCGTTCGCAATGCCGAGCTGGCCGACGTCAAGAAGGCGATGGAGCAGGCCTTCCTGCCGCAGGATGCGCTGAACATCACCTTCACCACCCTCGCGATCCAGAGCGGCGGCAAGCTCACGCTGATCGACACCGGCAACGGCGATTCCGGCGCGCCGACATCTGGCAGCTGGATGACGAACTTCAAGGCCGCCGGCTTCGATCCGAAGGACGTCTCGACCGTGGTGTTCAGCCATTTCCACGGCGACCACATCAACGGCTTCCGGCTGAAGGACGGCAGCGCCGTCTTCCCGAACGCGGAAGTGATGGTGCCGGCCGCCGAATGGGCCTTCTGGATGGACGACGCCAAGATGAGCGCCGCCCCGGAGGCCATGAAGGGCGCCTTCGCCGGCGTACGGCGCGTCTTCGGCCCCGTCGCGAAGGATGTGAAGCAGTTCGAGCCGGGCAAGGAGATCCTGCCGGGCCTGACCCCGATCGCGGCGCCCGGCCATACGCCCGGCCACACCGTCTTCGCGCTCACCTCCGGCAACGGCAAGCTGATGATCATGTCGGACACGACCAATCATCCCGCGCTCTTCGTGCGCAATCCCGACTGGTCGGCTGTTTTTGACATGGACGGCCCCCAAGCCGCCGCCACCCGCCGCAAGCTGCTCGACATGGTCTCGGCCGACCGGATGCAGGTCGCCTTCTACCATGCGCCCTTCCCGGCCGTCGGCCATATCGCCAAGGACGGCAAGGGCTTCGAAATGGTGCCGGTGCAGTGGAGCCCGGCGATCTGACGGGCTTCGCCTCAGTGCTTTCGATCGAGGCCGGGCATCCAGCCCGGCCTTTTTCGTCCGAGGCTGCCGTCTTGAGACGGAACCACTCAGTCATTCCGGGGCGGTCTGAAAGACCGAGCCCGGAACCCAGAACCGATGCCGCCTATCTCAAGCATGACCATCGCCGCGCCTTCATCACCGAGGGCACCGGTTCTCGGTTCCGGGCTCATCGCTGGCGCGATGCCCCGGAATGACGGCGCGGTTCCGTCCATAAACGGCGGGCTCCGGCGGGTTTTATCGTCGGCGGAGTCTCGCGGCCTGCGGCCCGGTCGTGTTAAGCCTGCGCCCATGCCGCAAGGCCTGCCGCTTCAGGACACGCTATGACCGAACGTTTCGGCGCGATCTCCTTCGTCGCCAGCGATACCCCTGAGGCGCGGGCAGCGCTCGACAAGCTGGTCGAGCGCTATGGCAATGCCGCTCCGGCCGAGGCCGACGTCGTCGTCGCGCTTGGCGGCGACGGGCTGATGCTGCAGACGCTCCACCGCTTTCTCGGAACGGGCAAGCCGATCTACGGGATCAATCGCGGCTCCGTCGGCTTCCTGATGAACGAATTCAAGGAGCGCGGGCTGCGCAAGCGGCTTGAAATGGCCGAGCGCAGTGTCGTCCACCCGCTCTCGATGGAAGCGGTCGACCGCAACGGCGTGACGGTGCAGTCCAAGGCGATCAACGAGGTCTCGCTGCTGCGCCGCTCCTACCAGGCCGCAAAACTGCGCATCTCGGTCGACGGGCAGGTGCGGCTTTCGGAGCTGATAGCAGACGGGCTTCTGCTGGCGACGCCGGCCGGCTCCACCGCCTACAATCTCTCGGCCAACGGGCCGATTCTGCCGCTGGATGCGCCCCTTCTCGCGCTCACGCCGATCTCGGCATTTCGGCCCCGCCGCTGGCGCGGCGCGCTGCTGCCTGACCATGCCAAGGTCTTCATAGAGGTGTTGGAAGCCGACAAGCGACCGGTCAGCGCTGTCGCCGACCACACCCAGATCGACGAGGTCAGCTCCGTCTCGATCGAAATCGACCGCGATGTCGATCTGGTCATGCTGCACGACCCCGGCCACAGCCTGGACGAGCGCATCCTGCGCGAACAATTCGGTTACTGAGACCTCGTCTCAGGCTGCGTCGCGCAGGTCGCCGGCTTCGAGCTCTATCAGGAAGGATGGGTCGGCCTCGATCATCAGGGCGAGCGCCGCGTCGTCGGCAAGCGAATCCGCCATGGCCTTCGCCTCCTCGCGGGCAGCCTCCGCATCCATGCGCCGCAGCAGCGCCATCAGCGCATCCGCTTCCGGCCCCGCCATTCCCTCGCAAGCGATCAGGACGTCGCGCAGCAATTCGCGGTCGATGCCGTGCCGCGCGCTGCCGGCATCGAAGCCCCGCGCGTTGAGGGCGAGGATCGCGGCGATGAAAGCCAGTTCGAGCGCTGCCGGCAGCCCGGCCTTGCGGCAGAGCGCCTTGAGCCCGGCGCCACGCCGGTCGCGCAGCAGCGCCGCGACCCGGCCGGCCGGCAGGTCCGACAGCGAAACGAAGGCGGCTTCGGCCAGCGCCGGCTCGCCACTGAGCAGCGAACGCAGCATCAGGCCGGGCGTCAGCCGGCCGGTGGCCCGCAGGACCTCGACGATCGCCGGCGCGTCGGTCGCCTCGCCGCCGGCGGCAAGCGCCACCGCGACTCGCTCGGTCGATTCCCGCGCCAGCCTTGCGCTGCGCTCAGGCGTCAGCCAGCCGCATCCCGCGACGAAGCTCGCCAGCGTCTCGGAAACCCTGGCCGCGATCGCCTGGCGCAAGCCGGCGGGAAGATCGGCCCGCTCCAGCAAGGCCTCGCGCAGGCCGCCGCTGTCGCCGAAGCGTTCGACGATGCGTTCGAAGGAGAAATCCGGGATTTCGGCCGTGCGATTGCCGGCCAGCGTGACCAGAGCCTCCTCGCAGCCGACCTCGGCCAGCGCCGCACAGACGCTCACCGGCAGGCAACGGCGCATCGCGATGGCGCGTTGCGCCAGCGTGTCGCCGACGGCGGCGGCATCCACGAGGTCGGCCTCGGTGAGCACCGGCGAGTGTGCCAGCACCAGCGCCGCGACATCGCCCTGATCGGCGATGAGGCCGAGCGCGAGGTTGCGCGGCGTGCGCATCGACGGCGCCATTTCCTCGGCGATCGCCCGGCGCACCAGCGGCGAAGGATCGTCGATCAAGGCGATCAGCGCGGTTTCGGCTTCGCGGCGATCCTCATCTGACATGCCGGACCGCAGATAGGCTCCAGCCAGCGCGGCGGCGCCCGCAGCGCGCGGCTCGGCTGGGGCCGTGCGAGCCCAGAGCAGGAAACGGCGAACGATCATGCTCCGCCTCGCCGGGTCATGAAGGAGGAGAGATCGAGCGGCGCGCGGCGGGCCTTGCCCACGGGCTGTGGCGCGGCAGCAGTGACCGGTGACAGCTCGCTCGGCCGCGAAGGCGGCAGCGGCGCGCTGACGACCTTGCCGGCATCGACGGGCATCGCGCTGGCGGCTGATGCGCTCGCGTCCGACGCCGCGTTCGCATCGCTCTGGCCAGGGCGCGGGAAATAGCGCTCGCCCCCCCCGAGCGACGCCATGCGCGTGCCGCCCTGGATCGGCGTGGTCCAGAGATTGGCGACGGCTTTCGAGACCGGATCGCGCGAGCCGCCTGTCGAGAACAGGCCGACGAGCCCCTTTGCCCGGCCCGGCCGCAGCGCGGCAGCGATCTCGACCTCGGGAATATCGCCCTGCCCCGATTGGGCGCCTTGTGTCGTGGTGGCGGCGACCTGCGTGCTGGCATGGCTTGCGGCCAGCACCCCGTAGACCTCCTGGACGCTGCGCGCCCGGCCCGCCTTGTCGTAGAAGATCGAGCGGTTGGCGGTAGCGGCCTCGGGAAAATCCCTGGCCGCGACCCGGCTCGGATCGCTGGCGGCCGTCCGGATCAGGTCGGAGGCGCCGCGCGCACCCAGCACATGCGCCATATAGAGCTCGCCACCCTGCGGCGGGCGCCCGAGCGCACCGGCTAGCTGGTCGCGATTCTTCTGCGTCAGGGCCCCGGCCATGACGGCCGCGACCTGCGGATCATTGCGCAGCTGCAGGATCTTCTCCCGCGCCGCCGGATCGGAAACGGTAAGCCGCCCGCCGCTCTCGGAGATGGCGTCGGCATATTGCGAGAGCCCCTGCTTCGGGCCCTCCTGCTTCACCATGGAGAGCCAGGTCTGCTCGATGAACTGGAAGAGCCCCGTGGCGCTCGATGTCTTCGCCTTGGCGTCCGGCTCCAGCGAGGATTCGCGCTGCGCCGTCTTAAGCAGATAGTCGAAGCCCGCACCCGTCTTTTCGGCGCCCTGGCGAATGGCGCTGACGACCGGATTGGCGGGCTGCGCGTCGCGGCTCTGCGGCGTGGTGAAGAGGAACATCGAGACCTTCGGCATGCAGCCGCCGCGCAGCGCGGAAGCGCAGTCCGAAGACTGCTCCATTATGGTAAGCGAACCGTTAAGATGCCCTGCCGGAGCTTAACGCCGCGCTTTCCGCTTCCCTACCGGCGGGCGGCATTCTACGACTTCTCGCGCCGGCTCAGCGGCCGGCCTTAGCGAAGGCGGAGGCGTCGATGGCGGATGTGGTGCGTCACAAGCGTGGCGGGATCTATTTCGAGGATTTCCAGGTCGGCGCAGTCATCGAGCACGGCCTGACGCGCACCGTCACGCAGATGGACAACATGTTGTTCTCGAACATGACCCTCAATCCGCAACCTCTTCATATCGATGCGCATTTCTGCGCGACCGAGACCGAATGGGGCAAGCCGCTGATGAACTCGCTGTTCACGCTTGGGCTGATGATCGGCATATCCGTCAACGACACCACCGTCGGCACCACCATCGGCAATCTCGGCATGACCGATGTCGGCTTCCCCGCCCCGCTCTTCGAGGGCGACACGATCAACTGCACCACCGAGATCGTCGCCAAGCGCGAGTCGCGCTCGCGGCCCGATGCCGGCATCGTCGACTTCCTGCACAAGGCCTACAAGCAGGACGGCACGCTCGTCGCGCAGTGCCGCCGCCAGGCCTTCATGCGCAAGCGGCCGGCACCCGCCACGGTCGCGGTCTGACCCGGATGCGCTCGCTCCTGTTCGTGCCGGGCGACAGCCCCAAGAAGCAGCAGAAGGGCCTGGACAGCGGCGCCGACGCCCTGATCCTCGATCTCGAGGATTCCGTCGCGCTCGACGGCAAGCCGCAGGCGCGCGAGATCACCCGCGCCTTTCTCGATTCGGCACGCGCGCTGCCGAAGCGCCCGCTGCTGATCGTGCGCATCAACGGCCTGACCACCGGAATGAGCGAGGCCGATCTCGACGCCGTCATGCCCGGCGCACCGGACGCGATCATGCTGCCGAAATCGGAAGGCGGGATCGATGTCGGCCATCTCGCCGCCAAGATCGCCGTGCGCGAGGCGGAGTCCGACCTCCCCGACGGCGCGACGCGGATCCTTCCCATCGCGACCGAAAGCGGCAAGGGCATCTTCGGCCTCGGCAGCTACGCCCGCTCCTCGCATCGGCTGATGGCGCTGACCTGGGGAGCCGAGGACCTCTCGGCCGATCTCGGCGCCGAAACCAACCGGCTCGAGGACGGCTCCTATACCGACCCCTACCGCCTTGCCCGCGCGCTCACGCTGTTCGGCGCGAGCGCCGCGCAGGTCGACGCGATCGATACCGTCTTCACCAACTTCCGCGACGATGCTGCCTTCCGGGCCGAATGCCTCGCCTCGCGGCGGGACGGCTTCACCGGCAAGATGGCGATCCATCCGGCGCAAGTCGCGCCCATCAACGAGATCTTCTCGCCCTCGCCCGCTGCGCTCGCCAAGGCCGAGCAGATCATCGCGCTGTTCGAAGCCAATCCCGGCGCCGGCGTGATCGGCCTCGATGGCGAAATGCTGGATCGTCCCCATCTGATCAGGGCGCAGCGGCTCGTCGCGCGCGCTCGGAAACTGGCTGAATAAACAGCCGGAGGCGATTCGAATGACTCAGGTTTTTGAAGTTTCAGGCATGCATTGCGGCGGCTGCGCCTCGCGCGTCCAGCGCGCCGCCACGGCGCTGGCACCGGGCGCGACGGTAACGCTAGACCCGCCGCGCCTGACCCTGCCCGAAGGGACAGCCCTCAACGCAGAAACGATCAACAAGGCGCTGGCGGAACTCGGCGACTATCGCGCCAAGGGTCCGCTGGCGCAGGGCTGAAGCCAGTCGACACAGAGCGTCATGCTCGGGCTTGACCCGAGCATCTCACGCGGAAGGAGGCTCCGGTGCTCTCGCATCCCGAGATTCTCGGGTCTGCGCTTCGCTCCGCCCGAGAATGAACGCCCGCGCGACGGCTGCCCTAGCCGCCCGCCGGCCGCTGGATCGAGAACAGGCTGGTCACCTCGGCATAATCGGCATAGCCGCAGCGCGCGATTGGGTTGGCACCGGCCGTGTCGAAGCGCCCGTCCTTGACGAAGGCGTCGTCGACGAAGGTACCGACGACCTGCCCCAGCACCATCCAGCGCGGCACGGCATTGCCGTCGAGGTCCTGCAACTGCTGGATCGAGAGCAGCTTGCATTCGAGCGCGGCCGGCGTGCCGGCGACGCGCGGCGGCTTGACGAAGCGCGACGGCGCCATCTCCAGCCCGGCATGAGGATACTCGCTCTCGCCCCGCGGCAGCGGCGCCGAGGTCAGGTTCATCGGCTGCGCCAACGCCTTCGTCACCAGCGAGCAGGTGAATTCGCCGGTTTCCTCGATGAAGGCGACGGCGTCCTTCTTGTTCTCCGATGAGAACATCACGATGTTCGGCCGCGACGAGATCGCGTTGAAGAAGCTGTAGGGCGAGAGATTGACCTCACCCTTCGCGCTCAGCGCCGTGATCCAGCCGATCGGCCGCGGCGCCACGATGGCCTTGAACGGGTCGTGGGCGAAGCCGAGATCGTCCTTCGTCGCCGAGTAATAGGTCATGTCAGGCCCCGTAATAGCTGACGATGTCGGACATCACGGGCCGGTCGCGATCGGTGATCGGCGCCGTCGGCGTGCCGATATGGATGAAGCCGGCCATCCGCTCATCCTCGGCCAGCCCGAACTCGGTCAAAACCGTCCGATCGAATGAGAACCAGTTCGTCAGCCAGGAGCCGGCATAGCCCATCGCATAGGCGGCGACGAGCATGTTCATGCAGACCGCGCCGGCCGAGAGCTCCTGCTCCCAGAGCGGGATCTTGACGTGCTGGCGCGCCCGCGAGACCACGGCGACGATGACCGGCGCGTGCAGCAGGCGCTTGCGCTCGAATTCGACCTGATCGTCATTCGCCTGCGGATTGCGCTCGCGGAAGACGCGGGCGACCACCTCGGCCGCCTCTTCCCGGGCAGCGCCCGTGAAGATGACGAAGCGCCAGGGCGCGAGCTTGCCGTGATCGGGCACGCGGGCGGCGATCGCGAGCAGCTCGTCGAGTTGCGCCCCTTGCGGCCCCGGAGCGGACAGGAACTGCGGCGGCACGGAGCGACGCAGCTTGAGCAGAGAGAGCGTATCGGTCATGAAACATCCTGACGATGGCGATGGAATTGACCTATTCCTTCGCCATGATGAGGACAAGCGAACCTGCTCCACCATCGCCGCAGGGCCGCCGAGGACGAAAAGCATGCTTGAATTGGATGGTTTTGAAGCTGGTCGCCGCTTGGCCGGCGTCGTCTTCGCCGTGGCCGTCCTGTTCTCGCCGGCTTCGGCCCAGACACCGACGCCCGATACCGGTCCGGGTGCCGACGCCCCGGCACCAGCCGCCCCCGGCTCCGCGACCGCCCAGTCGCGGCTCGCCGTCACGGCCCAGTTCGCAAGTGATCGCAAGCCGATCCGGTCCGGCTTGAACTGGCGTATCCTCAGCGAAACCGTTGACGGCTCCTCGCCTCGGATCGCCGCGCGCTCCACGGAACCCGAGCCGAGCTTCTCGCTTCCGCCGGGTAACTACATCGTTCACGCCGCCTACGGCTTTGCCAGCGGCACCAAGCGCGTCAGCCTCGGGCCGCAAGGATTGCGCGACCAGGTGCAGATCAGCGCCGGCGCGCTGTCGCTGGCGGGCTCGATCGGCGACGCGCCGATATCCGCCGGGCAGCTCTCCTTCTCCGTTTTCGTGCCGTTGCAGGGCAATTCGGAAGGCCGGCTCGTCACCAGCGGGGCCAAGGCCGGCGAGGTCATCCGCCTGCCCGAGGGCACCTATCACGTCGTCTCCACCTACGGCGATTCTAACGCCATCCAGCGCGCCGACGTGAAGGTGGAGACCGGCAAGGTCACAGAGGCGACGCTCCATCACCGCGCCGCCAAGGTCACCTTGAAGCTCGTCGCCGCCGCCGGCGGCGAGGCCTTCGCCGGCACGGCCTTCAGCGTGCTGACGCCCGGCGGCGACGTCATTCGCGAGGCGATCGGCGCTTTTCCGCAGGTGATCCTGGCCGAGGGCGATTACGTCCTGATCGCCCGGCAGGAGGGGCAGGTCTATTCGCGCGACTTCAAGGTCGAATCGGGCAGCGACCGCGATATCGAGGTGCTTGCGAAATAACCCTCCGAGATGCTCGGGCCTGACCCGAGCATCTCGGAAACCAGCGCCTTCCCGGCGGGAGATTCTCGGATCTGCGTTTGGCTCCGCCCGAGAATGACGCGCCCGGCTCAGTTGGTCGGTTTCACGCCCGGCGCGACCGTCTCGATCCGGACATTGCCGATGCCCGAGACGATGCCGTCGGCGAGGCGCAGGCCCAGGCAGCGATAGCCGGCATCGACCAGATGCAGCCCATCCATGCCGAGGAGCTCCTCCGGCGTGAACTGGCGCGAATTCGACCAGCCCTTCATCAGCGCATAGCGCGGGAACACCGAGACGCCCTGCTCTTGCGCCGTCTTCGTCAGCACGGCGCGATACTCGTCGTAATGCGGATAGCGTCCTTCGCGCGGCAGCCACGGCAGGTCCATCAGGATCATGTCGACCCCGGCCGCGCGCGCCTTGCCGATGCCCTTGCTCAGGATCTTGGCGAGCTTCTCCTCGCCGATGTCGCGGATCGCGTCGTTGATCACGGTCTGCCAGATCACGATGGCCGGCTTCTCGTCGATGACGTCCACCTGCATGCGCAACAGCATGTCGTAGGCCGACTGGCCGCCCACACCCTTGTTGACGACCTTGACCTCGGCTCCGGGCAGGCGGCGCCGCAGTTCTGCCTGCAGCACGGCCGGATAGCTCTTGTCCTCGGCGCTGGCGCCGGAACCGGCAGTCGCGGAGGAACCGAGCGCCACGACCGTCAGCCGGCCGGTTTCCTGCAGCGCCTTGCGCGCAGCCGGCAGGCTCGGCTGGAAAGCCGGCTTGGCCGCATCGATCCGGCAGCGGGCATCGGCTGGTGCCGGCATCGGCACGGCGGCGGCGAAGGAATTCAGCGCGAGGAGAAGGAAGGCCGCGGCGCCTGCGCGCCACGTGCCGGGGTAGGCTCGGCGCTTGCGCCGCGTTTCGTGATCGAACGGTACCACGACAGGAAAATCCCTAAGCCTGTCAGCACTGTAACGCCGGCGGTGCAGATCAGCAACTGAACGTCCAGAGCGAAGGACGTCTCCGCCAGCACGATCTGGCCGATGATCGAAAGCACGATCCCGACACAGAAGACATGGAGGGAGTTCTGCCCGGCGCAAGCCAGCGCGCGTCCAAGCGCCGATTTTGCCATCGCGCCCCCGGCCGGCAGCCAGCGGATCGCGAGCCAGCTCAGCGCTCCGACATGCATCAGCCGGGTCCAGGCGAGGTTCGTCTTGTCCGAGCCGAGCTGGACGGAATCGACCCAGTCGCTCAGCGCGCCGATTCCGGTCGGATTGCCGGCCGACGTCTTCATCACCC
Organism: Allobosea sp. P4_C6; assembly: GCF_056402015.1. Taxonomy (NCBI): domain Bacteria; kingdom Pseudomonadati; phylum Pseudomonadota; class Alphaproteobacteria; order Hyphomicrobiales; family Alloboseaceae; genus Allobosea; species Allobosea sp. P4_C6. Next base: position 81,393 of record NZ_JBFUIF010000010.1, read on the forward strand.
ATGCGAAGAGAATGAACGCGACCGCCACGACATCGAGCCAGACCAGCCGCGGCAGGCCGACGCCGAGCTGCGCCGCGCGGCCGATGATGATTCCCAGCGTGAAGACGACCTGCCAGGCGAAGGGGTTGAAGAACCAGATGCCGGCGTTGCCATTCGGCAAGTTGAGCTCGAAGGCGAGCGCCGCCTGCCAGATCGCCAGTGAAACGGCGAGCGTCAGCAGCGGGCTGATCCGCACGGCGTAATAGATCGCCGGAAACAGCGCGAGCAGCACGATATAGAGCGGCAGGATATCGAGATAGGACGGCTGATAGGTCAGCGTCAGCGCGCCGATCAGCGCCTCGACCGTGTCGCGGAAGAAGGGCTGGATGTTGATCGCCTCGATATAGAGCGGGTTCTGCGTCTGCGTCACGGCCGTGGCGACGACGCCGCAGACGATGATGAACACTGCGATATGGGCGATGTAGAGCGTCCAGAGGCGCCCGCCGAGCTTCAGCGCCGCGACCGGGAAGCCGCGCTGCTCGATCAGCCCGCCATAGGCCAGGGTGGCCGAAACGCCGGCCAGCAGCACGAAGATATCGGCTGCGTCCGAGAAGCCGAAATTATGCGGCATATAGGCCGATACGACGTTCCCGGGCATGTGGTTGATGAAGATGATCAGCAGCGCCAGCCCGCGCACCACGTCGATGCGTGCATCGCGGCTGCCCCCCGAACGCGCCGTGCTTTCGGCCGGCTGGCCGAGGAGCAGGAAGCGCCTGAAGGAGGAAATGGACGACACGGACGGCTGTCCTTCAGCAGGCTAGTGCGGAACGCGGCGGCCGGGCGCGGGTTCCCCGCCGGCGGCCCTCAAGATGAACGTTCCCTGTCGAGATCGTTCATCTGCCGTTCATATAACCGAAGAGGAGTGGCGTCACGCGGCGCATTGTCACAAGCGCGTGTGGCGGACCATCAGCGCGCTTTGCGGCAGGGTTGGGACGAAGCGTCCGCGACACGGCAATGTGATGCTCGAAGCCCGTGACGCTCGAAGACAATACGCGGGTCATCCCGAGCTTGATCCGGATCCATGCCGGAGCGCGGCCGGCAAAGGTTCAGGAATGGATCCCGAATCTCCGCGTCGCTGCGTCCGGGATGACCCTCGCTTTTACTGGAATGCAGCGCGCTCTGGACGCTGTCGGCCGGCGCGGTCTCAGTATGGCGGCTCGGCGTAGACCGGCTTGCCATCGATCAGCAGGCGCTTGATCGCAGCCTCGCCTGATGCGGAGACGCCAGCGACGACTTCTATGCGGGCCTTGTCCGTCGTCTCGATTGCCTTGCCTTCGCCCTGGGGCACGAAATAGCTCTCGAGCCCATAGGCGATACGAAGCCGGTTGCGATTGCCGCTGCAGTCGAAGTCACCGTCGGCATTGGTGGCGCAACCGCCTGCCGCGGTCACGCGCCCCGCGATCACGACCGCATCGTTGCTGTTCTTCGGCCAGTCGCGCGAAACCCCGGTCGCCCGCGCGAAGCCCTGCTCGTCGCGCCCCAGCGTCACGAAAACGGTCTCCCCGCGCCGATAGGGCTGCGTGCCGTCCTGCCCCGCCTCGACCGTGCTGATCGGGTACGCGAGCACGACATAATCGCCGCGGAAGAGATCGCGCGGATCGACCGGAACAGTCTTGAGACGCACTTCCGCGCCGCCACGCAGGATGCGCGCCCGCTGCTCGACAAGCGCAAGCAATGCGAGCCCCAGCAGCAACGCAGCCGCAATCGCGCGCCAGAGGAGCGGGATCCTCGTTGCGATCGCGTCGGCCGAGAACGGGCGCATCATGCGGCCTCCTTCTCGGCGGGCGGGTTCAACCGCGCGAACAGGCGCCGCGCGCCGGAGGCGACCGCCAGCAGAGCCGCGCCCGCGACGAGGAAGAACAGCGACTGGTCGAGCAGCGTGCCGATCGTCTGCCAGAGCAGGATCAGGATCGCAACGCCGAACAGGATCGAGCCCGCCATCACCAGCCGCCTGACGCCTCCGGCCGCACCTGCTACCATCAGCGCGGTCGCCGAAAGCAAGACGAGGCTCGCCACCGTGATCTTGCCGGCCATGCCGATGGCGCTGCCGCTCCAGAACACGGCGGGCACGAGCAGCGCCAGGACGAGCGCCGCCGCCAGCGGCCAGGTGAAGCGTCGGTCGCGTGCCGTCGCAGCCGCCAGGACCGTCAGCGGAACTGCAACGGCATAGGCATAGAACACGAACAGAAAGGCACGCCCCGCCCGCGCCTCGTCATTGTCGAGAATGCGGACCAGCTCGAAATTCAGGCAGAGCACGAGCCCAAGCAGGCCCCATGGCAGGCAGGCGGTCAGCAGGCTGGGGCCGCCGCGATCGAGCGCAATCGCACCCAGCGCCACATAGAGAGCCGATACCGCCAGACCATAGGCGAGCAGGCCGTAATCGAAGCGATCGAACAGTTCGTAGCCAGGGACCATGCCGATCCAGAGCGCCCCGGCGAGCACGACGAGATGATGAATCAGCCGGTTGCTGCGCGAGAGGGCCAGCCACAGCGCCGGCAAATAGAGAATGAAGAAGCCGAAATGGGCACCGCCGCGCGCCTCCTCCCAACGCCCGCCACTCCAGGCGCAGATCGCCAAGAGCGCAATCGCCAGCGCCCCGCTCGACCGCATCAGGAATGAGGCAGCGAGCCCGCCAAGCGCGATCAGCATCGCGCCGCCCGGCCAATCTGTCGGCAGATGGTACATCTGGCCGACCAGCGCGAGCCCGGCGGCGAAGATCAGCACGCCACAGGTGACGGCCGCATCGCTGCCACGCGGCGAACCGCCCCGCTCAAGCCGGAAAGCAATGGCGAAGCACGCCAAGATGCCCGCCAGGATCGCGCCGAGTTTCGCCAGCCGTGGGATCGCCTCCCAGTTCGCCGCGACGAAAGCCGCCACGCTCGATGCGATCAGCAGGCCGCCGAGCAAGCCGAGCAGTGCCGGCAGGCGGACGCCGCTGTGCTCGCTGGCGACGGAGCGGCGGATCGCTCCGGCGCTGTCGGCGTTGAGCAGGCCGCCATCGACCCAGCGGATGAGATCGGCCTCGAGCCGCTTGCGATAGGAACCCGTCAGCATCGCCGGCAATCTGGCATGGTCGGAGCGGAATTAGCTAGAGGCTACGGCCTCGACCGTCATTCTCGGGCAGCGCGAAGCGCAGACCCGAGAATCTCGCGACGGGTGACGCTGGTTTCCATCATGCTCGGGTCGAGCCCGAGAATGACGGCCAGGGCCTCACGCCCTCTTCAAGGCCTCCCGGCGCGCCAGATCCGGCGCCAGCGCCTCCCGCGTCAGAGACGCAATCGCCTCGGACAGCGTCATCACGGTCTGCGCCTGGCTGCCGAGGCGGCGGATCGTGACCGTCTTTTCCTCGGCCTCGCGCTTGCCGACGGCCAGGATGACCGGGACCTTGGCGAGCGAGTGCTCGCGCACCTTGTAGCTGATCTTCTCGTTGCGGAGATCGGCGCGGGCGCGCATGCCGGCTCCGAGGAAGGCCATCGTCACCTCCTCGGCATAGGCGTCGGCGTCCCAGGTGATCGGCGCGACGACGACCTGCTCGGGCGCCAGCCAGAGCGGGAAATGCCCGGCATGGTGCTCGATCAGGATGCCGGTGAAGCGCTCCAGCGAACCGCAGATGGCGCGGTGGACCATCACCGGCTGCTTCTTCTCGCCATCGGCACCGATATAGAAGGCGCCGAAGCGCTCCGGCAGGTTGAAGTCGACCTGCGTCGTGCCGCACTGCCAGTCGCGGCCGATGGCGTCGCGCAGCACATATTCGAACTTAGGCCCGTAGAAGGCGCCCTCGCCCGGATTGATCTCGGTCTTGATCCGGTTGCCGGACTGGCGCGCGATCTGCTCCAGCACCTTGGTCATCACGTCCTCGGCATGGTCCCAGAGCGCGTCGGAGCCGACGCGCTTCTCGGGCCGTGTCGAGAGCTTGATGACGAGTTCCTCGGTGAAGCCGAAATCCTCGTAGACCGAGAGGATCAGGTCGTTGATCTTCAGGCACTCGGCGGCGAGTTGCTCCTCGGTGCAGAAGATATGCGCGTCGTCCTGCGTGAAGCCGCGCACGCGCATCAGCCCGTGCAGCGCGCCTGATGGCTCGTAGCGATGGACATTGCCGAACTCGGCAAGCCGGATCGGCAGGTCGCGATAGCTCTTCAGCCCGTGCTTGAAGATCTGGACATGGCCCGGGCAGTTCATCGGCTTCAGCGCGAAGACGCGATGGTCGCGCTCGGCGTCCTGCGGATTCTCGAAGGCCGCGGCGGACTTAACCGCGAACATGTTGTCCTGGTACCAGCCCCAGTGTCCGGAAGTCTCCCAGAGCGACTTGTCGAGGATCTGCGGCGCGTTCACCTCCTCGTAGTCGGCGGCAAGGCGCCGGCGCATATAGGCGATGATCTCCTGGAACAGCCGCCAGCCCTTGGAGTGCCAGAACACGACGCCCGGCCCCTCCTCCTGGAAGTGGAACAGGTCCATTTCCCGGCCGAGCTTGCGGTGGTCGCGCTTCTCCGCCTCCTCGATCTGCCTGAGATAGGCGTCGAGGTCCTCCTGCTTCGCGAAGGCCGTGCCGTAGATGCGGGTCAGCATCGCGTTGTTGCTGTCACCGCGCCAATAGGCACCGGCCGTCTTCATAAGCTTGAAGGCGTTGCCGACCTTGCCGACCGAGGTCATGTGCGGGCCGCGGCAGAGATCGATCCAGTCGCCCTGCGCATACATCTTCAGCGTCTGGTCGGCGGGAATCGCATCGACCAGCTCGACCTTGTAGGCCTCGCCCTTCGCGGCGAAGAAATCCTTGGCCTTGTCGCGGCTCCAGACCTCCTTGGTGAAGGGTTTGTCGCGCGCGATGATCTCGCGCATCTTCTTCTCGATCGCCGGGAAGTCCTCCGGGGTGAAGGGCTCGTTGCGGGCGAAATCGTAGAAGAACCCGTTCTCGATGACGGGGCCGATCGTCACCTGCGTGCCCGGGAAGAGTTCCTGCACGGCTTCGGCGAGGACGTGGGCGGTGTCGTGCCGGATCAGTTCGAGCGAACGCGGGTCTTCCCGGTTCAGGAACTCGATCTTCGCGTCGGTGGTGATCGGATCGGCGAGATCGACGACCGTGCCGTCGAGCGCCATGGCGACGGTGCGCTTCAGGAGCGAAGGGGAAATGCCCTTGGCGAGTTCAGCCCCGGTGATGCCGGAGGGAAATTCGCGCTTGGCGCCATCGGGAAATGTCAGGGAGATCGTCATCGATCGGATATCCTGCTCACTCGGGGATACAAGCCCCGTAAGACAAGGCCGGCTACGGATGTGAAGGGTGCGTTCCGCCGCCCGTGGCCGGTTCGGCGGCGGAATCGAAAGCCGCCGGCACATTTGTCCTGCGCCAGCGGCCATAGGCCCACGGCCTATACCACCTCGCGCCCGGCGGCAATTCCTCGCAGACTATGTCGATACCGCTCGTGCCCCATGGGTTGCAGCGGCATATCCGCGCGCATCCCATCCACCCGCCCCGCCACAACCCGAAGCGCAGGATCGCCTCGTCGGTATAGGCGGAACAGCTCGGCCAATGCCGGCAATGGCGTCCAACCAGCATGGACAGGCTGAGTTGGTAACCACGGATCAGGATATGGGCGAGCCTGCGCGGTAAAAGTGCAAGCCGGCGCAGGCGCGAAAATCTTTGCTTAACAAAGAGACGCTGGAATAGATCATCTACGTCGTTTCGTTCAGCCGTCACCAGAACCGCTTCCCCTCGCCTGATTCCGGAAACATGATGCCCGCCGTTCGCTTTCGCCATGCCCTGCTCCGCCAGGCCCCCCTGCGCCAGGCTCCCCTGCGCAATGCTCTTGCGGGTCTCGGACTGGCGTTCAGCCTCGTGCTTTCCGCGCCGGCATCAGCCCAGCAACGGCCTTACCTCCTCTGGCTCGACGGTGCCAAGCTCGATGTCGCCCATCTCACCGGGCTGCCGCCGGCGCAGAACAGCCCGGAAGCCAAGGCCGAGTTCGAGCAGGTACAGCAGCTTTCGCTGAACCGGACGCCCGAGCGCGAGAAGCAGGCGATCGCCGACCAGCGCCAGGGCCTGGTGAACTTCCTGAACGGCATGGAAACCAGCTATGTCGACAACACCCATCGAGAGGTGCGGCTGCTGTTCCGAGAGGCGCAGGTCGAGCTCAGCATCCTGCTGAAGAGCGTCCATCGCCTCACCAGCCGCCCGCGCCCCTTCCAACTCTGGGCCAAGGTCCGCGTCAAGCCGTGCCCCGGCGCGCGTCCGGAAGGAACCTCCTTCCCTTCGGGTCATGCAGCGACGGCTGCTCTCTATGCGGAGCTGCTCAAGGCGGCCGTCCCCGACATGGCGGACAAGCTGGAAGAGCGGGTTAAGAGCTATGACGAAAGCCGCCTGATCTGTGGCTTCCACTATCCCAGCGACCTCGTCGCGGGTGACAAGGTCGGACGCGCCGTCGCCAAGGCCCTGCTGGCGGAGCGTGCCTTCAAGTCGCGCTTCGACGAGACGATCCCGGAGATCAAGGTCGCCTTCGGCATGAAATGATCAAGCGGCGGCCTCGCGCCGCCGCGTCTCGATCTGGTCGATCGCATCCACGACCGCGTCGAAGGTCAGCATGGTCGAGGCATGCCGCGCCTTGAAGTCCCGCACCGGCACGAGCACGGCGAGATCTGCCCATTTGCCTTCGGGCGGATCAGCGTTCTCCTTCAGGATCGCGCGGGCCTGCTCGCGCACCTGCCGCAGCTCCTCCGCCGTCGAGCCGATGACGTGGCCCGCCATGATCGAGGACGAGGCCTGCCCGAGCGCGCAGGCTTTCACCTCATGGCCGAAGCCGGTGACGACATCGCCCTCCATGGTGACATCGACTGTCACGGTCGAGCCGCATAGCTTCGAGTGAGCCCGCGCCGTGGCGTCCGGAGACGGCAGGCGCTGCAGCAGGGGGATGTTGGCGGCAAGCGAAAGGATGCGCTTGTTGTAGACGTCGTCCAGCATGGCTTGGTCCTAGAGCACGCGCCGATCGGCTTGCAGCGCAAGCTGATCGGACAACGCGTTCTCTATTATGGTTCAGAGACGGATTCACCGATCAGGTTGAACAACCTGATCGGATCCGGCTCTGGCGGCTCTGGAATGACCGGCTCGGAGATCCAATATAGGGTTGATCGCCGTAGAACGGGAGGGCATGGACATCCCTCCCGCCGCAAGGCGTGAAACTTGTCGCAACGGCCTCGTGGCCGCGGCCGCCCGGTCGCAGCGCGGGGCTCCTATCGTCCCAACGGGAGGCACCACATGATCCCTGTGGTTAAGTCCTTGTCCGTCGAGGGGGCCGTCAGCCCCTCCGCCGACAAGTTTCTGGTCCGCAAGCCCACGCAGGAAGAAGCAGAGGCCGCCGTCCGCACGCTCATCCGCTGGGCGGGTGACGATCCGTCGCGCGAAGGCCTGTCCGATACGCCCCGCCGCGTCGCCAAGGCCTACAAGGAATTCTACAAGGGCTATGGCGAGGATCCGCATGACATCCTCGACCGCGTCTTCGAGGAGGTCGAGGGCTATCAGGACATGGTCCTGGTCCGTGACATCCCGTTCTATTCGCATTGCGAGCACCACATGGTGCCCTTCGTCGGCAAGGCGCATATCGGCTACTACCCCTCGAAAGGGGTAGTCGGCCTGTCCAAGCTCGCCCGCATCGTCGACGTCTATGCCCGCCGCCTGCAGACGCAGGAGACGATGACGGCCCAGATCGCCGATGTGATCGAGGAGGCGCTGGAGCCGCGTGGCATCGCCATCCTCGTCGAGGCCGAGCATATGTGCATGTCGATGCGCGGGGTGCAGAAGCAGGGCTCCTCGACCATGACCTCGCAATATCGCGGCCTCTTCCGCAACGATCCGGCCGAGCAGGTCCGCTTCTTCACCATGGTGAAGTCTCCGGGGCTGTGACCGCAGGTTTGGCCGGGCACCGCCCTTGCTCTACAAGGCGCGTCGCATGACGCGCCTTTTTCGTGATGGAACCGAGATGAGCCTGTTTCCCTCCGCAGCCGACAAGCATGCCCTCGAGGAGGGCACGGTGCTCAGCCCCCGCTTCGACGCGAACGGCCTGGTGACGGTCGTCGCTACCGAAGCGGACAGCGGCGCGGTGCTGATGGTCGCCCATATGAACGCCGAGGCGCTGAAGCGCTCGATCGAGACCGGCGAGGCCTGGTACTGGTCGCGCTCTCGCAAGGAACTCTGGCACAAAGGCGCGACCTCCGGCCAGATCCAGACCATCGTCGAGATGCGGATCGATTGCGATCAGGACGCGATCTGGCTCAAGGTCAAGGTCGGCGGCGATGGCGGCTGCTGCCATACCGGCCGCTGCTCCTGCTTCTATCGGGTTAAGCCGCTGCGGGAGGACGCGGAGAGGCCGCTCCTCATTTGCACCTGATACTTGTGCGCATCGGCAATGCTGCTGCTGCGCCTTCACGGTCCCGTCAAATCCAGGCGATAATGACCGCCGATTATGCCGTTCACCTTTCGCTCATCAGCTTCTGAGATTCTCTGTCCCTGTGGAGAGAACGGTCCATGCTGTGGAATGGCGTTGCACGGCGAGCCTTTGGCCTTGGCGGGGGTGGTGCCGTAATGAACGACATGCGCTCGATCAACGGGCAACCGGCGGCCGTCAGACCGAAGATCGGCCTGGCGCTCGGCGGCGGCGCGGCGCGCGGCTGGGCTCATGTCGGTGCCATTGAGGTATTGGTCGAAGCCGGTTTCGCGCCCGATGTCATCGCGGGTACCTCGATCGGCGCCGTCGTCGGCGGCTGCTTCGCCGCGGGCAAGCTGCCCGCACTGACAGAATTCGCCACCAGCCTGACCAAGCGCCGCATCGTCGGCCTGATGGATTTCCATATCGGCGGCGCCGGGCTGATCGCGGGTGGGCGGCTGAAGCGCCTGCTCGACCAGCATCTCGACGGCGTCCGCATCGAGGACCTATCGCATCGCTTCGTCGCGATCGCGACCGAGCTCGGCTCCGGCCACGAGATCTGGCTGACGCATGGCCCGCTGGTCGAGGCGCTCGGCGCCTCCTATGCCCTGCCCGGCGTCTTCGACCCGGTGAAGCTCGGCGGCCGCTGGCTGATGGACGGCGCGCTGGTCAACCCGGTGCCGGTCACGGCCGCGCGGGCGCTGGGCGCCGACATCGTGATCTGCGTCAACCTCAACAACGATCTGTCCGGCCGCGGCACGATCATCCAGAACCATGGCTCCGATCCCGACGAGCTCGTGCCCGAGCTGGAGGTGCGGCCCGAGCCGCGCTGGTATGACGGCATCAGCGGGGCGGCCAAACGCGTGCGCAACATCGTCGGGCGGCCGGCCGAGAATCGCCCCGGCCTCGCCGGTGTGATGATCGAGGCGTTCAACATCACGCAGGACCGGATCTCGCGCTCGCGCCTGGCCGGCGATCCGCCGGACGTGATGATCGGCCCTAAGCTCGGCCGCATCGGCCTGTTCGACTTCCATCGCGCCGACGAGACCATCGAGCTGGGGCGGCAGGCGGCGCAGCGTGCGCTCGACGATATCGCCGCCCTCGTCGCCGCCAGCCATATCGTGCCCCAGGGCTGAGCCGGGGGCGTTAAGACACATCAGGCCATAGCGATGTAGTCGCGCATCGCCTGGCTTTCGGCCTCGATCGCCGCGACGCGATACTTCACCACGTCGCCGATCGAGACGATGCCGGTGACGCGTCCGTTTTCGACGACAGGCACATGGCGGAAGCGCCCGGTCGTCATGATCTCCATCAGCTCGTCGACGCTGGTTTGGGGCCGGCAAGTCACGACCTTGGAGGTCATCGAGCGCGAAACGGCACTCTCCAAAGCCTCGCCACCCTGCTCGCCGAGAGCGCGGATGATGTCGCGCTCGGACAGTATCCCGACGAGCGCACCGTCGCTCCCCATGACGACGACGGCGCCGATGCGCTTCTCGCTGAGCGTGCGGATCGCTTCTGCCAGCGTCCGGTGCGGCTGCACCGAGATGACCTCGCGCCCCTTGCCGCTCAGCAGCTGCTCGACATTCATGGAAGGTCCTCCTCGCAGGCGCGCCGTTGCCGACGCGCGGTTCCGCTGGAACCCTGCGAGCTTACCGGCGGACTCACGACGCCGGATCGGCTCGAAGAGTGCTTCGCAATGCTGCGAGTGTGGGGGAAGAGACCGGTGCAGGCAAGGCTTGCCGGCGATCCGCCGGAACTATCCCGCCCCGTTTTCGGCTGCGGCGCTCAGCGCCGCAGGGCACCCCGGTCGAACAGCGGAAAAAGCAGAAGCCCGACCACGAATCCCCCGATATGGGCTTCCCAGGCAATGCTGGTCTCCTCGCCGAAGATCGGCACCAGACCGGCCCCGAACAGGATGTTCGTCGCGAACCAGATCCCGATGAAGAGCAGCGCCCGGGAATTGCGCCAGAGCTGGCCCAGCGGCTCTGCCGGGATCGCACGGACGACCTCGTCGTTCCCGAGTTCGCCGAAGCGCAGCCCCGGCGCGAAGACGAAGCGGATCGCCGCCGCCGTCGCCCCGGAAACGCCGGCGGAAGCCCCGACCAGCGGCAGAACGTCGAGATCGCGCGAGAACCAGTGCAGCAGCGCGCCGCCGATCGTCGAGAGCGCCATCAGGTTGAGGAACCGATTAGGTCCGAGCCGTCTCGCAACCGGGCTGCCGAAGGCGGCGAGCCAGACCGCGTTCGAAACCAGATGCAGCCAGGAGCCATGCAGGAAGCCGTAGGTGAGCAACGTCCAGAGCCGGACGCCGCCATCGGCCAGCAGCAGCCGCACGAGCTGCAGCCGCTCGACCACGTCCTGCCCCGCCGTCGATTGAGCCATCGCTCCGACGACGTCCTCGAGCCGTCCGGGCGAGAGCCACAGCGTCAGCCGCGCCGGCACGAAGGCCAGCCACGACATCAGCACGTAGTCGTCATAGTCGGAGAGCAGCGACCTGCCGGCCTGGACAAGCGCCAGGGCGGCGAGCAGCCAGACAACGACGGGAGGCAGGTTGAGGGCGGGCTCGCGCGCCGGCCGAGGGGGATCTTGGAACGCCATGGCGCGTCACACTTGCCGAAGCGCCCATGCGGCGCAAGCAAAGGCTGAGCGCCGTGCAACGAAAAAGGGGAGAGGCTCGCGCCCTCCCCTTTTCCGCCGGCTGTGACGCCGCCCGGTTATGCCGGCCGGCATGGTCACGCCCCTCCACCTCGCTTGCGGACATGACTCGATGCCCGCGAATTCCGAGGCATTTGATACGCATTCTAGCGATCTTCCACAAAGGCAAGGTTTGATTAACCCTAACAATCCCCGTTGCCTCGCCCGACTCAGATGGCGGTGGCAAGACGGCATGGCGAATGCGTCCTCGATCTTCCGAGAGAACGATTCGTCCCTCTTTCGAACGGTTCTGCGCCATTCTCGGTCGCTGCACCGTTATCGGGGACAACCGGCAAATGGGCGCGGGATGAAAAACACGAGCACACGTCTGGTTTTCGAATATTGGGACGCGCTGCGCGGCGAACGGGCCGCGCCGGAGCGCGGCGAGATCGAGCCCGGAGCGTTGCGTCATGCCCTGGCCGATACCTTCGTGCTGGAGAACGAGCCGATCGGCCCCGTCTTCCGGCTGGCGGGAACCCGCCTCTGTGCGCTGGTCGGGCATGAGCTGCGCGGGCGCGCCTTCACGGCGCTCTGGCCGGACGTCGAATCGCAGGGCGACATGCGCCGCCTCGTTCAGACCGTGATGGACGAGAGCGCCGGCGCCGTTGCCGGCCTCTCCGGCGAGTCCAGGACCGGCGCGCCGATCTATCTCGAGCTCCTGCTGCTGCCGCTGCGCTACCGCGGCCGGACCCATGCCCGCGTTCTCGGCGCTCTGTCGCCAGCGGTCTCGCCGGATTGGCTGGGCCTCGACACCGTCGAATCGATGCGGATGATCTCCTTGCGGATGCTCTGGCCCGCTGCGGCCTCGCGTCCGCAGCCGACACCGCGCCGGGCGGAGCCGCCCCGCCTCGTCGTTCTCCCGGGCGGACGCGCCTGACCGGAACGATCCGTTAACCAGAACGCACCTAGGATCGGCCGAAATCCAGGTCGGTTCTTGATGTTGAGCGCGCTCCAAACGCCCCGAACGGCTGCCTTTCCTGCCGAACGCAGGCGGCATCACCGTATGAAGGTGGTGCTGCTGGGTCGCTATATGCTGCCCAACCGCATGGAATACCCCTGCCAGACGCTCGACATCTCGCCGGGTGGCGTGCATCTCGCCGCCCCTGCCAAGGCGAAACCCGGCGATCGCGTCATCGCCTACCTCGAACATCTCGGTCGGATCGAAGGCACCTGCGTCCGTACGACGATGGAAGGCTTCGCGATGACCATCACCGCGACCAGCCGCAAGCGCGAGAAGTTCACGGCCCAGCTCACCTGGCTCGCCAATCGCGAAGAGCTCGGCCTTCCGGAGGACCGCCGTCACGAGCGCGTCGTGCCGCGCAACCCGCGCTCGGTGCTGACCATGGACGACGGCTCGGAGCATGTCGTCCGCATCGTCGACATCTCGCTGTCCGGCACTGCCTTTTCGAGCGATCTCGACCTGCCGACCAATACGCCTGTGCGGATCGGCTCGACGCCGGCGCGCATCGTCCGCCGGTTCGATGGCGGCTACGCGGCGGAGTTCCGCTTCCCGCTCTCAGCCGACCTGCTCGACGAGAACCTCGAGCTCTGAGGGTCGGCCCCGGCCCGACTCTTCCGCACCAAATCTCCGACAGCTCTGAAGGCTAAGCGCGAGCGCGGCGTGCCGTGATCGCTAGGCGCGCCGATTTTTGCGCGGAACCACGCAGTCGTCCCGGGCTTGACCCGGGATCCATGCCGGAGCGCGTCCGCTCAAGGTTCAGGCATGGATCCCGGATCTCCGCTTCGCTCCGTCCGGGATGACCAGCCTTCTGAAGCCTGACGTTCGTCGGCAAGCCGGAACCCCTTGGCGCGCAATCGCTGCCTGAGCGCTGCAAACGGCAGAGCGCAGCGCTTTCCGGCGAACGCCCCCCTTAACCGATGCGTAGGTTAATCATCCGCTGCAGACCAAGAAAGAATTAATAGTTAACATACCGTTCCACGATCGATACGAATCGTTACTTCCTCGTTCTGGCAAGATTGATGCTGATCTATTCTTCGCCGAGTGCGGGGCCGAATACATAAATTTGTACGTTTCCATTTCAACCGGAATCCATTTGCCAGCACGCATCGTCAGCCCCGGGACAGAAAGGGGACGACATGCTCTCTCGACATCGCAATCTGATTGGTATCGCGCTGACTGCTCTGGTCATCCTTGGCGGAGCAGCTTCCGCCAGCGCTCAAGGCTCCGCAGGCATCCCGGTCGCAAGCGCGCCGGCCGATGCTTCCGGCGACGCCCGCGCGCCCTATGCCTGGACGGATTTCTGCAAGCGCTCCCCGATGGAGTGCCGCACCGATACCCGCGAGCCCGAGCGGATCGAAATGACCGCCAAGCTCTGGAAGACGATCGTTGCCACCAACAACAGCGTCAATCGCGAGATCGAGGCCGTCACCGACGACGAGCATTGGGGCGTCGTCGATCGCTGGGACATCCCGACGGACGGCAAGGGCGACTGCGAGGACTATGCGCTGCTGAAGCGCAAGCGCCTTGCCGAGGCCGGGCTGCCGCGGCGCGCCATGCTGATGACCGTGGTCATCGACGAGGAGAATGCCGGCCATGCCGTGCTGATGATCCGCACCGATCGCGGCGACTTCGTCCTCGACAACAAGCGCAACGCGATCCTGCCGTGGAGCCAGACCGGCTACGTCTACGTCAAGCGCGAGTCGCAATACCGCACGGGCTGGACCTCGCTCGGCGGCGCGCAGACCCCGACGGTCGCCTCGGTGCAGCGTTGATGAAGGTTTCCGCGGCCACGGATCGGCTGCGGCGATAGGACGGCGAGGCTCGGTCACGTCCCCACCCACCCGTCCCCAAGGATCGGGTTTCGCCAGGGCCGGCTTTCCTCCCCGGAAGGCCGGCCCGCTTCTTTTTTAACCGTCAGTCTAGCCGTTCGAGCCCGGCTGCGAATTGCCGCCAGCGCTGGACATAAGCGTTTGCCGAAGCGGTGATGCCGGCTGCGGCCTTGTCGTCCAGCGTCCGCACGGCCCGCGCCGGCGAGCCGACGATCAGCGAATTATCCGGAAACTCCTTGCCCTCGGTCACCAGCGCATTCGCACCGACAAGGCTGTTGCGGCCGATCTTCGCGCCGTTCAGCACGGTCGCGCCCATGCCGATCAGGCTGTTCTCGCCGATGGTGCAGCCATGCAGGATGGCGCGATGGCCGATCGTGCAGCGGGCGCCGACCGTGAGCGGGAAGCCCATATCGGTGTGCAGCACGCAGCCTTCCTGGATGTTGCTGCCCTCGCCAATGCTGATCCACTCATTGTCGCCGCGCAGCACGGCACCGAACCAGATCCCGACATCCGCGGCGAGGCGCACACGCCCGATCAGATGCGCGTCAGGTGCCAGCCACCAGGCGCCATCGCCGGGCACCTCCGGCCTTGTTCCATCGAGCGAATAGAGCGGCATGGCAGTAACCCTGATGCGTCAACTGCCCGAGGATTGCAGAGGATCGGCCCCCGCCGTCAAGCGCCGGCCATATGCAGCAGGTCGAGCACCACCCGGCCGGACGCCATGCTCCAGACCGACGCCGTCATGCTGGCGAGCATCACGAACATGAAGGGGCGCCCTCCGACCTGCCGGCCCTGCACCGTGTTACGCAGGATCAGGAAGGGCGCGCTGAAGACCACGACCGGCACGCTGGCCACGGCGGCGAATCCGCCCATCTCCAGCAGCTTGAAATCCGCCCGATGCGCGGTGAACAGCTCGAATGCGCTCGCCAGCAGACCCGCGAAGGCGAAGCCGATGAAGAGCGACTGGAGCGCCTCGAGCGCGGCGGGCTGAATGGTCAAGGCGCGGTCCCTCCCCGGAACGACGCGCGGAACCTGCCGCATGGTTTACGAAGAGTGAAGACAAGTCTTCACCAATGGTTAACGCTACCGGCCCGGTTATGGTTTACGCGGTGTTAAGCGGGCGGTGATTCAGTGGTGCAAAGCCGATCCGAGAGTACCCGGAATGACCGCGTCCCTGTCCCATCACCGGCCTGCCCAGCAGGCCGCCCATCTGACCTCGATGGTCCGCATGCGCCTGCAGCGACCGCCCGCGCCGCTGCCGCGGGCCGACGGGGCCCTGCTGAAGGCCGCGCTGACGATCCTGGTGGCCGGCGCGTTGGGGACGGCGCTGGCGATTTACCTCACCCATCGCCGTGTCGAGGAACCCGCAACATTGCAGCCGGCCCGCATCGGCAATGTCGCGCTGATGATCCCGAAGGACCTGACCGGGCTCGATGAGGACGACGACACAAGCCGCCTCGTCGGCATGGCGCGGCTGCGGCTCGACTGGCCGAGCCTCGGCCCGGCACAGCCGCAGCACCGGAAGCGTTTGCTGATCACGCTGAGCCCACCCGACAAGGTCAACGAGCCGGCCCGCCAGCTCGCGACCTATGCCCGCTTCCTCACGCCCACGGTCTGGTCGAACCCCGGTGGACTCGTCGTGCGCAGCTTCCGCAAGGGCTCGCCCTATGAAGGCGATGAATTCTACGTCTCGGTGCCGGACGGCAAGGGCTTCGCCGCTCGCTGCCCCACGGAGACGGCCGCCAATCTCGACGAGCCCTGCCGCATCACCTTCCAGCACCGCGGCATGGACGTGAATATCCGCTTCCCCCGCAGTATCATCGCAGACTGGGCGCTGATGCTCGGCGGCGTACGCCGGACGCTCGACGGACTGATCCGCTGAATTCAACAGGTACGGGACTTCCTGGCATCCTGCGCAGCCCTCATCCTGAGGAGCCGGGCAGCGGCGTCTCCAAGGATGCTCCAGACGGTTCCGGAGCCTCCTGGAGCATCCTTCGAGACGCGCTCGCCGAGCGCTCCTCAGGATGAGGGCTGACAGGGAACATCAACCCTCGAGATCGACGTCGAGGATCGCCATGGTGAAGTTGAAGGAGCGGTCGCCGTCCTCGTCGTCGACATGGATGATGCCGATGAACTCTTCGCCCAGATAGACCTCTGCCGAGTCGGTCTTCTTCATGCGGGCGCGCACGCTGATCGCGTGGTTGTTGAAGGTGCGACGCAGATAAGCCTCGAGTTTGGCGAGTTCTGTCTTGTCCACGGTAAGGTCCTTTCGATTGGCCGGGAGCGATGCCACGGCGGGCCGTGAAGGGCAAGCGAAAGCAGCCGCTACGGGCATGACGGCCCACCGCCCGCGCCGCTTGCCGGACGCCTGCGGAATCGTGCCATGTTCGCGCTCTGACGCAACCCTGACGGACCCCGACGATGAAGCCGTGGCTAGCCCCCGCCCTCGCCTATGTCGCGAGCTGGCTCGAATTCCAGCGTCGCTACCACGATCAGCCCGGCTGCGCTGTCGCGATCGCGAGCGGCAGCGAGATCGTGCTCGATGCCGCCTTCGGCAGCGCCAACCTCGACACCGGCGAAGCGCTGACCCCGCGCCATGGCTTCCGCATCGCCTCTCATTCCAAGAGCTTCACCTCGGCCGGCATCCTGCGACTGGTCGAGGACGGACGGCTGCGGCTCGACGACAAGGTCGGCCGCTTCATCGACGGTCTGCATCCCGAGATTGCCGCCGCGACCGTCGGCCAGGTTCTTTCCAACAGCGCCGGCCTGACACGCGATGGGCCGGATAGCGGCCAGTTCGTCGACCGCAAGCCCTATTGCAGCAAGGCGGAACTGCTCGCCGACCTCTCGGCCGCCCCGGCCTATCCGGCTTCGCAGCGCTTCAAATACTCCAATCACGGCTTCGCCCTGCTCGGCCTCGTCATCGAGGCGGTGACCGGGCTGAGCTACAGCGAATGGATCACGGACGAGGTCGTCACGAAGGTCGGACTGCTCGAAACCAAGGCCGATATCGAGCTCTGGGGGCACCGGCCGATGGCGAAGGGCCATAGCGGCACGCAGCCGCTCGGCCGGCGCGTCGTCATCCCCGCCGACAATCCCGGCCACGCCATGACCTCGGCCGCCGGTTTCGTTGCCACAGTGGCGGATGTCGCGCGCTATTTCGCGCAGCTCTCGCCGAAGGCCGAGACAAGCATTCTCTCAGCCTTGAGCCGCCGCGAGATGACGCGCCGCCTCTGGCCGGATGATGAAGCCAGCCTCGGCCGGCATTACGGGCTCGGCACGATCTCCGGCGGCGAGGGCGATTGGCGCTGGTTCGGCCATTCCGGCGGCTTCCAGGGTTTCATCACCCGGACCTCCGTCTTCCCGGAGCAGGATCTCACCATCTCGGTCCTGACCAACGCCATCGACGGCCTCGCCCATCCCTGGCTCGACGGCGTCGCCCATATCCTGAAGACCTTCGCCGAACGTGGCGCCCCGCCGGCGGAGGCGCAGGACTGGTCCGGGCGCTGGTGGAGCATCTGGGGTGCCGGCGATCTCGTTCCGGTCGCCAAACATGTGCTGGTCGCCAACCCGGCCCTGTTCACACCCTTCCTCGATGCGGCCGAGATCATGCTCGAAGCCCCGGATCGCGGCCGCATCACCCGCGCCTCCGGCTTCAACAGCCCCGGCGAGCCGGCGGAGCTGCAACGCGATGGCGCTGGCGCCGTGCGCTCGGTCCAGCTCGGCGGAGCACATTTCGTCGACGAGCAGGCGATGCGCGCCGAGATGCTGGCGCGCTACGTCGGGAAGGCAACGGCCTAGCCGCACTCGCCGGCGATTGGAGCCGAGACCAACGCGCCACGCATTCGCCGCCTTCGCACCGCACCTTCAGGCGCGAGGGCTGGCTGATGCGCATGATCGCTCCACTCGCCCTGGCGGCTTTGCTGTCTGTGGGGGCGACACGCGCACTCTCCCATCAGTCTCCAAGCGGCTGGGAATACCCATTCTACTGCTGCTCCGGCGCGGATTGCGCGCCGATCGAGGCGGAATCCGTGCGAGAAAGTCGAACGGGTTTCATCGTGACTATCGCCCCCGGAGAGCATCCGATGTGGCCGAAGGAGCGGCGCGCTTCCTTGAAGCTCGAGATTCCCTACGACAAGGCTACGCCAGCCCCGGACGGCCACTGGCATCTCTGCATCAACGATGCCGGCGAGCTGCTGTGCTTCTTCGCACCGGCCGGAGGTTCGTGATCGTCACCGAGCCGTCAGGAGTCTTTGCCTAACGCATGAAATGCAGCTCGCGGAACCGGGCGCGGAATGCAGTCACGTCCTTCGCCACCGCTTCAGCCGGGCGCGAGCCGTTGAGTCCTTCGGCGATGTACCCGGCCAGTTCCGGCATGTCGGCCGCCGTCATGCCGAAGCGGACGATCTCCGGCGTGCCGAGCCTGAGCCCGTTCACGTCGCCCTCGACCGCCGGCAGCGGCAAGCCGATGCCGCAGGAGAGGATGTTGACCGCGCGCAGCCGCTTCGCCGCCGCCTGCCCGCCGCCATAGGCGGCCGCCTCGATCGCGAACTGGTGCGAGGTCGTCATGCCGCGGTCGCGCGCGAAGACCGGCACCTGCCGCTCGGCCAGCGCCTCGGCCAGCGCCTTCGCCGTCTTCGCCATCTCCTGCGCATAGGCCCGGCCATGCGCCTTCCAGTCGAGCAGCGAGACTGCGAGCGAGGCCGATTTCGCCGCGTCGAAATTGGCGGTGAGGCCGGGATAGGCAATGGCGTCGAGCTTCCGCGCGATCTCGGCATCATTGGTCACGATCAGGCCCGAAGGTGGCCCGCCGAGGCTCTTATAGGTGCTCATCGTCATCAGATGGGCGCCCTCCTCCAGCGGCTGCTGCCAGCCATGGCCGGCTATCATGCCCGACATATGCGCGGCATCGAACAGCACGAGCGCGCCGACCTCGTCGGCGATCGCCCGAATCTCGCGGATCGGATGCGGGAAGAGGTTGAGGCTGCCGCCGATCGAGATCAGCTTCGGCCGGAGCCGCAGCGCATCGGCCCGCAGCCGCTCGATATCGACCGTATAGTTCACCGGATCGACCGGCGCCGGATGAGTGACGATGCCGTAGAGCCCGGCCGCCCCCGCGCCGTGATGGGTAACATGGCCGCCGATCTCGCCCGGTGGTGCGATGATGCAATCGCCGGCCTTCGCCGCGACCATGAAGGCATAGAGATTGGCGATCGCGCCCGAAGGTACGCGAATCTCGGCATATTTCGCACCGAAGACCTCGGCCGCAAGCTCGGCGGCGATGATCTCGATCTGCTCGATCGCCTCCAGCCCCATCTCGTATTTGTCGCCGGGATAACCGAGCGAGGGCCGCGCGCCGATCCCGGCCGAGAGCAGCGCCTCGGCCTTCGGGTTCATCACATTGGTGGCGGGGTTGAGGTTGATGCAGTCACGCTCGTGGATGATGCGATTCTCGGTCGCCAGCGCCTCGATCCGCGCGGCGATCGCATCGAGCGGCTGGCTCGCCGTCTCGCCCGCGACCTTCAGCACATAGTCCTCGCTCGCCTGCGGAACCCATTCGCGCCTGCCCAGTGCGGTCATCCCCGTCTCCCGAACATCTGCTGTTGCGTGGCAGCATAACAGCGGTTTGCAGACGCTTGCGCAAACGAGTATTGCTCGCTCGCAGGCTGAGAAAACCTCAACCTCAGCCCGGAAATCCGTCATGCCCGTCAAGCCGCCCCGCCCACGGCTGCCCTCGCTCAACGCCTTGCGCGCCTTCGAGGCAGCCGCACGGCTGGAGAGCTTCACCAAGGCGGCGGATGAACTCGGCGTCACAGCCGGCGCTATCACCCAGCAAATCAGGCAGCTCGAAGCCGCTCTTGGTTTCCCGGTCTTCCGCCGGCTGGCTCAGGGCGTCGCGCTCACCGAAGCCGCGCGAGAAGCCTTGCCGCGGCTGACGCGTGGCTTCGACATGCTGGGCCAGGCCGTCCAGGCTCTGCGCGAGGCCGAGCCGAACCGGCCGCTCGCCATCGCGGCCCTGCCCTGCATCGCCCAGCTCTGGCTTTCGCCACGCCTCCCGGCGCTCCATCGCGCTTTTCCCGATCTGCAGATTTCGGTTGCCGCGATGGAAGAGCCGCCCGATCCGCGCCGGGAGCCCTATGATCTCTCGCTGTTCTACAGGGAAGCCGCCGAAGCCGGCGCCGTGCAGTCAGGCGTCGACGCCATCCTGCCGGTCTGCACGCCCGCCATCGCCGACAGGCTCGCTTCGCCGGCCGATCTCGCCGGAGAGACGCTGCTGCACGATGCCGTCTGGCGCGGCGATTGGGCCCGCTGGCTCGCCTTCGCGGCACCGGACGCGAAGATCGATGCCGGGCGCGGCCCGGCCTTCTCGCTCTACAGCCTGGCGCTGGATGCCGCCTTGTCGGGCTCGGGAATCCTGATGGGCCGGATGAGCCTCGTCGCGCCTCATCTTGCGGCGGGCCGGCTTGCCGCGCCGTTCCGGCAGGCGATGCCAACGCCCGACAGGCTGACGCTGGCGCCCGCCATGGGCCCCGGCGCGCATGCGCGCCGGCTGGAGATCATGGAATGGCTCGCCGGCTCGGAGGAGAGCCGCGTTCAGATATAGGCGCCGCAATCGCCTTCGAGGATCTGGTCCATCGAGCGCGAGGGCTCGGCACAGCCGGCCTCCCCGACGACCTTGGCCGGCACGCCCGCCACCGTCTTGTTGCGCGGCACAGCCGCCAGCACCACCGAGCCCGCTGCGACACGGCTGCATTGGCCGACCTCGATATTGCCGAGGATCTTGGCGCCGGCACCGATCAGCACGCCCTTGCGGATCTTGGGATGGCGGTCGCCGCCCTGCTTGCCCGTGCCGCCCAGCGTGACCGCATGCAGCATCGAGACATCGTCCTCGATCACCGCCGTCTCGCCGACGACCAGGCCCGTCGCATGGTCGAGGAAGATACCCTTGCCGATCTTCGCCGCCGGGTTGATGTCGGTCTGGAAGACCTCCGAGGAGCGGGCCTGCAGATAAAGCGCGAAATCCCGGCGATCCCGCATCCAGAGCCAATGCGCCAGGCGATGGGCTTGCAGGGCATGGAAACCCTTGAAGAACAGCACCGGCTCGAGCACGCGGTAGCAGGCCGGGTCACGGTCGAGCACGGCCATCACGTCGGCACGCATGCCGACCCCGATCGTCTCGTCATCGGCCATCGCTTCGGTGAAGCCCTGCTCGATCAGGTCGGCCGTCACGGCCGGATGGCCGAGCCGGGCCGCGACGCGATGGGCGACGGCGCATTCGAAGCTCGGCTGGTTCAGCACGGAGGCGACGATCAGCGTGCCGAGCGCCGGCTCGGCGGCGACGGCGGCCTCGGCCTCGTCCCGCAGGCGCGACCAGACGGGGTCGAGCCGGTCGAGGCCAGTTGCAGGATCCCGTGCTTCCACGGCGGAGCGCCCTGACGGCATGATCATTCTCCGGAGATGGTCGTTCGGCGGAAGGACAGCCTAGCCCTAAGCTGGCACCCGCACCAAAGGTCAAGCCGAACGAAGTTGAATCGAAAAGCGAGGCGGCGGAATCAGTTTTTCAGGGAACGTCGACAACACATTGGCGTCGCCTGCTTTTCCAGAGCGCCTCTATTCGCCCGGGACGTTCTCACAAACGCGCGAGAAAGTCGAGAACGGCCTGCTTGTGGCTCTTGTCCCCGACGGCGAGATTGTGATCGCGACCCTCTATCGCAAAGGATTCCGCGTCGGGAATGAGCTTCGCCAGCTCCGGACCGGAGCCGGAAACATCGTCCTTCGTGCCGACGCTGATCAGGGTCGGCATGGCGATCTGCCCGACCTGCGCGGCGGTCAGCGTCTGGCGCGAGCCGCGAATGCAGGCCGCGAGCGCCCTGAGGTCGCTCTTCGTCTGCTCTGCGAAAGCCCGGAACATCCGCTGCATGGGGTCGGTCAGCACATCCAGCGAGGGCGCCTCCATCGCATCGGCGATGCCGAGCGGGAGGCCCACGCCCTCGACCAGATGGATGCCCAGCCCACCGAGCAGCAGCGCGTCGAGCCGGCGCGGGTGGGCGAGCGCCAGATGCGCCGAAATGCGCGCGCCCATCGAATAGCCCATCACCGCGGCGCGCGGGATGTCGAGATGGTCCATCAGCCGGCGGACATCCTCCGCCATGATGTCCGACGAATAGGCCGCGGGATCGTAGAGCTTTTCGCTCTCGCCATGGCCGCGATCGTCGAGCGCGACGACGCGATAGCCGGCATGGGTCAGCGTCTTCGTCCACTGGGTGTTCACCCAATTCGTCATGTGCGAGGAAGCGAAGCCATGTACCAGTACGACGGTCCGATGCTGCGAGACGTCGCCTGTGGGCGCGAGGTCGATATAGGCGATCTTCACGCCGTCGGAGGAGAAGCTCTGCATGCGGATATCGAGGCCGGACGATCGGAAGGGGTCACTCATCCCTGCCATGGCGAAGCCGCTTTGGGTAGCCGCTGACGCGCAGCTTGCTTATGAAACGTCGCCATGAGCCAGACCGCCTCCAGCGCAACAGTCGTCTCCCCCGCAGACACCCGATCGCCGCGCTTCGCCTTCGTCGACATCGCCCGCGGCGTCGCGCTACTGGCGATGTTCGTCTACCATTTCGCCTATGATCTCTCCTTCTTCGGGCTGATCGAGACCGATATCGTCGCCGAGCCCGGCTGGCGACTGTTCGCGCGCTGTATCGCTGGCTCCTTCCTGACGATCGTCGGTTTCAGCCTCGTGCTCGCGACGCAAAAGGGCCTGAACCGCCGCGCCTATCTGAAGCGCCTCGCCATGGTCGCCGGCGCCGCCGCGCTGGTTACGCTCGGCACCTGGTTCGCCATGCCGGGCAACTTCATCTTCTTCGGCATCCTCCACCACATCGCGCTGGCGAGCCTGCTAGCCCTGCCATTCCTGCGGCTGCCTGTTGTCGTCGTGGCGCTGTCGGCAGCCCTGGCCTTCGCCGTGCCACGCTTCATAGCTCACCCGCTGCTCGACCAGCCCTGGATGTCCTGGCTCGGCTTCTCGCGCGCGCCGTTCCAGACGGCCGATTTCGTGCCGGTCTTTCCGTGGTTCGGCTGCGTTCTGACGGGTGTCGTGCTGGCGCGCCTGCTATTGCCGCGCCTTGCCGCTACGGCTTTCGCCCGCTGGCGACCGACCGCACGGCCAGCGCGAATCATCGCCTGGGGCGGGCGCCACAGCCTGCTCGTCTATCTCGTGCATCAGCCGCTCTTCATCGGTTTCCTGACGCTTGTGGTCCAGTTCGTGCCGCCGCCTTCGCCGGGCGAGCGCGCCTTCCGGGCCGAATGCCAGCGCAGCTGCGGTCCCGATGTCCCGGAGCGGCTCTGCCGCGCCGTTTGCGCTTGTACGATCGACGGGCTCAAGCGCGAGAAGCTCTGGCAGAAGGCGCTCGACGACCTGCTCTCGCCGGAGGAAGGCACACGCGTGGCCGAACTCGCCCAGAGCTGCCTGCGCGAGCGCTGATGCGAATCCCGCACTGGCGTCCGGCCGGCTGACGGGATAGGTTGCGCGCGAATTCCAGGCTTTCGAAGAGCGACGACCATGGCCGCGACAGGCATTCCGCATTTCCACAACGATCCCGGCGTCGCCGTCATCCATGTCGGCGCGCATGAGTTCATGTGCATCGGCGCCAAGCCGCCCTTCGACCATCCGCATGTCTTCCTCGACATGGGCGCCGATCACGAGATCATCTGCCCCTATTGCTCGACGCTGTTCAAATACGAACCGTCGCTCAAGGGCTCGCAGTGCAATCCCCCGGAATGCGCCTATCAGGACGCCGCCAAAGCGGCCTGACCCTCATGCCAATTCGTCGATGGCGCGGGTTCTGAGGGGCACCCGCACCTCTCCTTTCGACCGTTCATCAAAGGCATCGACCCCGTGTCCGCTCCTCATTTCGTCATCGCCGGAGCCGGCATCGGCGGCCTGACCATGGCGCTGTCGCTGGCGCGCCGCGGCATCGCCTCCACCGTCGTCGAGAAGCGCACCGGCTTCGGCGAATCCGGTGCAGGCCTTCAGCTCACCTCGAATTCCGGGCGCGTGCTCGATGCGCTCGATCTCGCTTTGCCGCTGAAGCGCGTCAGCGTCTCCTCGCATGGGCTGATGATCCGGCGCTGGCGCAGCGGCTCGGAGCTGCTGGAAATGCCCTCCAGCCCGGAGCGCATGCCGACGCCGTTCCGGATGCTGAAGCGCAGCGATCTCCACACCGTCCTGCTCGACGCCGCCCGTGCCATGCCGAACATCCGCCTGCTGGTCGGCCGCGGCGTGCAGGACGTCAGCCAGGACGAGAACGGCGTCTCGGTCACGCTGAGCGGCCAGAGCGGCACTGGCGAGACCATCCAGAGCCTCGGCCTGATCGGCGCCGACGGCTTGTGGTCGCGCGTCCGCGATCTCACCGGCGATCCCTCGCCGCCGGTCTTCACCGGCTATGAAGCCTGGCGCGCAGTCGTTCCGGCGCGCGCAGTCGACAAGCCGCGGGTGACGCTTCACCTGGGGCCGGGTCGCCATGCCGTGCATTACCCCGTCGACGGCGGCAAGCAGATCAACATCGTCGTCGTGCGCCAGGCGAAGGAAGCTCGCGAGGGCTGGTCGCGCGACGGCGAGCCCCGGATCGTGACCGAGCATCTCGCAGGCGCCTCACCGGCGCTGCGCGAACTGGCCGGAGCTGCCGAAGGCTGGCAGGTCTGGTCGCTGTTCGACCGCAAGCCGGCGGCCATGGCCCAAGGCCGGATCGCGCTGATGGGCGACGCCGCCCACCCCATCCTGCCCTTCCTGGCGCAAGGCGCCTCCCTCGCCATCGAGGACGCCGCCGTGCTGGCGCGGCTGCTTGCCGAGAAGCTCGGCAGCGAAGGCGCAGCCGGCGTGCCGGCGGCGATCGCGAGCTATGCCGCCGCCCGCGCGAGGCGCGTCGCCCGCGTGCAGGAGGAAAGCCGCGGCAACGGCCGCAGCTACCATCTCGGCTGGCCGCTCAGCATCGCCCGGGATTTCGCGCTGAAGCGACTCGGACCCGAGGGGCTACGCAACCGTTACGGCTGGCTCTACGATTGGCGTGACGAGGGCTGATCTCGCCATCGCCGCATTTCATCCCTATCTCTCCCTGCGGGAAGGAATGAAAAAGACATGATCCGCGTCAACCTCTACGACCAGCTCAACGGCCGCACCCGCGCAATGCCGCGCTGGGCCGCATGGCTCGCCATGGCGGCGAGCTTCGTCGTCGGCATCACCCTGTTCCTGGTCGCCGCCAGCCTGGCGCTGATCCTGATCCCCATCGTCGCCATAGCCGGCGCGATCGCGGTCTGGCGTCTCAAGGCCAAGCTGAAGGCGGCGGGCTTCGACCGTGGCGGCCCCTTTGCAGGCAGGCCGCAGCCGGCGGAACGCATCGAGGTGATCGACGCCGAATACCGCATCATCGAGCCGGACGAGCCACGCCGCTGACGGCTACGCCTCGATCCGGCTGACCAGGATCTTGTCGATCCGGCGACCATCGAGATCGACGACCTCGAAGCGCCAATGCCCCTTGTCGAAGGTCTCGCCGACATTGGGGAGGTGGTTCATCTCGGCCAGAACGAAACCGGCGACCGTCTGGAAATCGGCATCGCGCGGCATCTGGATGCCGAGCTCGTGCGAGAATTCATCGACCTGCATCCAGCCTGCGACGAGGTAGGAGCCGTCCGCCCTCGTGACGATGGCCGGCTCGTCCTCCTCTTCCTCCTGGAAGGCGCCGATGATCGCCTCGAGCACGTCGCCCGGCGTGATGATGCCCTCGAAATGGCCGTACTCGTCGAAGACCAGCGCCATGTGCACGCGGCTGGAGCGGATCTCGCGCAGCACATGCAGCGAGTCGGCGGTGTCCATCACCACCGGTGCTTCCTGCACGTGCTGGCGTAGCTGCTCCGTATCGCCCGCGGCGAGGAAGTCGATCAGGTCCTTCATCAGGACGACACCGATGATCGAGTCCGACTCGCCGTCCTGGACGGGCAGCCGGGACCGGCGGCTCGCCTTGAGCTGCTCGCGCAACTCTTCAGGAGGGTCCGACAGGTCGATGACCTCGACCTCGCGGCGGGGCGTCATCAGGGCGCGCGCCGAGCGGTCGGCGAGGCGCATCACGCCCGCGATCATCTCGCGCTCGTCCCGCTCCAGCACGCCGGCGGTCTCCGCCTCGGCGATGATGGTGCGCACCTCCTCCTCGGTGACTCTCTCCTCGGACTCGCCCTTCTGTCCGAGCAGGGCGAGCACGGCTTTGCCGGAGATATCGAGCAGGAAGACCAGCGGCGCGCCGACTTTCGACATCAGGGCCATCGCCGGCGCGACGCGCGCAGCCACCCGCTCGGGGTCGCGCAAGGCGACCTGCTTCGGCACGAGTTCGCCCAGGATCAGCGAGAGATAGGTGATCGCGACCACGACGAGGCCGACGCCGAGCGTGTCCGAGACGGAGGGCGAGAAGCCGTGGGTGCCCAGCCATTCGGAAAGGCGCGCGCCGAGCGTGGCGCCGGAGAAGGCGCCGGACAGAACGCCGACAAGCGTGATGCCGATCTGAACGGTGGAGAGGAAGCGGCCGGGATCCTCGGCCAGGCGCATCGCCGTCGTGGCGCCCTTGTTGCCCTGGTCGCTGAGGACCTTGAGGCGTGCCGTCCGCGACGAAACGACGGCGAGCTCCGACATGGCGAGCAGTCCATTGATGACCGTCAGCGCCACGACGACCAGGATTTCGGTTAACAAAACCAATCCGTTTGCTGCGAAGCTGCAACATTTGGCAGCTCGCTTCGAGCCCCCTTATAGCGGATCGTTGCCCCAACGCGATGGGCGCGACGAAAGATTTGTGAGCGAATTATGACCAGGCCCACCTTCTGGCAACCGACACAAGCGGATCAGGCGGGAGGCGATCGGCGCCTGCGAGCCCCTGCTACCCAGCGCAACCGCGACGCGATCCTTGCCGTATTGCGAGACATGCTGCCGCCTTCCGGGCTCGTATTGGAGGTCGCCAGCGGCTCGGGCGAACACATCGTTCATTTTGCCGAGACGCTGCCCGCCCTCTCGTTCCAGCCCAGCGATCCGATGGCCGATGCGCTGGCAAGCATCGCTGCCTGGGCGCGGGAGTCAGGGTTGGGCAACATTCTGCCGCCGCTGATGATCGACGCGAGCGCGCAGGAATGGCCGATCGGTTCAGCCGACGCGATCCTCTGCATCAACATGATCCATATCGCGCCCTGGACGGCGGCGGAGGGCCTGTTCCGCCAGGCGGGACGCCTGCTGAAGACCGGCAGCCCGCTCTATCTCTACGGCCCTTATCGCCGCTCCGACCGTCCCCTCGAGCCCAGCAATGCCGCCTTCGACGAAAGCCTTCGCAGCCGCGACCCTGAATGGGGCCTGCGAGAGCTCGGCGATGTGGCCGCTCTGGCTTCTGCAAATGGTTTCGGCTCGCCGGAGATCATCGAGATGCCGGCCAACAATCTCAGCCTCATTTTTCGGAAGGCCTGAGGCTCGCAGCCGCAAGCGCGGGTCAGCCTGACCCGTGCATGCACCTGCGCCGGCTCAATCTCGCATCCACGAACCGCCTAGACAGTGGCGCTTGTGAATCGTCGCAATGTCAGATTGGTGCGGACGGCGGGACTCGAACCCGCAAGCCTTTGAAGGCGCAAGATTTTAAGTCTCGTGCGTCTACCAGTTTCGCCACGTCCGCGAGCGCGACAGCGATAGCGGGCGGGCTCGATGCGCGCAAGCCTCTGCGAAGCGGTCGAGAACGATCCTCAGTGCGGGCGCGCCGGCTTGTACCACTCGACCCCGTCGGGATCGACATAGAGCCCGGGCTTGACGTCCGATCCGATGCTCTTCTCCTCCATCGGCACGCGCATCGTGTCGTCGCGGTCGCCGCGCTTGACATAGGTGCCGGAGGGCTGCCCGGCATGGCCATGGGAGCCACGGCCGACGCTGCTCGTCAGCCCGATCACGCCCTGCCGGCCGGAGACCTTGTCCAGCAGCTCCGTCACCGGCCGTCCGACGAAGGCGACCTTGGTGCCGCCCTCGACGACCGGCAGCGTCCGCCGCGCGGCGCCCTCGCCCGTCACCCTGACGCCGACGAAGCGCGGAACATAGGTCGCGCCGCCCTTGCCGAAGGATTCCCAGCCGCCGGCAGAGACGATTTGCGCCCCGCAGCGCTTGTGGCTGCGCTCGCATGCAGCGCGCGAGGCATAGCGCGGCGCGCGCTGCTCGAACTCGGCCCTGGCGTTGCGATAGGCAAACTCGCATTGCTCCGCCGTCAGCAGCCCAGCCGCGATGCACTCGTCGCGGCGCACATAGGTGTTTCCGGGGGCCTGAGCCGCGAGATCGGTAGGGTTCGCGAACGACAGGACGGGTGCAAGCGTGGCGACGCGCAGGGTGGCGAGAATCGAGGCAGGGATCATCATGCGATGCAACAACATTACGATTGTGGCTTTACAGTAGCGAGCGTCGCGAGGCCGCGAGCTCACGCGTCGCGCCATAGTCGATCTTGCCGTTGCCGAGCACGGGGATGGCCTGCGTGACCAGGATCGCACGCGGCACCCATAGCTCCGGGAAGCCCTGCTCCTTCGCGGCTTCCTGCAGCGTCGCACGGTCCGCGTCGGGCTTCTCGGTGACGAGGATCAGCTGCTCGCCCTTGCGTGGGTCGGGCAGGCCGACGACGACATGGTTCTGGTCCGGCCAGAGCTTGGAGACCATGGTCTCGACAGCCGCCAGCGAGACCATCTCGCCGCCCAGCTTGGCGAAGCGCTTGGCCCGGCCCCGGATCGCGACGAAGCCGTCGTCGAGCACGACGATATCGCCGGTATCGTGCCAGCCCCCTTCGGGCGGGATGACGCGGCCGGGCTGTTCGGGGTCGAGATAACCGGCCATGATGTTCGGTCCGCGCACGGTGAGCCGCCCGCCTTCGTGGATGCCCTCCACCGGCTCCAGATTCGCTTCGATGCCGGGCAGCAGCTTGCCGACCGTGCCGTCGCGGATGGCGGCCGGCGTGTTGACGGCAATGACGGGCGAGCATTCGGTGCAGCCATAGCCTTCGAGGATGGTCGTGCCGTAGGGCTCCCACATCCGCCGCGTCTCGGCCTTGACCCGTTCGGCCCCGGCGACGACGTAACGCACGCTGCCGAGATCGTTCCGCTCTGCAGCGCGGGCATATCCTTGCAGGAACGTGTCGGTCGCGAGCAGGAAGGTCGCCTTCGTCTCGCCGATCAGCTTCGGCACCTGCTTGTAGTGCAGCGGGCTCGGATAGAGCACGACCTTCATGCCGTGCAGCAGCGGCACCATCAGTCCCGCCGTCAGCCCGAAGGAATGGAAGGCCGGCAGCGGGTTCATGAAGACGTCCCGCTCCGAGATCGCCCCGCTGGCATGGGCGAAGACCTGCCGCGCATTCGAGACGATATTGGCATGGCTCAGCACCACGCCTTTCGGCGTGCCCTCGGTGCCCGAGGTGAAGAGGATCACCGCCGCCTCGTCGGCTTGCGCTTCGTAGGAGCGATGGGCGAGCCCCGGCACCAGGCTCTGCAGCGCGCCGAGCGCCTTGTCGAAGCTGGTGATCTGCTTGCGGACATCTTCGAGATAGATGACGCGGCGCCCCTCGCCCAGCACCGCGATCTCGTCGTCGAGCTTGCCCTGGTCGACGAAGCGGCGCGAGGTGACGATGATCTTGAGCTGCGCCAGTTCCGCCGCCGCGCGCAGGTTGCGGACACCGGCGGTGAAGTTGAGCAGCGCCGGCACACGACCATAGGCGATGAGCGAGAACAGCGTCACCGCCATGCCCTGCATGTTCGGCAGCAGCACGCCGACATGTTCGCGCGGCGACGTGAACGCCGCCAGCTTGCGCCCCAGCACCAGCGCGCCGAGCACGAGCCGGCCATAGGTGATCGGCTGGCGTTCGGGGTCCTCCAGCGCGATGCGGCTCTTGCCGTGCCGGGCCGTGGCCTCGAGCAACGCGCGAAAGATCGTGATCCGCGCGGCCGCGGCGTCGAAGCTGGTGGCGGCCATGTCTGGCTCGTCTCCCGGTCGGCGTTTCCCCTGCCGGTCAAACTAATGAGATCGGCTCGGGTTTCAATGTCCGGGACAGGCATCATGCTCGGGCTTGACCCGAGCATCTCCAAAACCAGAGCTCTCTCGTCACGCCGGTGCTACCCGAACGCGCCGATCTCATGCTGGATCGCGCCGGAAATCTCGCGGATCAGCTCGAACTGCGCCAGCATCGGTGCGAAGACGTCGCGATGCAGCGCCTCGTAGGTGCCGCCCTCGCGCGGGCCCGGCGGCTCGCCGAAATCGAGCCCGATGGTCGGGTCTGGATCGCGTGGGAAGATGGCGGCCATCTGCGCGAGGCAGGCCGGCACGTCGAGGCGCAGCAACCTTTCGACGAAGTCATCCCGCGTCAGCCCCGCATGCGGGCGGAAATCCGGAATATGGGCGAAGGAGAGCCAGATGCGGTGGATCGCCGCCAGCCTGAGCGCATGCAGCGCGATGAGTCGCGCCGGCATCTGGGGGACATCGTCCGCCGCGGCGCGGAGCTTCAGCGCATCGGCCGAAAGCCGCCAGAACAGGCGGCGCAGGGCCGGCGCCAGTTCCAGCCGCGACAGCGCATCGGCAACCGCCAGCAATTCGTCACGCCGCCCTTCCTTCACCGTCCGGCGTGCCCGGTCGAACCAGCTGCCGGGGTCGAGCGAGTCGAGATAGGCGCGCAGCACGTCGAGGTCGCTATGCGCCATCGCATGGGCCGCGAGGCGGTAAGCCCGGTCGAAGCGGTCGGAGCGTTCGCGCATCGCGCGGAACAGGTCAGGCGAGCGCGAGGCGGCATGGCCGACGCCGTGCATGCTGTTGGCCATCCAGCCGAGCTGCTGGAGGATGGCGTTGTTGGGGATGGCGCGCAGCTCGCGCGGATGGCGGATTCGAGTCGGCCCGCCAGCATCGCTCTGCCGCGCGGCCGGGCGCGAACCGGTCTTGTCGAGGAGCGAGGGTCCGAAGGTGCCGATCAGTGCGGCATAGCCGGGGTCGTCGACCAGCGCGTTCATCTCCTCGCGCACGGTCTGGAAGAACTCGCTGGCGAAATCCGGCTCGTCATAGATCGGATCGTCGATGCTTTCGACAGGCGCGAAGACCGCCTCGGCGATACGCCCGACCGTTGCGCCCGCGAGCTGCGGCGTGCCGAACAGGAGATATCCGTCGCTGCCCTGGAAGCTCGTCTCGCGCACCGTCCTGATGCCGGCCTGCGCGAAGGCCTGCCGGGCGAAAGCGGGGTCGAGATAGGCCAGCCGGTCGGCCAGGCTGTCGGGATGGGCGCCCCGGCCGACCGACTCGCCATGCGTGTCGAAGATCACCAGTTCGACATCGTCGAGCTTGTAGCGGGCGAGCAGCTCGCAGATGCGGATGCGCAGCCTTTCGACCCAAAAGGTCGAGGCGACCTGCCCGATATAGCGCCCGGAATCGGAATAGCCGAACTGGATGCACAGCCGGCCATGGCGCTTGAGATAGTCCCGGAAATGCGGGCTGCGCAGCGCCTCGTCGATGATGCGCGGCCCCTGCTCCAGCGCGTCCGACGTCTCGAATAGCGGCGAGATCTCGACGAGATCGGCAATGCCGAAGCGGCTGGCGAGCCAGAGCGCGCAAAGCAGCGTGTAGCCGGTCTCGGTTTCCGCGATCAGGAAGCGCACCGGCTTCGAGCCATCGAGATGCTTCACGATCTGCGCGATCGTCATCATCATGCGCGCCGCCGAGGCGCGCTCGGCGGCGAGCGCGCCGAAATCGACCGCGACCGGCTCGACCTTGCCGAGCGCGGTATTGGCGGCGGCGAGAAAGGCCCGCCTCTGCGCCGGCTCGCCCGGCTCCTCCTCCAGCGGGATCACGGAGCGCAGCGCGTTGTGGAGCTGCGAGGCGTTGAGCCGGAAATGCGGCAGCGCGATCGAGACGCCATGGGCAAGGCACCCGGCCCGGATCAGCGCCAGAGCGAGCCTGGTCTCTTCGTCGGACGCCTCGGCCAGCGCAGCGTCGAGCGCTGCGATCAGGCCTGAGGCCTCCGGCAAAGCGGTCTCGCGCTCATGCACGAGCGCAAGCGCGAAGGCCTGCAAGTCCTGGAGCGAGGGCTGCGTCCCGATCGGCGGCGCCAGCGCGAGCTGCCTCTCGACGGCCGCGAGCGCTTCGCTGACCAGCCTGCGTACGGCTTCCGTGGCCGGAGCCTGCGGCAGTTTTTCGAGAATGCGCGCGAACTGCCCGCTCTTCGATTCCAATCGGTAGCGCAGCGTGTCCCACCAGCCGATATCGGTGCGCCCATCCGTGTCGCAGCCGACCCAGGAGGCCAGCGTCACCGGCTTCGGCGCGAGCTTCGTCCAGTCCTCGGGCCAGCGTGCACGCGCCACCGCGAAGAACGCGGCGTTCATGCGGTCGATCGCGTCGCGGGCCTGGCGCACCGCAAAACGCGCCTGCTCGAACTCGTCCTGCAGGGTGATGCGGCCATCGGGGCGGAAGCTGAGGCCGGGCTCGTCGACAACGGCGTCGCCCTGCGTCCCGCCGGAAGCGAGGTCGGCCAGCGCATGGCAGAGCCGGCGCGTCATGCCGAAGGTCGGATGCGCCGTGAACACCGCGGCGAAACGGGCCCGCTCCAGCTGCTGCCGGAAGTCCGCGAAGCTGGCGGCCTTGTCAGCCAGGCTCTCGGCCAATTCGGCGAAGATGGCCGCCTCGTCCTTGTCGAGCCCGACATAGCGCGAGACCCGCCCGGCGCGTTGCCGCAGCGCCTGCCGCCCGAGATGGCGCACCAGTTCGCCCGCCTCATCGACGCTCAACTCGCCCCGGTCCATCAGCCGGGTCAGCCAGAGCGTCACCCGCAGCACCGGATTGCCGAAGGGATCGTCGCGGGAATCGCTGCGTGCCTGCTCGATGCGGGTCAGCAGCTCCGCGGCAAGCGTCTCGATGCTGGAATCCGGCCGATTATCCGTCGCGATCGTCACGGCTATTTCCCCTCCCGCGCGTCCCGTGCTTGCAACCACGAATTCGCATGCGCGGCCATCTCGTGTTGCATTGCATCATCGGACGACGATCACCGCAAGCGGGAACAGAAGCCACCCTTCGGATATTTTTACCCGGATCATATTGCGCGATGAAAAAGACCCGGGTAATAGGGTGGCCGAGCAAGGAGCCCTCATGTCCAACAATCCCGCCAGTGCCTGCACCGCCTTTCGCGGCTCCAGCCGCCTCGCCAGCGGTTCGCTGCTCGATGTCGCGCTCGCCGTGAAGGCGGCGCTGGCAGCCGATCCCACCGCATCCATCCTCACCTTCGACGACACGACCGGAAAGGTCGTCGATCTCGACCTGCGCGGCAGCGATACCGAAATCGCTGCGCGCCTCGGTGGAAAGCTGCCGGAAGCCAGCTCTGAGACGCCGCGAGGCCGCGGCAGGCCCAAGCTCGGCGTCGTCGCCCGCGAAGTCACCTTGCTGCCGCGCCATTGGGACTGGCTCAGCCAGCAGCCAGGCGGTGCCTCGCAGGTCTTGCGACGCCTCGTCGATGATGCCCGCCGCAACGATGGTGGACGCAGCCAGGCGCGGGCAGCGCAGGCCGCGGCCTACGCCTTCATGTCGGCCATGGCGGGCGATCGCGAAGGTTTCGAGGAAGCCTCGCGCGCCCTCTTCGCCGGCGACGGCCAGCGCTTCGCCGAGCACAGCCGGACATGGCCGGAAGATATCCGCACCCATGCGGAAAAGCTGATGACAGGCGCGACCGGCCAGCCATTGGATTGAATGGATGAGGGCGCACGCCGGGGCGGGCTGCGCGCAGCGCCATTGCCGTGACCTGCGCCGAAAGGCATAGCGGCGCCACCGCGCTCGCCGCGCCCTCGCCTCTCAAGTCACGACAAGGCCTCCACGACATGACCTCCCGCGCGCAATGGCTCGGCATCCTCTGCGGATTGCTGACCTCAGTGATCTGGGGCGTCCAGGCGGTCGTATCGCGGCACGCCATGCTGATCGACCTGACGCCGGCCGACGTCACGATCCTGCGCTTCGCCTCGGCTGCCGCCGTGCTGCTGCCATGGGCGCTCCGCAACATGCGCCCCTTCCCGGTCGGCTCGCTCGGCTGGCCGCGGGCCTGGGTCATGGCGCTGCTGATCGGCCCTCTCTACAGCCTGATCCTCGTCGGCGGCGCCTATTTCGCGCCGGCCCTGCACTCGTCGATCATCTCGCCCGGCCTGATCCCGGTCTTCACCGCGCTTCTGGTCTTCCTCGTCACCGGCGAACGCGCCGGGCGGATGCGGATGGTCGGCCTGGGCATCATCGTACTGGGCATCGGCATCTTCTCGCGGGATGCGCTGGCAGTGACGCCTGCACGGCCCGATGCCTGGATCGGCGACCTGCTCTTCGTGCTGATCGCCCTCCTGTGGGCGATCTTCGGGCTTCTCGCCAGGCGCTGGGGCGTGAGCTCGCTCGAGGTCACCGCCGCCTCCTGCCTGCTTTCAGTGCCATTGCTCGTGATCGTCGCCCTTGTGCTGCCCGTCCACATGATGCGGGCACCCTTCGCCGAGCTGCTGCTGCAGGCGGTTTATCAGGGCGTACTGGTCGGCGTGGTCGCGCTTTATCTCTACGCCCGCACAGTGGCGATGCTCGGCGCGGCGAAGGCGACACTGTTCCTGCCGCTTGTCCCGATCGCGACCGCCACCTCCAGCGCGTTCCTCCTGGCGGAAAGCCCCTCGCCGACCGAGCTTGTCGGCATGGCGGTGGTGGTCACCGGGATGCTGGTCGCCTTCCGCTCGCCCTCGGTCGGTTGAGCCGCGGAAGCGCAGAAAGCGCCGTCAGTCGGCCGCCGCAGTAAAGCGGCCGGGAAGCTCAGCCCTGATGCCCCTTGGCGATGGGCTCGACATAGGTGAGAGCCATGTCCCAGGGGAAATAGATCCAGGTGTCCTGGCTGACCTCCGTGACGAAGGTGTCGACCGTCGGCACGCCGGCGGGCTTGGCATAGACCGTGGCGAAATGCGCGTTCGGCAGCATCTCGCGCACGACGCGCGCCGTCTTGCCGGTATCGGTCAGGTCGTCCACGACCAGCACGCCCTTGCCCTTGCCGTCGCCGATCGCCTTGATGTTCGGTGCGATGTCCTTGAGCACCTTGAGCTCGGTCTGGTTGCGATAGTCGTGATAGCTCGCGACGCAGACCGTCTCGATCATCCTGAGACCCAGCTCGCGGCAGATGATCGCCGCCGGCACCAGCCCGCCACGGGTGATGCAGACCATCGCTTCGAAGGGGCCCTTGTCGGCGAGGCGCCAGGCCAGCGCGCGGGCATCGCGATGGAACTGGTCCCAGGAAACCGGGAAAGCCTTGTTCGAGGACGGTTCGGCCATGGCATGCGCTCCGGGCTGATCGCGGCGCGAAGAACGCCGGTTTCCGACCGAAAAGCCTATCGGCGCGCGCCTGACAAGAGGCGCGCGCCGAACATCCCCAGGCGAAGCCCTTTATTGCGGCTCAGAATTCAGCCCAGCCATCCGCTCCGCCGCCGGAAGCCACTCTCCGGCCACGCGGGGGCGATCCGGCAGAAGGCACCGCGCGCAGCATCGGAGCTGCGGCATGAACAAGCTGTGCCACAGGCCTCGAATACTCGCCTCCGAGCCGGAAGGAGCCGGCCATCGTGCTCAGAGCCTCGGTCTCCTGCTGGAGGTCGCGGGCGACGCGGGCGCTCTGCTCGGCCAGCAGCGAGTTCTGCTGGGTGATCTCGTCCATATGCGCGACGGTTCGGGCCATCTCGTCGATGCCGTTGGCCTGCTCGGTCGTCGCCTGCGAGATCTCGCTGACGGTCGAGGCCACCTTCGACGCGGCGGTGACGATCTCGCGCAGCGTCGTGCCGGCATCCTTGACGAGCCCGACGCCAGCTTGAATCTGCTGCGTAGAATTCGCGATCAAGGCCTTGACACCATTGGCGGATTCACTGCAGCGCGCGGCCAGCGCCCGCACCTCCGTCGCGACCACTGCGAAGCCCCGCCCGGCATCGCCAGCCCGCGCCGCCTCGACCGCGGCGTTGAGCGCCAGCAGGTTGGTCTGGAAGGCGATCTCGTCGATCATCGAGATGAAATACTATATAAAAGCAATGATCCGTGTGACGATTAGGACATACCGTACAGCACCGGAGCCAAAAATAAGAA
Organism: Allobosea sp. P4_C6; assembly: GCF_056402015.1. Lineage (NCBI taxonomy): Bacteria > Pseudomonadati > Pseudomonadota > Alphaproteobacteria > Hyphomicrobiales > Alloboseaceae > Allobosea > Allobosea sp. P4_C6. The sequence goes on from NZ_JBFUIF010000010.1 coordinate 117,462, forward strand.
AAACTGCAACTTACTGAAATAATATTGGTATTCGTTATGATTCGGATTTGGATTTTTCAATCGCAATCATAGATTTCACGTCGGCTATCGCCGCTTCGAGTTTGTCTGCTTCGCGGGAGCGGACGACGATATTCGTGTCGGGCCCGGTATCCGACCAGAAGGGGTAGGAGCCGATCGAAACCGCTGGATGGGCCTTGGCGATCGCCGCCAGCGGACCGCCGATATCGCCCTCGCGCAGGCCGGCCTGAACCGTATCCGACAGGACCTTCGTCCCCGTCCGCAATGTCGGGGCGACGACATCCAGCATCGCCTGCATGATCGCCGGAACGCCGGCCATCACATAGACATTCCCGATATTGAAGCCGGGAGCCTTGGAGATCGCATTGGCGATCAGTTCGGCCCCGGCCGGAATGCGCGCCATCCGCATGCGCGCCTCGTTGAGATCGGCCGGCGAGAAACGCTCCGACAGCATCGCGACCGCGCGCGGGTCGTAATCGATGGAGACGCCGAAGGCGGCCGCGACCGCATCGGCCGTGATATCGTCATGGGTCGGCCCGATGCCGCCCGTCGTGAAGACATAGGTGAATCGGGCGCGCAGGGCATTCAGCGCCGCGACGATCTCATCGGTAACGTCCGGGACGACCCGAACCTCGCGCAGCTCGATGCCGATATTGGTGAGATACTCGGCGATATAGCCGATGTTCTTGTCCTTCGTTCGCCCCGACAGGATCTCGTCGCCTATCACCAGGATCGCAGCCGTGACGATGGCGGCTGACGGGCTGGCTTCACTGGTGGTCATCGCGGCGCTCCTGGCTCTCGATACAAGAGCTAGAGCATCGGCCCAAAAAGTGGAACGCGGTTTTCGGCGAAATGCCGATACGAAAACAAAGAGGTAAGACGTCGTCGCGCGGCGCCCGGGCAGCGCGGCGAACGCCCCGATGCGACGCGGTCGCGCTGCGTCAGGCGCGCTTGCGTTCGAAGACCAGATTGAGCCGCGTCTGGGCGACAAGCTTGTAGCCGCTGCGCGTCAAGAGCCCCGCGAGGTCGCTCTGCCAGCGCTGGCGGGAATCCTCGATGATGACGAAACCGGGCCAGAGCGACTCCGGCGCATCGCGCAGGAACGGTTCGAGAATGATGTCCTCGGCCCCTTCGACATCGAGCTTGATCGCATCGATGCGCTCGTAACCCTCGCCCTGGACCAGCGCCAGCAGCGTCATGGCCGGCACCCGCACCGCTATCCCCGCGCTCGAATTGAGGATGCGCACGCTCGACTCGCCGCGATTGGTCTGGTCGATGAACAGGGTCAGCTCGCCGGGCTTGTCCGCCAACGCGCAGGCCACCGCCTTGACCGTCCCGAACGGATTCTGGGCGATGTTGAAGGCGAGCCGAGCGAAGATCTCCGGCTGCGGCTCGACTGCGAGAATCCGCGCGCCGCGCCCCGCACGGGCGGCAACGAACAGGGAATAGGCGCCGATATTCGCGCCGACATCGATGAAGGTGAAACCGTCGCGCAGCCGCGCGGCCAGCATTTCGCGCTCGACCGCGTCGAAATATTGCGGCGTGAACAGCACGCGCTTCTCGCAGACATTGCCGTCCGGATAGAGGCGCATCTTGGCGCCGAGCGCCTCGATATCGACCGGCGCGCCGTTCAGCGAGCGCAGGCCGAGGCGGCGCAACGCATAGGCGATCTTGCGCCCGAAGAAAGAATCGGAGGCCGCACGCGTCCGCGCGATGATGCGGGCGAGATAGGCTTTCGGAGCGAAGGCGCCGTAGGGTCGCTCTTCCGCCTGGGATTGTTCGATGATCATGGCCATTGCGCCAGCCTGATACACCTCACAGCGCCGCTGCGCCAGCCATCTCCCCGCTTGCGGCCCAAAGCTATGCAGCGTCCGCGAACTGCCCGAAGATCGTTTCGAAGACGGGCGCGATCTCCCGGAAGACATCGATCAGCTCCGGATCGAACTGCCTGCCACGCTCGCCAAGGATGACCGCGACGGCCTCCTCGTGAGACATCGCCGCCTTGTAGACGCGTTCCGTGACCAGCGCGTCATAGACGTCCGCGATCGCCATCAACCGCCCCGTCAAGGGAATGGCTTTGCCGGCGAGCCCCCGCGGATAGTCGTCCCCGTCCCAACGCTCGTGATGCGTGAAGGCGATATCCTTGGCCACCTGCAGGAACGAGCTCGATGTGCCGAGATGCCGCTCGGCATTGACGATGGCCTGCCGCCCGAGTTCCGCGTGCGTCTGCATGACGGCCCGCTCGGCCTCGTCGAGCCGCCCCGGCTTGAGCAGGATGCGATCGGGAATGCCTACCTTCCCGATGTCGTGAAGCGGCGCGGATTTGAAGAGCAGATCGATGATCCCATCGTCCAGCTGATCCGCGTACAGCCCGCGCTCGCAGGCCGCCCTCGCCAGGGCCAGCAGGTAGTGCTGCGTACGCCGGACATGGTTCGCGGTCTCGTTGTCGCGCGTTTCCGCCAGCGAGGCCATGGCCAGGATGATGGCGTCCTTCGCCCGTTCCGCCTCCTCCAGCGCGACGGACAGCGAGTTCACCAGCGCGATGTTGGTCATGGCGACGGCGGCGCTGTTGGCGATCCGCCTCAGAGTCCGGATCACCTCCGGCGCCGGGCGATGACAATGCGCCCAATACGCGCCGATCGCAGCCACGGGATCCTCGTGCCGCACCGGCACCATCACGAGGCTGCGCACGAAGGTTGGCCGATAGGCAGCATGCGGAATGCGATCATCCGCGTAGATGTCCTCGATGACGACGACCTCACCGCGCTGCATGGCCCAGCCGGAGATGCAGGTCTCCATCGGAAAGCGCTGGCCTTTCCAGAGCGGCGTGATGGCGTCCTCGTCGGCGTAGTAGCAACGGCCGCTTTCACGCAGGACGAAGCTGATGCCGTCTGCTCCGGTCAGTCCGCGCGCGTTGCGGCGAACGACGCTCATGACCTCCGCGATGCCGCGCGCCATGGCGAGATCGAGAACCAGGGCATCGAGCGCGCTCGGCGCATCATCCCCGTAATAAGCGAACGACGATGTTCTGGCCGGCGCGTGCATGGTTCAAGAGGCAGTCGAGCGGATCGAAAACGACGAAAGCAGTACCATGGCAACGTAATGAAATTCTGAACGCAAGGGCATGTTTGGAGCGCACCTACGTCAGCTGCAGGTGACCTCGACACTGGCGCGGCAGCTCGGCCTCCTCCGATGACGCAAGCGGCTTGCACGCTCCGCCAAACGCAATAGATATGTCGGCAAGGAGTTTCCTGGGCGCGATGACATTCGAAGACACCATCGGCCGGTCGCGCTCACGCGAACCTGCCATCAAGATTCACGGCCCCGAGGCTTTCGCGGCCATGCACAAGGCCGGCCGGCTCACGGCCGAGGGCCTCGACATGCTCGGCTCCTACGTCAAGCCCGGCGTAACCACCCAGCGCCTCGACGATCTCGCCTTCCAGTTCGCCATGGACAACGGCGCCTACCCGGCGACGCTGTTCTATCGCGGCTATACCAAGTCGATCTGCACCTCGATCAACCATGTCGTCTGTCATGGCATCCCCGACGACAAGCCGCTGCGCGAGGGCGATGTCCTCAACATCGACTACACGCTGATCGTCGATGGCTGGCACGGCGATTCGAGCCGGATGTACGCCGTCGGCGAGATTTCGCGGAAGTCCGAGCGGCTGATCGAGATCACCTATGAAAGCCTGCTGCGCGGCATCAAGGCTGTTCGAGCCGGCGCGACCACCGGCGACATCGGCTTCGCCATCCAGCGCTATGCGGAAGGCGAGCGCTGCTCGGTGGTGCGCGATTTCTGCGGCCACGGCATCGGCCGTCTCTTCCACGATGCGCCGAACATCCTGCACTACGGCAGCCCCGGCGAGGGCATCGAGCTGAAGCCGGGCATGGTCTTCACCATCGAGCCGATGATCAACCTCGGCAAGCCCGGCGTGAAGGTGCTCTCCGACGGGTGGACAGCCGTGACGCGCGACCGTTCGCTCTCCGCCCAGTTCGAGCATCAGATCGGCGTCACGGAGACCGGCTGCGAGATCTTCACGCTCTCGCCTGGCGGCCTCGACAATCCGCTCACCGCGCGATGAGTGTCGGCACCGGCAAGGGGCCGCGCAAGGTGCCCTCGCCTGCCGCCTTTGCCGAAGCCGCCGATGCAAAAGCCGCGACGCCGCATTATCACGGCCATCGCGACCGCTTGCGCGCCCGTTTCCAGGAGACCGGCGCGGAAGCCCTGCCCGAGCTGCTCGAGCTGCTGCTCTTCCGCTCGATCCCGCAGCGGGACGTCAAGCCGCTCGCCAAGGAGCTGATCCAGCGCTTTGGTTCCTTCGCCGAGGTGCTGGGCGCCCCGATCACCCGCCTGACCGAGGTCAAGGGTGTCGGCGAGGGCGTGGCGCTCGATCTCAAGGTCGTCGCGGCCGCGTTGCAGCGCATGGCGAAGGGCGCCGTCTCGAAGCGGCCGGTCCTGTCCTCATGGTCGTCGGTGCTCGACTATTGCCGCATGGCGATGGCCTTCGCGGAGCGCGAGCAGTTCCGCATCCTGTTCCTCGACAAGAAGAACGCTCTCATCGCCGACGAGGTGCAGCAGACCGGCACGGTCGACCACACGCCGGTCTATCCGCGCGAGGTCATGCGCCGGGCGCTGGAACTCTCGGCCTCCGCCATCATCCTCGTCCATAATCACCCATCCGGCGACCCGACGCCCTCGGGTGCCGATATGCGGATGACCCGCGAGCTCGTCGACATCGCCAAGCCGCTCGGCATCGCCATTCACGACCACATCATCGTCGGGCGCGACGGCCATGCGAGCTTCCGCAGCCTCGGGCTGATCTGAGCCCTGTCGCCCGTCTCGTCGGAGGCCAGAGCATGTCGCAGCTCATCGTGAAGCGTGTTTACGACCCGCCCCTGCCGAGCGACGGCATGCGAATCCTGGTCGATCGCCTCTGGCCGCGCGGAATCGCGAAGGACAGGATCGAGATGTGGCTGAAGGATATCGCGCCCAGCGATGTTCTCCGGCATGAGTTCCACGGCCATCCCGACCGCTGGGACGAGTTTCGCGCCGCCTATGCCGCCGAACTCGGCAGCGCATCGGCGCAGGCAGCCCTCGCCACGCTGGAGGAGAAACTGGCGCAAGGGCCGGTGACGCTGCTCTATGCCGCCAAGGACGAGACCCGGAACAATGCCGAAGCCTTGCGGCTTTGGCTGGAAGAACGTCCCAGCGCAGCCAAAAACCGCTAGAAGGCGCCATTTCCCGAAAGCTCGAAGGCGGCAGCGCCTGGTATCGCTGACCGGGTCCTCTTTGCCGGTCCTGCCGAATACGCCGGAGCCCCACTCAATACTGCCTAGGAAAAAGGCAGACCCGACCAATTGGGCATCTTCCTCCCCCCTTCCCGAACGCCAGCGAATGCGCATAGGCTGGCCGAAAAGGGGAAGAGGGCCGCATGGTCGCATTCGATGAAATGACCGGCTCGGGCACGGAACTGAGACCGGCCTATGAAGCTCTCGACCGCTGGCTCAAGGAAGCGCCGCCGGAGACGCTGGCCCTGAGGCGCAGCCAGGCGGAGCTGTTCTTCCGCCGCATCGGCATCACCTTCGCGGTCTACGGCGACGAGGAATCGACGGAGCGGCTGATCCCTTTCGACATCATCCCGCGGGTCCTGACCAAGCCGGAATGGACCAAGCTCGAAGCGGGCCTGCGCCAGCGCGTGACCGCGCTCAACATGTTCCTGGCCGATGTCTACGGGCCGAAGGAATGCCTGAAGGCCGGCATCATCCCGCCCGATCTGGTCTATCGCAACGCCTGCTACCAGCTCGAAATGGTCGACTTCAAGGTGCCGCACGGCATCTACTGCCACATCGCCGGCATCGATGTGGTGCGCGTCGACGCCGACACCTTCTACGTGCTGGAGGACAATGCCCGCACCCCGTCCGGCGTCTCCTACATGATGGAGAACCGGGAGGTGATGCTCAGGCTCTTCCCCGAGCTCTTCTCCACGCATCGCGTCGCGCCGGTCGACAACTATCCCGACCAGCTGCTGGCGACGCTGCGCTCGGTTGCGCCACGCAGCGCGCCGTCCGACCCGACGATCTGCCTGCTCACGCCGGGCCAGTACAATTCGGCCTTCTACGAGCACTCTTTCCTGGCCGACAAGCTGGGCATCGAGCTTGTCGAAGGCTCGGACCTGCTGGTCAAGGACGACGTGGTCTATATGCGGACCACCCAGGGGCCGAAGCGCGTTGATGTGATCTACCGTCGCATCGACGACGACTTCATCGACCCGCTCGTCTTCCGCGGCGATTCCGTGCTCGGCGTCCCCGGCATCATCGGCGCCTACAAGGCAGGCAACGTCACGCTGGCCAATGCGGTGGGCACCGGCGTCGCCGACGACAAGGCGGTCTACAGCTACATGCCCGAGATCGTGAAGTTCTTCACCGGCGAGGAGCCGATCCTGAAGAACGTCCCGACCTTCCGCTGTCGCGAGCCCGAAGCGAACGCCTATGTGCTCGACAATCTCGAGAAGCTCGTCGTCAAGGAGGTCAACGGTTCCGGCGGCTACGGCATGCTGGTCGGCCCGCACGCCAACAAGGCGCAGATCGAGACCTTCCGCCGCAAGCTCAAGGCGAGCCCTGAGGGCTTCATCGCCCAGCCGACGCTGGCGCTCTCGACCTGCCCGACCTTCGTCGCCTCAGGCGTGGCGCCGCGCCATGTCGACCTGCGCCCCTATGTGCTGTCGGGCGCCAACGGCATTTCCTGCGTGCCGGGCGGGCTGACGCGCGTTGCGCTCAAGGAAGGCTCACTCGTCGTCAATTCGAGCCAGGGCGGCGGCACCAAGGACACCTGGGTTCTCGACGCATGACCGACGCTGCCAGCCAGACCATCATGACCCCGCAATCGCCTGCCACGCTGCGGAAAGGCACTCGCTGATCATGCTTTCGCGTACCGCCGACAGCCTCTACTGGGTTTCCCGCTATGTCGAGCGGGCCGAGTATCTCGCCCGCATCCTCGACGCCACGACGCGCCTGACCAACCTGCCCTCGACCTATGGCGGCGCTGGCACGGAATGGCACAGCGCGGTGTCCACCGCCGGCTGCGAGGACACCTTCGCCCAGGCTTATGGCGAGGCGAACGAGCGCAATGTCTGCGATTTCCTGACCTTCAACCCCGACAACCCCTCCTCCATCCGCAACTGCCTCGCCCAGGCGCGCTCAAATGCGCGCGCGGTCCGCACCGCCCTGACCTCGGAGATGTGGGACGCGCTGAACAGCGCCTGGCTGGAGCTGCAGCGTTTCGAGAAGAAGCGCATGGACCGCGAGGAGTTCGCCCGCTTTCTCGACTGGGTGAAGAACGTCTCGCTCGTCTTCGACGGCTCGGCCTACCGCACCATGCTGCGCGACGACGGCTACTGGTTCTCACGGCTCGGCGTCTATCTGGAGCGCGCCGACAACACCGCCCGCATCCTCGACGTGAAATACCATGTGCTGCTGCCGGCCAACGAGCAGGTCGGCGGTTCGCTCGACTACTTCCAATGGACCACGGTGCTGCGCGAGGTCTCGGCCCTGACCGCCTATCACTGGGTCTACCGCGAAGCGGTGAAGCCGATCCTGATCGCCGATCTGCTCATCCTCAACCGCCGCATGCCGCGCTCGCTCGCCGCCTGCTACGAGAACATCTCGCGCTATCTCGACCATCTCGGCGATGCCTATGGCCGGCAGGGCCAGGCCCAGCGCCAGGCGCGCAAGACGCTGGGCAGCCTCAGCAATACCCGCATCGACGATGTTTTCACGCACGGGCTGCATCAGTTCATCGAGGAGTTCATCACGGAGAACAATCGCCTCGGCAACACCATCTTCGAGCAGTATCTGCAATGAATCGCTTGCCTGCTCGCAGGCCGGCGGCCAAAGAGCGGTTGCCGTAACTCCGTCCGGACCAAACCATGCGGATCAGGATTTCCCACGCGATCAGCTACGACTATGCCGAGCCGGCGCGTCACATCACGCAGATCCTGCGGCTGACCCCGCGCGACCATGACGGCCAGCACGTCATGTCCTGGCGCATCGAGCCGAACGTCGACGGCCGTCTGCGCACCACGCAGGACGCGCACGGCAACATCGTTCACAGCTTCTACGCCGAAGGGCCGATCTCGTCCCTCGGCATCCGCATCGACGGGTTGATCGAAACCATCGATCTCGCCGGCGTCGTCCGTGGCGGCCACGAGCGGGTTCCCTGCGACGTCTACCTGCGCGACACGCTGCTGACCGGACAGGACGAAGCGCTCCGCAACTTCGCCGACGAGGCCGTGCAGGGCGCCGCCACGCCGCTTTCGCGCATGCACGCGCTGATGGCGGCGGTCGAGGAGCGAATAGCCTGCGTCGACGCCAGCGGCCGCACCGGCGTCGGTGCGATCGCCGCCTTCGCAGCCAAGGAGGCGATCGCGCAGGATATCGCCCATGTCTTCATGGCCTGCGCCCGGCATCTCGGCGTGCCCGCCCGCTACGTCTCGGGCTATGTGGCGCAATCCGACGACCTGCCGCATGGCAACGGTGCCCATGCCTGGGCCGAGGCTTACCTTGAAGACTACGGCTGGATCGGCTTCGACTGCGCCAACGGGCTGTGCCCGATCGACACCCATGTCCGCGTTGCCGTGGGGCTCGACTTCACAGACGCCGCGCCGGTCCGCGGCTCGCGCCAGGGCGGCGAAGGCGAAAACCTCAACGTGCTCGTCAGCGCCCAGGAAGCCGAAGGCCGCTTCGCCAACCAGTGATCGTGCCCTCCACGGGAGTGCCGAAGATGCAAGGACAAGTCCCGTGACCTATTGCGCCGGAATCCTCGTGCAGGATGGCCTCGTCATGATCGCCGACACCCGCACCAATGCCGGGCTCGACGACATCTCGACCTTCCGCAAGCTCCACGTCTTCTCCTGGCCGGGCGAGCGGAGTTTCGGCCTGATGACCGCCGGCAACCTCTCGATCACCCAGTCCGTGGTGAGCTTCCTCAATGAGGGCCTGCCCAATTCCGAGACCGGCGAGATCGACACCCTGCAGAACGCCAGCTCGATGTTCCGCGCCGCGCAGCTCGTCGGGCGCTGCATCCGCCATGTACGCGATATCGACGGCCCCGCGCTCGAGGAGGCGAGGGTCAAGTTCGACATATCCATGCTGTTTGGCGGCCAGATCAAGGGCCAGCCGATGCGGCTCTTCATGGTCTATGGCGCCGGCAACTTCATCGAATGCGGCGCGGACGCGCCCTTCCTCCAGATCGGCGAGCATAAATACGGCAAGCCGATCCTCGACCGCGCGGTGACCTTCAAGACGCATCTCTACGATGCCCTCAAGGTCGGCTTGATCTCGATGGATTCGACGATGCGCTCCAATCTCGGCGTCGGTCTGCCGATCGATCTCATGGTCATGCGGCGCGACGCGGACGATCTGGAGCTCAACCGCCGCATCGAAGCCGGAGAGCCTTATTTCCACGATCTGCGGGAGCGCTGGTCGGCCGCCCTGCGCGCGGCCCATATGGCGATCCCGCGCCCGCCCTACGCCCCTCCCGAGCCTTGACGCGCTCGAACGGCAACCGGATGTCAATAATTGCGGCGCTAAGTTGTCGGGCAAGACCCGCCTTGGATAACGCATGTTCCAACCGTTTGCCGCGAAGATGACGAACGCGGGCTCCTCCGCTCGTATGTTCGCGAGCACGGTGGTGACTCTCGGCTGTGCTTTCCTGCTCCTGATGGCCGCCGGCATCGGCGTCGTCATCGCGATCACGCGCGAGGCGAACCGGCTGGAGGCACAGCGCCAGGCGGAGCGGGTAGAGACCGCCTTCAACGCCCAGATTCGCCTCAATGAACTGAGGCTGGAAGGGCTGGTCACCACCGGCGAACTGCCGGAAGCGTTGGAACAGACCGACCCGAAACCGGCGCTGCAAGCCGCTTTCAGGCGCTTGCGCGGCCAGCTTGCCGATTTCGACGGCGCCTATATCGCCTCGGCGAATGGCGTCGTGCTCGCAGGTATCGATACCAACGCGCCGTCCGGCCGCTCGGGATCGGGCGGCCTGCGCCATCTCGATGCGTTTCTACGCGGCACGAAGGGGCAGCCGGTCGCCGCCATCGGCGAGACGCTTCTTCCGCAGTTCGGAGCGACGCGCTCGACGGTCATCAGGGATGGGGACGAAACCCTGATGCTGACGATCGTCGATCTCGCGCGCGTCGTGCCGTTCAGCGCCACGAGCGCGCGGGAATCGCTTTCGCTCATCGCCTATCGCCACATATCGGAAGGCCTGCTACCGGAGCTGGCCGAGCGCTATCGCGTTGCCGATATCCACCTGGCGACCGCGCAGCCGAGCGACAGGCTGACGGGACTGGCCTTGCGCGCCCCGGACGGCACCGTCAGCGGCTGGCTGACCTGGACGCCGGCCCGCCCCGGCGACGTCATGCTCCACCGGTTCCTCTGGGCTTTGATCGCGGTCGCCCTGCTGTTCTCGGCGATCTTCGTTTTCGTCGTCCAGCGCCTGCGCGCCGCCGCCGGGGAGATCGAATTGCGGGAGCGCCAGATTCAGCGCCTTGCAGGACAGGATGAGTTGTCACTCCTGCCGAACCGGCGCAGCTTCGACCTGACGCTCGATCAGACCCTCGCCGATCTCCAGCAGAACGGCACGGGGCTCGCGATGATGCTGATCGACCTCGATCGCTTCAAGGCCGTCAACGACACCTATGGCCACACCGCGGGCGACGAATTGATCCGGCAGGTTGCGACGCGGCTCTCGGGCGCGACGCAGGCCACGGACACGGTCGCGCGCATCGGCGGCGACGAGTTCGGCATCATCCAGACGAAAGGCGCCACGCCTGCCAGTTGCACCGCGCTCGCGGAGCGCATTCTGGCGCGGCTCACCGAACCCTTCGTCGTCATGGGAATCGAGGTCACGATCGGTTGCTCGATCGGCATCGCCATCGCCCCGCGTGACGGCGCCGATCGCGAAGCGTTGCTGAGACTGGCGGATATGGCACTCTACGAGGCCAAGAACGGCGGCCGCAATCGCTTCTCCTTCTTCGAGACGCAGATGAACCGGTCGCTGCAGCTCAAGCGCATGGTCGAGGACGACCTGCGCCGCGCCATCGAGAATGACGAGCTGACGCTGCACTACCAGCCGCAGGTCTCGGTCGACGGCTCCACGATCGTTGGCATCGAGGCGCTGGTGCGTTGGCCCCACCCGGTGCACGGCATGATCCCGCCTTCGGACTTCATCGCCATCGCGGAGGAGCGCGGTCTCATCATGCCGCTGAGCGAGTGGGTGCTGCGGCGGGCCTGCACGGAGGCCCGGCGCTGGACCGGGATTCGGCTGGCCGTCAACGTTTCGCCCATCCAGTTCCGCCACAAGGACTTCGTCGCCAACGTCATCCGCATCATCGAGGAAACCGATTTCGATCCGGCGCAGCTCGAGCTCGAATTGACCGAAGGCGTGCTGATCGAGGATGCCGATGCGGCGGAAACCGCGATGATGGACATCCGCGCTCACGGCGTCGGCCTGGCGCTCGACGATTTCGGCACGGGCTATTCGAGCTTGATCTATCTGCGGCGCTTCGCCTTCGACAAGATCAAGATCGACCGCTCCTTCCTCGAATACATGGAAGCGACCGGGGAATCCGCCATCCTCGTCCATTCGATGGCACATCTCGGCCGGGCGCTCGGCCTGCGCGTCTGCGCCGAAGGCGTCGAGACCGCCGAGCAGCATCGCTTCCTGCAGGCGATCGGCTGTCACGAATTGCAGGGCTTCCTGTTCTCGAAGGCCGTGCCGGCCGAGGAGATCGATCGGCTGCTGGATCTCGACAACCCTTTTGCTGAAATCCTCGTCGCCGCCTGAAATCCGTCTTCAGAGCATTTTCGAGCGAAGCGGACACCGGTTCGCGTGAAGAAAATGCGATAAGATCAAAACCTAGAACAGCAGTTCGTGGATGCCGCTGAAGATCGCGTAGGCGAAGCCGGCGCTGAGCAGCAGCCCCGCCGCCCCGAAGATCGCGCCGATGATCATCAGCAGGCCGTCGCGCTCGACGAGGCCGAGCCCGACGAGGCAGACGGCAAGGCCGAGCGGGATCTGCCCGATGAACGGCGCCGCGACGATCAGCCCCAGCGCCAATACCAGGATGACCAGCCCCAGCACGGGAATGGCGTAGGGGCTGCCGAGCATCGTCAAGCGCGGCTTGGAGAAGCGTTCGAGCCGGATCAAGGCCGGAAGCGCCCGCTCGACGGCACGGTTGAGCTCCGGCTTGCCGATGCTGCGGGCGAGTAGGGCCTTCGGTAGCCATGGCATTCGCCGGCCCATCAGCATCTGCAGCGCGACGAAAGCCAGGACCAGGCCGCAGACCAGCGGGATCGGCGGCGGCATCGGCAGGCAATTCGGCAGGCCGAGCAGAACGACGAGCAACGCATAGGCCCGGTCCTGAAGCGCGGCGATGATCGTGCCGACCGCGATCCGTTCCCCGGGCAGGCCGGCAAGCGCCGTCAGAAGTCCGGAGGTGCGCAGGGAAGATGACAAAGGGACAAAGGCCGTGCCGAAGCGGGAGCGCCCGCGTAGCACGGTCGGCCGCTGGCCAACAAGCACGCCCGGCGCAGGCGTTCAATGCCGGGCGGTCGGGGCCAGCCTCTTGCGCGGCCGTTCAATGCAGCGTCAGCACGCCGTTCAGGCTGCGGATCTCCGCCGGCCGGATCAGGCGCGAATGCGCGACGGTGACCGAATGAAGCGGTCCATCGAGCTCGCGCCGCCAGAATGCGAGGAAATCCTTGAGCACCGGAAAGCGCGGCGCCACGTCGTATTGCTGCCAGATGAAGGTCTGCAGGACGCTGCGGTGATCCGGCATGCGATACAGGATCGTCGCAGTCGTCAGCCCATAGCCTTCCAGCTGCTTGATGAAATCTTCCGAGACCATCGCCACCTCCTCTCCTGATACGGAATGAAAGCTTTGCCGGATGCGTCGAGCCTGCTCCCGCTTGGTTAACAAAGGCTTGCAAGTCTACTGCCAAACTGCTGCAATCCCAATGCATGACGCGGGCCAGCACCTGCGGCGTGGCGGGGGCGTGCGTGGCGTATGGGTGGGGCAAGGCCGGTTTGGCCGGGTTGGCGATCGTCTTCGCCGCCGCTGCGTTCGATTCGGCCAGAGCGGAAGAAGACGAGGACGAGTATTCGCCTATTTCCATGGTGATATTCGGCTCGATGGAAGCGGGCCCGACCAAGACCTTCGTATCGGTCGGCATGAAGCGTGCCATCGGGGGCGGAATTGCCGATAGTGGCTTCCGGCTCTTCCTGAAGGCCGGAGGATCGCAGGAACAGACGCGGCGGTCCTCTCCTCACGGCACCACCTACAAGGCCGAGTCGCAGGCGATGCTGGGCTATGAATGGCGCATCCGCGACAGCTTTCTCGCCGTGTATGCCGGCTCCGACACCGAACGCGAGCAGCGGATCGAAACCTTTGGTCCCTCGCTGGTTTCGACCCGCTACGGCGCCCGCCTCCAGGCCGATCTCTGGGCCGTGCCTGCCGATGGCATGATGCTGCAGGCCAATGCTTACGGCTCGTCACTCAACGGCCGGCTCTGGGCCCGCCTCGCGCCCGGCTGGCAGATGCCTGCCGGCTTTTATCTGGGTCCGGAAATCGAAGCCTATCGCGAGCGCGATTATCGCAAGCTGCGGCTCGGGCTTCATCTCACCGGCCTGCGTTTCCTCGGCCTCGAATGGCGCCTGTCCGGCGGCTGGCAGAATACGAGCGACCGGCCTTCGGAGGCCTACGGCACGCTGGGGCTGCATTGGCTGCGCTGAGGCATTTTCGAGCGAAGCGGACACTCATCGGCATCGAGAAAATGCGATGAAATATGCTGGGCTCAGCTCTGCAGCGCTCGCAAGGCCTCGGGCGTATCGACATCGATGGCGATCGCCGGGTCCTCGAACGCGACCTCGACCACCCGCTCGCCGGCCTCGTCGAGCAGCCGCCTCGCACCACGATCTCCCGTGAGAAGCGACACCGCCGGAAAGATTTCCCGCGCCAGCAACACCGGATTTCCGCGCTGGCCGAACAACGTCGGCACCACGGCGAGAGCTTCGGGTCGCATCGTATGGGCTGCGACGAGTTGCTCGATGACCTGGGGAGTCACATTCGGCATGTCGCCGAGCGAAACCACCGCGCCCTGGACCCCATTCGGCAAGGCAGCGATTCCAGACTTCAGCGAGCTTGCGAGACCTGAGGCGTAATCAGGATTGTACACGATCCGGACCGGCAGATCCGCCAGCGCGGCGGTAACGGCGTCCCGTTCATGGCCCGTGACGACGAAGACGGGTGAAAGGCCGGCCTCCAGCTGGGCTTCAGTGGCGTGGCGCAGGATCGGCTTGCCGCGCAGCGGCTGGAGCAGCTTGTTCCGGGCGCCCATGCGCGTCGACAGCCCGGCGGCAAGGACGATGCCCGCGACCGAGCCGCCTGCGCTGTGTCCGGGCGCACGAGGTTGCGGCCGCGAGACGATTTCCATCAGCAGCCCGCCGACGCCCATGCGCTGGACATCGGCCTTCTCCACCCGGATGCCGGCAAGGCTGCGCTGCAGCACCCAGTCGAAGCTGTTCTCCTTCGGCGAGCGGGCACAGCCCGGCGCCCCGATCACCGGCTTGCCACCGAGCCTGCCGAGCATCAGCAGGTTGCCGGGATCGACCGGCATGCCGAGATGCTCGACCTCGCCACCAGCTTCCACGAGCGCTTGCGGAATGACGTCGCGCCGGTCGGTGATGGCCGAGGCGCCGAATACGACGATGATGTCGGCCTCGCCCCCCGCCTGCTCGGCGATTGCCCTCGCCAACGGCTCCGGCTCATGCGGCACGCGCTTGTCGGCCGACAGGATGGCCTGCGCGGGCGCCAGCCGGTCCTGCATGATGCGCAGCGTCTTGTCGACGACGCTCGGCTTCAACCCCGGCAACAGGGTCGAGATCACCGCCACCCGGGATGGGCGATAGGGCGCGATCGCGATGGCCGGCCCCTCGCCGAGCGCCGCGAGCGCCTCGGCCACCCGCGCCTCGGCCACGGCGTAGGGAATGATCTTCACCGTCGCGACGAGTTCGCCCACGACCACCGCCTTGAGCGCCGGCAAGGTCGCGACCGTGATCGCCTCGTCCACCATGTTGAAGGCATCGATGGCCGCGACGTCGAGCCTCAGCACGCCGGCCGTGGCCGCGAACAGGTTGACCCGGCCGGTGAAGGGGGCTTCGGCGGCGATGGCCTCGCCGACCATATGCGAGGCCAGCCGCTCGGCCGCGGCATTCTCGCCGATGTCGCCGGTTTCGAGCCTGACGGCGACGATCTCGGTGATGCCGGCCTCCTGCAGCCGTGCAGCGAGGTCCGCGGTGATGGTCGCGCCTTTCTTCACCGTCGTTCCGCCCGCGCGGATGGTGTGCGCGGCGATGCAGCCGACGGCCTCGGCGCTGGCGACCGGTCCGAATTTCATCGCCTTCGCCTCTCAGGCCGGCTTGCGGCGTGGGCCGCGCAGGGTCGCGACGATCTCGGCGAGGATCGCAAGCGCGATCTCGGCCGGCGAGACCGCACCGATGTCGAGCCCGATCGGCGCATGGATGCGTTCGATGGCGGCGGCGTCGAAACCGGCCGCCGTCAGGCGCTCGACGCGCTTGGCATGCGTCTTCCGGCTTCCGAGTGCGCCGACATAGAAGCAGTCAGAGCGCAGTGCAGCCTCCAGGCCGGGATCGTCGATCTTGGGGTCGTGGGTCAGCGCGACGAAGGCGGTGTAGCCGTCGAGGCCAATCCGGCCGATGGCCTCCTCCGGCCACTCCGCCAGCAGCTCGGTCTGCGGAAAGCGCTCGGGTGTGGCGAAGGCGGTGCGCGGGTCGATGACGACGAGGTCGAGATCGAGCGTCTTCGCCATCGGCGCCATCGCCTGCGAAATATGGACCGCGCCCGTCACGACGACACGCGGATGCGGGGCCTGCACGGTCAGGAAATACGAGGCGCCATCCGCCTCCACCATGCCGCTCTTGCCCATCCGCAGCTGCCGTTCGAGCGGCTCTGCCAGCGGATCGCCAGCGATCGCCGCCTGCTTGACGAGACGCTGGGCGCCACTGGCGAGATCGGTGACGAGGATGGTCGCGCGGCGCGCCTGCCGCTCGGCATTGAGCGTCGCGAGGACGGAAAGATCCACGCGGCTCAGCCCCTGTCCGTCGCCAGCTTCAGGCCCAGCCCGATCATCAGCGAGCCGCCGATCCAGCGCCCGAAAGCGAAGCCGGCCTTGGTCTTCTTCATCGCGCCCACGACGAGGGAGGCGCCGAAGACGGTGACGAGGTCAGCCGAGGAAAAGGCGAAGTTCACGATCGTCCCGAGGATCAGGAACTGCACCCAGACCGGCAGCGAACCAGCGGGATCGACGAACTGCGGCAGCAGCGCGATGAAGAACAGCGCAACCTTCGGGTTCAGGACCTCGACGATCAGCGAATCGAGCAGCGCGCGCTTCACCGTCTTCGGCGGCGAAACCGGCTGGTCGGGCGCGCCGAGACGCGAGCGGATCATGCCGATGCCGATCCAGATCAGGTAGAGCGCGCCGGCAACCTTCACCGCCACATAGAGCTCCGGCACATGCTTGAACACGGCCGAAAGGCCGAAGGCCGCGGCGAAGACATGCAGATAGCAGCCGAGATGGATGCCGAGCATCGCCATCAGGCCGGCCTTGCGGCCGTGGCTGATCGTCTGGGCGGCGGTGTAGAGCAGCGCCGGCCCCGGAAAATAGGCAACGAGGATCGTCACCGTCGCGAAGGCGATCAATGTTTCCCAGGAGGCCATCTCAGTTCACCTTCTCGACATAGACCTTGATGCGCCCGCCGCAGGAGAGGCCGACCTTCCAGGCCGTCTCGTCGGCGACACCGAATTCCAGCGTCCGTGCCTTGCCGTCGGCGATCACTTCGGCGGCCTCGGCAACCACAGCGCCCTCGACGCAGCCGCCGGAGACCGAGCCGACGAAATTGCCTTCGCCGTCGATGACGAGATGCGAGCCGACCGGGCGCGGCGCCGAGCCCCAGGTCTCGACCACCGTCGCGATCGCGACTTGCCGGCCGGCGCGGCTCCAATCCTCGGCGGCACGCAGGATGTCGGTGTCGGTGCTGATCATGGCCCGTGCCTGTTGCGGATGACGCGGAAACAAATTCGATCTTATGCGCCAATGCCCCATCGCCGTCGAGCGAGCCGGGCACGGCCGTTATGTGAAGCTGACATATGTGCTAGCGCTCTGCCGAGTTCAAACGCCCTTCCCTCTCCAGACCCGAGGAACCCATGGCCGCAACCGGCCGCCGCGATGGCGTGGTCCTGCTGCACGGCATCCTGCGGCGCGCGGCTTCCATGAAGCTGCTCGAGCAGGCGCTCGCCGGCGAAGGATACCGCGTCCTCAATCTCGACTATCCCTCGCGCCGGCAGAGCCTGTCGGAGATCGTCGAAGGCCTATCCGGCGCCATCTCCGCCTTCGAGGCTGGGCTGGACGGAGAGCTTCATTTCGTCACCCACTCGATGGGTGGGCTGGTCGCACGCGCCTGTCTCAACCGCTTCCGCCCGGCGCGGCTCGGGCGCGTCGTCATGCTGGCGCCCCCGAACGAGGGCAGCGAGGTCGCGGACCTGCTGGCGCGGAACTGGTTCTATCGCAGCGCTTTCGGCCCGGCCGGCGAGCAATTGACGACACGGCGCAGCGAGGAGCTGTGCCAGTTGCTCGGGGCCGTCGATTACCCGCTGGGCGTCATCGCCGGAGACAGGTCGTTGTATGTGTTCGCCTCGCTGGTCCTGCCGGGGGCCAATGACGGGCGCGTCTCGGTCGAGCGGACCCGCGTCGCCGGCATGGCGGACCATATCGTTCTGCCTACGAGCCACCCCCTGATCATGCGTGATCCGGAGGCGATAGCCCAGACCATCCACTTCCTGCAGAACGGCCGCTTCAGGCGCTGAGCGCCGGCATCTGCGCCCGCTTCAGCCACAGGCGCGGATCGTTCTCGCGTCCCACCTCCTGCGAGAGCGCCGCGCAGAGATCCGTCATCGCCGCGAGGTTGTGGATCGGCCGGAACGAATCGACGTGCGGCAGCATCGCCCGGATGCCGCTGGCGCGCGCCGCGAAGGCCTCGTAACGCAGCAGCGGGTTGAGCCAGACCAGTTGCCGGCAGGACCGGTGCAGCCGGTCCATCTCGAAGGCGAGACTGTCGTCGAGATGCCGTTCCAGCCCGTCGGTGAAGAGCAGCACCACAGCCCCGCCCGCCAGCACCCGTCGCGACCAGACGCGATTGAACTCGTGCAGCGCCGTAGCGATGCGCGTGCCGCCCTCCCAGTCCGGCGCGGCCTTGCCGGCGAGCGCCAGCGCCTCGTCGGGATCTCGCGCCCGCAGCATCCGGCTGACATTGGTGAGCCGCGTACCGAACACGAAGGAGTGGACGCGTCGGCGCTTCTCGGTCAGTGCATGCAGGAAATGCAGGAAAATGCGCGAATATTCCGCCATCGAGCCGGAGATATCGACCAGCGCCACGATCGGCGGATGAACCTCCCGCCGCTCGCGAAAAGCGAGATCGATCGAACCGCCCCCGCCCCTGAGCGATTGGCGCAAGGTCTGGCGCAGATCGACATTCCGGCCGCGCGCCGTCGGCTTGAACCTGCGGGTGGTGATGCTGTCGTCCGGCAGCCGCAACTCGGCGATGAGCTGCTTGGCGCGCGCGATCTCGGCCGCGCTCATCTGGGCGAAGTCGCGAGACTTCAACATCTCGCGATCCGAGACGGTGAGCCGCGCCGTGAGTTCGGTCAGCTCGGCAGGCGGCTCGTCGTCGCGGGTCGGCGGCGCGAAGGCCTCCGCCACGCGCAGCGCCCCGGCCTCCGCCTTCTCGGGCTGTCTGTCCCCGGCAGGCGAGGTCGGCGTCATCTGCGCCATGATCTTTTCGATCAGGTTGCGCCTGCGCCAGAACAGCCGGAACGCCTGATCGTAGATCGCGCTATCCTCGTGCTTCTTCACGAAGATCGCATGCAGCGCCCAATAAACGTCGTCGCGCTCGCCGAGCGCGCCTTCTGCCAGCGCCTCCACGGCCTCCACGACGGCGCCCGGCCCGACCGGCAGCCCCGCCATGCGGAGCGCACGGGCGAAATAGGCGACGTTCTCCGAAAGCTTGCCGGTCATCGCTGCCCGCCTGACTTCAACTCCGCGTCTCGGTCATGAACACCTTCTGGACGATCTGCCAGCGGCTCTCGATCTTCAGGAGCGAGAGCAGGTCGGTGAAGTAGCGCGGCGGCATCTGGCACTTGACCTTGACCAGCGCGAGTGTCGGCCCGACCAGATCGATCGTGAGGATGTGGTCGTCGCGCTGCAGCCCGGCGGACTTCGGCGCGGGCCGGTTGCGAACGGCCTCGAGCCATTCTTCGCGCGGCACAATCTGGATCGTCCCGTCCTCGCGCGCCGTGGTGAGCGCGCTGGTCGGATGGAAGACATGGGAGAGCTTCTCGGTATCGCCCTCATAGAGCCCATCGAGATAGGTCCGCACCGTCGCTTCCACCGCCTTGATGTCCGCGTTCATGGCATCCTCCTCACGCTCTGCTTCGGCGATTTATACGAAAGACAAGCCCGTCAGCGGCCGACCTCGGCCTTGGCCTGATCCAGCAGCTCCTTCACCTTGGAACCCTGCATCGCCTGGATATCGTCCTGGTATTTGAGCAGCGCGCCCAGCGTATCGGAGACGATGGCCGGGTCGAGCGCGACCGCATCGAGCTCGACCAGCGCCGTCGCCCAGTCGAGCGTCTCTGCCACGCCCGGCGCCTTGAACAATTCCTCCTTGCGGATCGCCTGCACGAAACCGACGACCTGCTTCGAAAGCTTCACGGGCGCATCCGGCACCCGCGCCTTCAGGATGGCGAGCTCGCGGGTGGCATCGGGATAGCCGACCCAGTGATAGAGGCAGCGGCGCTTCAACGCGTCATGGATCTCGCGCGTGCGGTTCGAGGTCAGGATCACGATGGGTGGCTCGGCGGCCTTTACCGTGCCGAGCTCGGGGATCGTCACCTGCGCATCGGCCAGCACTTCCAGCAGGAAGGCCTCGAAAGCCTCGTCGGTGCGGTCGAGTTCGTCGATCAGCAGGATCGGCGCCCCGCCCTCCTGCGGTTCGAGCGCCTGCAACAGCGGGCGCTTCACCAGATATTTCTCCGAGAAGATGTCGCCTTCCAGCCGCTCGCGATCCTCCGCGACGCCGCCCGCCTCGGCGAGGCGGATCGCCATCATCTGCCCGGCATAGTTCCACTCGTAGACCGCGGAAGCGAGGTCGAGCCCCTCATAGCATTGCAGCCGGATCAGCCGCCGGCCCAGGCCCGCTGCCAGCACCTTGGCGATCTCGGTCTTGCCGGTGCCGGCCTCGCCCTCCAGCAGCAGCGGCCGCTTCATCCGGAGCGCCAGGAACAGCACGGTCGCGAGCGCGCGATCCGAGACGTAACCCTGCGACTGGAGCAGGGAGAGGGTCGCGTCGATGGAGGCCGGAATGCGGGAGGCGTTCAGCATGCTTGATCTCTATCGCGGCAGCCTTGGCGAAGGAAGGTATGGGACCGCAGGGCCATGCTGCTGACATGGCAGGGCGTTACCCATCCTAGCGTCTCCCGCACGGACAACGGAGCGCACCATCATGACCACCGAACAGATCGCCAAGGACTTCGTCGCCCTGCTCAAGGAGGGAAAGCACGACGAGGCCGCCAGCATCTTCAACGCCGACGACATCGTCAGCTACGAGAACATGCCTGGGCCGATGGCCGTCTGCCGCGGCAAGGAGGCCGTCAAGCAGAAGAGTGAATGGTGGGCCGCCAACCATGACGTGAACGACTTCGGCTGCGAGGGTCCCTATCTCAACGGCAACCAGTTCGCGGTGCTTTTCCATGTCGACGTCACGGTCAAGGAAACCGGCGAGCGGCAGAAGATGGACGAGGTCGGCCTCTATACCCTCAGGGACGGCAAGGTCGTCGAGGAACGGTTCTTTTATTGACGCGCCTCGCGTCATTCCCGGGCCAAGCGAGGCGCAGACCCGGGAATCTCGTGACGAGAAGGCGCTGATGGGCGCCCTCTCCGGCCTGAGATGCTCGGGTCAGGCCTAAGCATGACGCGCGATGGCCAACTCAGGCTTTTCCCGTCGCCTGTGCCACGGCCTCCTTGGCCATGACGCCGATCAGATGGGCGCGGTACTCGGGATCGGCATGCATGTCGCCATTGATCCCCTTCGCCGTATGCTTGAGACCGTCGAGCGATTTCGGCGCGAAGCGGGCCTTGAGCGCGACCTCGGCCTCCGGCCAGCGGAAGACGCCGCCCTCGCCCGCACCCGTCACCGCGACGCTGATATCGCTGCCGCGCTTGGCGACGAAGACACCGACCATCGCATAGCGCGAGGCCGGGTTGCGGAACTTGGCATAGCCCGCCTTCGAGACCAGCGGGAACGAGATCTTGGTGACGATCTCGCCCTCTTCCAGCGCCGTCTCATAGAGCCCGGTGAAGAATGCCTCGGCGGAAAGCTTGCGCTGGTTGGTGATGATCGTGGCGCCGAGCGCCAGCAGCGCGGCGGGATAGTCCGCGGCCGGGTCGTTGTTGGCGACCGAGCCGCCGATCGTGCCGCGATGGCGCACATGCGGATCACCGATATGCCCGGCGAGATAGGCCAGCGCCGGGATCGCTTCCCGCACCTCGGCCGAATCCGCGACCTCGGCATGGGTCGTCATCGCGCCGATGACGATGTTGCGGCCCTTGCGCGCGATGCCCTTGAGATCGGCACAGGCGCCAAGATCGACGAGAGCGGTCGGCGCTGCCAGCCGCTGCTTCATCGTCGGCAGCAGGGTGTGGCCGCCGGCCAGCAGCTTGGCGTCCTCCTTCTTGGCGAGCAGCGTCGCCGCCTGCCGGGCGCTGGTGGGCTTGTGATAGGTGAAAGCGTACATTTGCTTGTCCTTTCAGCTCACTCGGCCGCCAGGCGGCTGATCGACTTCTGCGCCGCGCGCCACACCGCCTGCGGCGTGGCGGGCATCGCGATGTCCTCATGGCCGAGCGCGTCGGTGATGGCGTTGATGACGGCGGGCGGCGAGGCGATGGCGCCGGCCTCCCCGCACCCCTTGATGCCGAGCGGGTTCGACGGGCACGGCGTCACGGTCATGCCGACATCGAAGGACGGCAGATCGTCGGCGCGCGGCATGCAGTAGTCCATGAAGCTCGC
This sequence comes from Allobosea sp. P4_C6, assembly GCF_056402015.1. NCBI lineage: Bacteria > Pseudomonadati > Pseudomonadota > Alphaproteobacteria > Hyphomicrobiales > Alloboseaceae > Allobosea > Allobosea sp. P4_C6. Next base: position 139,681 of record NZ_JBFUIF010000010.1, read on the forward strand.
CGTCACGAGCTGGCCGTCGCTGTTGTATCGAGCGCCTTCCAGCAGCGCCTGGCCGATGCCCTGGGCGATGCCGCCATGCACCTGCCCCTCGACGATCATCGGGTTGATGACGTTGCCGAAATCGTCGACTGCGGCCCAGCGCTCGATGGTGGTGACGCCGGTATCCGGATCGATCTCAAGCTCGCAGATGTGGACGCCCGCCGGGAAGGTGAAATTGGTCGGGTCGTAGAACGCCCCCTCCTTCATTCCCGGCTCCAGCTCCTGCCCGTTGAACTTGTGCGCGACATAGGCCTGCAGCGCGCAGGAGCCGAAATCGAGCTTGCGGTCGGTGCCCTTCACCGAGAAATGCCCGTCCGCGAAATCGATATCGGCCTCGTCGGCCTCCAGCACATGGGCTGCGACCTTCTTGCCCTTGGCGATCACCTTGTCGAGCGCCTTGAAGATCGCCGACATGCCGACCGCGCCGGAGCGCGAGCCATAGGTGCCCATGCCCATCTGCACTTTGTCAGTGTCGCCATGGATGATCGAGACATTGTCGATCGGTATACCGAGCCGGTCCGAGACGAGCTGGGCGAAGGTCGTTTCATGGCCCTGGCCATGGCTGTGCGAGCCCGTCAGAACCTCGACCGTGCCAACCGGATTGACCCGGACCTCCGCCGATTCCCACAGGCCGACGCCCGCGCCGAGCGAGCCGACCGCCGCCGAAGGCGCGATGCCGCAGGCCTCGATATAGGACGAGAAGCCGATGCCGCGCAGCTTGCCCTTGCGGGCTGAGTCGCGCTTGCGCTTGCCGATCCCCTTGTAGTCGATGATCTCCAGCGCCTTCTTCAGCGAGGCCGGGTAGTTGCCGGCGTCGTACATCATGATGACCGGCGTCTGGTGCGGGAACGTCCTGATGTAGTTCTGCATCCGGAACTTGGCCGGGTCCTTGCCGAGCTGGCGCGCGGTGACCTCGATCAGGCGCTCGACCACGAAGGTCGCCTCGGGGCGCCCGGCGCCGCGATAGGCATCGACCGGCGCGGTGTTGGTGTAGACGGCGTCGACCTCGCAATAGATCGCCGGGATGTCGTACTGGCCCGACAGCAGCGGCGCGTAGAGATAGGTCGGCACCGAGGAGGAGAAGGTCGAGAGATAGGCGCCGAGATTGGCGGTGGTCTTGACCCTTAGGCCCAGGATCTTGCCCTCCGCGTCGGTAGCGAGTTCCGCATGAGTGACGTGGTCGCGGCCATGCGCGTCGGACAGGAAGGCCTCCGTCCGGTCCGCCGTCCACTTCACCGGTCGGCCGACCTTCTTCGCGGCCCAGACACAGACGGTCTCCTCGGCATAGATGAAGATCTTCGAGCCGAAGCCGCCGCCGACATCCGGCGCGATGACGCGCAGCTTGTTCTCCGGCGCGATGCCGATGAAGGCCGAGAGCACGAGCCGCGCCACATGCGGGTTCTGGCTGGTGGTGAACAGCGTGAAGACGCCGTCGCCCGCATCGTAGTCGCCGACGGCCGCGCGCGGCTCCATCGCATTCGGCACCAGCCGGTTGTTGACGAGATCGAGCCTGGTGACGTGCTTGGCAGCCTTGAAGGCCTTCTCTGTCGCGTCCTTGTCGCCGAGATGCCAGTTGAACACCGTGTTGTCGGGCGCCTCGTCATGGACGACGGTCTTGGCGCCCGCCGCCGTGGCGGTATCGACCACCGCCGGCAGTTCCTGATAGTCGACCGTGATCGCCTCGGCGGCGTCGCGCGCCTGCGCCAGCGTCTCGGCCACCACGACGGCGACATGGTCGCCGACATAGCGCACCTTGCCCTGGGCCAGCGCCGGGTGCGGCCCGGCGCGCATCGGCGAGCCATCCTTGTTGTGGATCATCCAGCCGCAGATCAGGCCACCGATCTTGTCGGCGGCGAGATCGGCCCCGGTGAAGATGCCGAGCACGCCTGGCATGCCGGCGGCGGCCTTGGCATCGATCGACCCGATCTTGGCATGCGCATGGGGCGAGCGCAGGAAATAGGCGTGCGCCTGGCCCGGACGATTGACGTCGTCGGTGTAGCGCCCTTGGCCGGTGATGAAACGATGATCTTCCTTGCGGCGGACTGCGGCGCCGATTCCGGTGACGGACATGGTGTTCCCTCCTCGCACGGCACCTCTGGCGGGCGCCTCACTGCATGGAACGCAAAGACAGACGCGAAACCCGAGCCCATGGGCGCGGGCAGATGCTTCACTCGGCTGCGCGGCGTGGGGCCTCACGGTCCTTCAGCGATCCACCGGCCATGGCTTCGGCCCCGGCGGCGATCGCCTTGACGATGTTGTGGTAGCCCGTGCAGCGGCAGATGTTGCCGTCGAGGTCTTCGCGGATCGTCTTCTCGTCGAGATGGTGGCCACGCCGGTTCACGATGTCGATCGCCGACATGATCATCCCCGGGGTGCAGAAGCCGCACTGCAGGCCGTGATGCTCGCGGAAGGCCTCCTGCATCGGATGCAGCGCACCGTCCTGCGCCAGCCCCTCGATCGTCATGACGGAAGCGCCGTCCACGGAGACGGCGAGCATCGTGCAGGATTTCACCGCCTTGCCGTCGAGATGCACGAGGCAAGCGCCGCACTGGCTGGTGTCGCAGCCGACATGGGTGCCGGTCAGTCGGAGATTCTCTCGCAGGAACTGCACCAGAAGGGTGCGCGGGTCGACATTGGCGGTGACGGCCTTGCCGTTCACCGTCAGCGAAACAGTGGTCATGAGCACATCTCCTGTGACCCGTCTCTGATGCCCGTCCATCCCCCCCTGGGCCTGGATCGGGCTGAGCCCTTCGGATTGCTTCGCCCCATCGGGCAGCTTTTCCTTGGAATAGCTCAAAAACGAGTGTGGACCCGCACTTTTTCCGGGTCAAGCCGGATGCGCTTTGGGAATGCCCTGCGTTTCCAGACGAATCCCGGCGGTTTTCCATCCGGAACGCAACTTGCCGGACTTTGGCGGGACTTTCGGAGCATTGGAGATTTTTTAAGGGTATTCGCGCAGTTTCGGCGCTCGTGCCCGCTTTTCCGGTTACGAACGAGGGTTGCAGCTTGCCCCTGATGATGGAACAGATTCAGCGTAGGCTGCACGCCATCGGCTATGGCGAGAAGCAGCGAGCGCGCCTCCGTCTCTACCGGCCGATCGTCGACGACGTGATCGACAAGCTGGTCGTCGCCGATTTCGAGCGCGCCTTCACCATCCACAGCGACCTGCACAAGAGCGTCGCGCCCGTGGCTGAGGTGCTCTATCCGGCCTCTGCGGCGCATTTCCGCCTGCTGTTCGAGGGCGATCTCGACGAAGCCTATATCGCCTCGATGGAGCAGCTCTGCCGGCTCGAGCGGCAGGCGAATGTCCGCGCCAGGGCACGCGCCTCGAGCGCATTCTCGCTCGTCCGCGAGCTGTGCCTGGAAAGCCGTCGGCGTTCCCTGTTCTCGCCCCGGCAATTCGCCGAGGATCTCTTCCTCATCGAGCGCATCCTGACCTACGACGTCAACACTGCGATGACCGTCAATCAGGAGCTTGAGGAAGACGACGCGCGCCGACGTTCGGCCGCACTCGACCAGGCGGCCGTCACGTTGCGCAGCCGCATCGGCAGCCTCGACGACACGATCAGCGACGCCGTCGAGCAGTTCGTCTCGACTGCCGCCGAGACCGGCCGCACAACGGCCTTCATCAAGGACACGGTCGGCAAGGTCGCCAGCGCTTCGGTGGTCGTGCGGGAAAAATCGATCCAGACCGCCGCAGCGACGGAGGAGATGTCGGCCAACATCGCCGATATCGGCCAGCGCGCGCGGCAAAGCCTGTCGATCACCCATCAGGCCGTCCTCGATGCCGGACAGATGAACGAGGCCATCGCCCGCCTGCGAGAGGTGACCGGCAATATCGGCAAGGTCGTCGGCATGATCGCCGACATCGCGGCGCAGACCAATCTCCTCGCCCTCAACGCCACGATCGAGGCGGCTCGCGCCGGCGAGTCGGGCCGCGGCTTCTCCGTCGTCGCCTCCGAGGTGAAATCGCTGGCGACGCAGACCGCGAGCGCAACGCAGGACATCGCCGGCCAGATCGCCGAGCTCACCGCGAGCGCCGAGGCCTGCAGCGCCCATGCGGCAGCGATCGCCGCCACCGTCGACGCCATCCGGCTGGATTCGGAGGCGATTTCGGAAGCCGTCACCCAACAGAGCAAGGTCACCGCGATGATCGCGCATGACGCTTCACTGGTCGCTGACAGCTCTGATGCCGCGATCGAGAGCGCCAACGCCGTCAACGACAGCCTGGACATGACGCAGGTCGCGCTGGAACGGGCCAATGCCGCCGCGGCGGATGTCGCCCTTCAGGTCGGCGCGGCCGAGACGGCCGTCGCCCAGGCGCTGGACGCGCTGCGCAAGGCTTCGTGAGGCGAAGGCGTCAGCCCTCGCTGACCGCCTTGGCGAAATTGGCGAAGAACTCGTCGGCCAGCTTCTTCGAGACCGAATCGATCAACCGCGAGCCGAGCTGCATCAACTTGCCGCCGACCTGTGCCTCAACCTCGTAACGCAGCAGCGTCTGGCCGCCCTCGGCATCGCTCAGATGCACCCGCGCCCCGCCCTTGGCGAAGCCGGCGATGCCGCCCTCGCCCTCGCCGGCGATACGGTAGCCGTTCGGCGGATCGAGCTCGCTCAGTTCGACCTTGCCCTTGAAGGTCGCCTTCACCGGCCCGAGCTTGATCTTCACCACCGCCGAGAGATGCGTGTCATCGTCCTTGCTGAGCTGGTCGCAGCCGGGGATGCAGGCCTTCAGCACCTCGGCATCGTTCAGCTTGGCCCAGACCACCTCTTTCGCCGCGGGCAACGTCGCCTCGCCGCTCATCGTCATCGCCATCATGCATCTCCCAGCTCTGCAGCCGCAGCTCGGACGATCACGGCCGGCGCGGTTCGAAGGCTATCCAGTTCCCTATCCATGGTCGCAAAGCGCCCGCCTGCACAAGAGGTGGGAGAACCGGCCAGCTGCTAACGGGGCACACACCAGTGCCTCGCCTAGGCCGGCGCACAGTCGACGCGCCTTGCCGACCACTTGGCGCGCCACGCAAAGCATGTTCGTGCCGAGCCGAAGTCCGGGCGCTGCCGAGAAATCAAACCGACCGGAACTGCCGGTCGCGATAGATCAGGCCGGCACCCTGCCCGGCCCCGGCGATGCCCACGACCTCGCCGATCAGAATGCGGTGGCTGGCGATGTCGTAAGTGGAGACCAGCCGGCAGTCGAAGGCGGAAACCGCGTCGAGCAGGACCGGCGAGCCGGTTGCCAGCGTATCCCAGCGTGCCGTCATGAACCGAGCCTCGCCGTCGATGCCGCGCCGGCTCGCGAAAATCTCGGCGAGCTCGACCAGATCGGCCGGCAAGGTGTTGATGCAGAAGGCGCCGCTCGCCTCGATAGCGGCCAGCGTCCGGCTCGTCCGGGCGATGCAGGCGAGCACCGTCGGTGGCGAATCCGACACCGAAGCGATGGCCGTCGCCGTCAGCCCCGTCCGGCCATCCGGCCCCTGGGTGGTGACGACATGCACCGCGCTGACGACCTGCGCCATCGCATCGCGGAAGGCAGTTGCATCCGGACGCTCCAGAGCAGGCGGCAAGGGGTGAACGGTCTTCGTCATGGACTCGGTCGGCTCGATGTTCCGGATCAGACGGATAGGCTGACGATGTAGAGGCTCGGGGCCCCGAACACCAGACGCAGCGGCGTCGGAATGAGGGGGCGCTTCGTCCATAGATATATCAGGACCGGCAAGAAGCTCGCCCCTATCGACCGAGCATCGCCAGAAGACCTTTGCGAAGATGCGCCATCAGGGCGTCGCTTGCCGCCATGGCCGCGGTGGAATCCGCGCCGGCAATCGCTTGGGCGAGCCCGCCATGGAGCAGCGCGGCAGGCACGAGGTCGTCCTGTCGTTCGAAATGATACCAGGCGCGCCGGATCAGCGCCTGCAGGGGCTCGACGGCGCGAGTGGCGTAGGGGCTCCGCGCCGCCTGGCCGACCAGTGTGTCGAGTTCCTTGTCCAGCCGCATATAGCCCGCGGCATCGCCCCTCTGGGCCGCCTGCCGCATGGCCTTCGCCGCCTCCACGATCGCGATCCGTTCGTCCGGACCGGCGCGCTTTGCCGCCTCGCCTACGACAAGACGCTCCAGAACCTCGCGCGCATCGAGCGCGGCGATGATGTCGATGGCGCTGATATCGGCGACGAGGACGCCCTTGCGCGGCAGGATCTCGACCATGCCATGCTGCGCCAGCCGGATCAGTGCCTCGCGAACCGGCGTGCGGCCGAGGCCGACGAGATCGATCAGCTGGGCCTCGGTCAGCCCGGCGCCGGGGCGCAGCGAAAGCGTCACGATCGCCTCCTCCAGCCGCCGGTAGGCGATATCGGAGAGGCTTTCTCCTGCCTTGGCGCCATGCCCCGCGCCGCGCTTCGCCTCGTCAGCCGCCTTTCGCTTCATCACGTCCCCATTCGCCGCCGCGGCAGCTTGACCGTTGTCGCGAGCTTGATATATCAAAAGAGATATATCAAGCTCGGTGGGCATTGGCGGCAAACCGCCTTGGGACAAATAGGCCGGCTCCTTCAGGCGGCATCCGATAGGCGATGCGGGCGGAACGCCGGCCGACGCTCTGGTGAGGAGACTTCTGGATGGCCTTCGCCTGCTCGATTCCCGCCATGCCGACCGTCCAGCAGGACGACGAAACCGTCAGGATCACGCGTTGGGATTTCGAGCCGGGCGCGGTGACCGGCTGGCATGAGCATGGCTGGCCCTATTTCGTGGTGATGCTGGTCGCCGGCACGCTGCGCATCCACAACGGCACCGAGGTCACGGACGTCCCGTTGGCGCAAGGCCAGTCCTATATGCGCCCGGCCGGCATCCGCCACGATGTCATGAACGGCTCCGATCATCCCATCGCCTTCGTCGAGATCGAGGTGAAGCAGCCTTCCGCCCTGAAGGAGCTCGCTCKCTCATGAAGGTCGCGATCGTCGGAGCGGGCATCGTCGGCGTCGCCGCCGCCCACGCGCTCCTCGACGAGGGGCACGAGGTGCTGATCGTCGAGCGCGAAGAGCCGGCCTTCGGTCCCTCGCGCGGCAACGCCGGCTGGATCGCCCATACCGACATCCTGCCGATCGCCAGCCCCAAGGTGCTGCGGCAGGTGCCGAGATTCCTCGCCGATCCGCTCGGTCCGCTCAGCATCCGCCCGGCCTATCTGCCGAAGCTGCTGCCCTGGCTCGCGCGTTTCGTGCTGGCCTCGCGGCCGCAGGCCTATGAGCGCTCGATTATCGGGCTCGCCGCGCTGCAGAAGCTCGCCTTGCCGGCCTGGCTCGCCCGCACTGAACGCACGAAACTCTCCCACCACATCCATCGCAAGGGCGGGCTATACGTCTTCGACGATGCCGGAGCGCTGGCCGCGGCGCGCAAGGTCGCGCAGCGACAGGCCGCCTTCGGGATCAAGGTCGAGATGATCGGCGCAGACGAACTGCGCCAGCTCGAACCTGCCCTCAAGCGCGCCTTTGTCGGCGCCGCCTTTCACCCCGACGCCGCTCATATCAGCGACCCGCATCAGCTCACCCTTGCCCTGTTCGAAGCGGCGCTGGAACGTGGCGCCGTCTTCGAGAAGGCGGAGGTCGGCAACGTCTCGCTGGGTGAGCGCCCTGCCCTGATCGGCCCGGATGGCTGGCAGCGCGTCGTCGATCGCGTCGTCGTCGCGGCCGGCGCCTGGGCGAAGCCATTGGCAGCCGCGCTCGGCGATGCCGTCCCGCTCGACACAGAGCGCGGCTACAATGTCAGCTTCCCGGGCGTCGCCGGCCTGCTGTCGCGCCCGGTCGGCTTCGAAGGCCACGGCTTCGTCGCAACGCCGCTCGACTCAGGCTTCCGCATCGGCGGCGCCGTCGAGTTCGGCGGGCTCAAGGCGCCGCCCAACCATGCCCGCACACGCCGCCTCTACGGCAAGGCGGCCGGTCTGATCGACGGGCTGCCGCCCTTCGACAGCGGCAAGCTCTGGATGGGCTTCAGGCCGTCCCTTCCCGATTCGCTGCCGGTCATCGGCCCGGCGCGCCGGAATCCGCGCGTCATCTATGCCTTCGGCCACGGCCATTACGGCATGACGCAATCTCACGCGACGGCAGATCTCGTCGCCGCCCTCATCGCCGGAAGGCAGCCACCGATCGACCTCTCTCCCTTCAGCGCCACGCGGTTCTGACATGACGACGCCCGGCCCGATCATTCACATCAATGGCTGGCCGGGAACGGGGAAGCTGACGATCGTACGCGAACTGGCCAGCCTGCTTGGCGCTCGCCCGCCACGCCGATTGTCGAATGAGCATGGGAAGGTCCCTGGCAGCCCAACCGGCATCTCGAAAACCTATCTCGCGAGCTTGTCTGGCCTCTGGCGCACAGCGGCAGGCCGCGCAACACGCAATCATCATGCGCCAAAACCACGCTACGGCGCAGAGTATTCTGCACAATTTCGAGGCGTTTCGTTCGTAATTGCTTTTGACAGAAATTTGGCGCGGAGCGATTGTCGCTGGCGCAAGCCATTGGTAGCTCTGCATGGAAATCGCATCCCGCATGCGTCAGCGTCATGCTGATGACGAGAACGGGAGCTGGTTCGAGGGGTCGGCGTCGTCAATGGAAGTCTTTCTGCAGCAGCTCATCAACGGGCTGACACTGGGATCGATCTACGGTCTCATCGCCATCGGCTACACGATGGTCTTCGGCATCATCGGCATGGTGAACTTCGCCCACGGCGACATCTTCATGCTCTCGGCCTTCATCGCGCTGATCTTCTTCATGCTGATCACCGCGGTCGTCGGCACCGGGGCGGGCATGGTCATGCTGGCGCTCGTCCTCGTCCTGGCACTGGCGATGTTCTTCACCTCGCTGTGGAACTGGGCGATCGAACGCGTCGCCTATCGGCCGCTGCGCGGCTCCTTCCGCCTCGCCCCGCTGATCTCGGCGATCGGCATGTCGATCTTCCTGATGAACTTCGTGCAGGTCGTGCAGGGCCCGCGCAACAAGTCGATCCCGCCGCTGCTCAACAAGTCGATCACCCTGATCGATAGCGCGACCTACTCGGTGCAGATCTCCTACAAGCAGATCGTCATCATCGTGACGACGGCGGTGCTGCTCGCCGCCTTCTGGTACATCGTCCAGAAGACGCCGCTCGGCCGCGCCCAGCGCGCCTGCGAGCAGGATCGCAAGATGGCCGCCCTCCTGGGCATCGACGTCGACCGCACCATCTCGATCACCTTCGTCATGGGCGCCGCCCTCGCCGCGGTCGCGGGCGTGATGTACCTCGTGCTCTACGGCGTGGTGAACTTCGCCGACGGCTTCACGCCGGGCGTCAAGGCCTTCACCGCGGCGGTGCTCGGCGGCATCGGCTCGCTGCCCGGCGCCGTGATCGGCGGGCTGCTGATCGGGCTGATCGAGGTCATGTGGTCGGCCTATTTCACCATCGACTACAAGGACGTCGCCGCCTTCGCCATCCTGGCCATCGTGCTGGTCTTCATGCCCTCCGGCATCCTGGGCCGTCCCGAAGTCGAGAAGGTCTGACGCCATGGCGAAGCAACAGACCACGGCCACGGCCGCGCCCGGACGCGATTTCAAAGCGGCCCTCAAGGAGGCCGGCTTCGCCGCCTTCGTCACGCTCGGCCTGTGCATCCCGATCGTCGCATGGGGCACGCGCCAGAACATGGACAACGTGCTGGTGCTCGATCCGCGCTGGGAGGCTGTCGCCTGGGCGGTCGGCATCGTCTTCGTCGGACGCCTGCTGGTGGCGCTGCGCCAGCAGGGACGCAAGGAAGGCAAGGCCACCGTCCGCATCCTGCCGCACGGCACCATCGCCTTCTTCCAGCGCCATTCGCGCGCCTTCTCGCTCTTCGGCCTCGGCTTCCTCGTCACCTTCCCGGCCATCGCGGTCGGGCTCGCCGGCTGGGGCGGCGCGCTGAAGTGGATCGACAATTTCGGCGTCCAGATCCTGATCTACGTCATGCTCGGCTGGGGGCTGAACATCGTCGTCGGCCTCGCCGGCCTGCTCGATCTCGGCTATGTCGCCTTCTACGCCGTCGGCGCCTATTCCTACGCGCTGCTCGCCAAGAATTTCGGCCTGTCCTTCTGGATCCTGCTGCCGATGGCCGGCATTCTCGCCGCCTTCTGGGGCATGCTGCTCGGCTTCCCGGTGCTGCGTCTGCGGGGCGACTACTTGGCCATCGTGACGCTGGCCTTCGGCGAGATCATCCGCCTCGTCCTGGTCAACTGGACCGAGTTCTCGAACGGCTATGCAGGCATCTCCGGCATTCCGCGCCCGACCTTCTTCGGCATCCCCTTCACTGCGGCGGATAACGGGTTCGCAGCGACGTTCGGGCTCGAATTCTCGCCACTCTACCGAACGATCTTCCTCTACTACGTCATCCTCTGTCTCGCCCTGCTGACCGCCTTCGTCACGCTGCGCCTGCGCCGCCTGCCGGTCGGGCGCGCCTGGGAGGCCCTGCGCGAGGACGAGATCGCCTGTCGCTCGCTCGGCATCAACACCACCAACACCAAGCTCACCGCCTTCTCGATCGGCGCAATGTTCGGCGGCTTCGCCGGGGCGTTCTTCTCGGCCCGGCAAGGCTTCATCTCGCCTGAATCCTTCGTCTTCATGGAATCGGCGGTCATTCTCGCCATCGTCGTCCTCGGCGGCATGGGCTCGCTCTGGGGCTGCGCCATCGCGGCGATCGCGATGGTCGGCGGCACCGAGCTGCTGCGCGAGCTCGAATGGATGAAGCAGATCTTCGGCAACGACTTCGACCCGACGAAGTACCGCATGCTGATCTTCGGCTTCGCCATGGTCGTGATCATGATCTGGAAGCCGCGGGGCCTGATCTCGACGCGCGAGCCCACCGCCTTCCTTGCCGAGAAGAAGGCGATCTCGGCCGATCTCGTCCAGGAGGGGCACGGCTGATGGCCTCCACCGCTTCCCACGGACGGGCCCTGCTCGAGGTCGAGCAGGTCACCATGCGCTTCGGCGGCCTCACCGCCGTCAACGCCCTCTCCTTCGCCGCCCGCAAGGGCGACATCACGGCGCTGATCGGCCCCAACGGCGCCGGCAAGACCACCGTCTTCAACTGCATCACCGGCTTCTACAAGCCGACGCAGGGCATGATCTCGCTCAACCATGACGACGGCTCGAGCTACCTGCTCGAGCGCATGCCGGACTTCCGCATCTCCTGGAGGGCCAAGGTCGCCCGCACCTTCCAGAACATCCGCCTCTTCGGCGGCATGACCGTGCTGGAGAACCTGCTCGTCGCCCAGCACAACCCGCTGATGGCCGCCTCGGGCTTCACCTTCCTCGGCGTGCTCGGCATCGGCGGCTACAAGGCCCGCGAGAACGAGGCGATCGAGAAGGCCAAGTTCTGGCTCAACAAGATCAACCTCACCCATCGCGCCGACGACCCCGCCGCCGACCTGCCCTATGGCGACCAGCGCCGGCTCGAGATCGCGCGCGCCATGTGCACCGATCCCGTCCTGCTCTGCCTCGACGAGCCGGCCGCCGGCCTCAACCCGCGCGAGAGCCTCGAACTCAACAACCTGCTGCTCTCGATCCGCAAGGACCTCGGGACGGCGCTGCTGCTGATCGAGCACGACATGTCGGTGGTGATGGAGATCTCCGACCACGTCGTGGTGCTCGACTACGGCACCAAGATCGCCGACGGCACACCCGCCGAAGTACAGGCAGACCCGAAGGTCATCGCCGCCTATCTCGGCGTCGACGACGAAGAGGTCGAAGTGGTGGAAGCGGAGGTCGGCATCTCGTGACTGTGGCCCAGCCTCTCCTCGCCGTCCGCGGCGTCAAGACCTATTACGGCAAGATCATCGCGCTGAAGGGCGTCGACATCGACGTCAACGCCGGCGAGATCGTTACCATGATCGGCGCCAACGGTGCCGGCAAATCCACCCTGATGATGACGATCTTCGGCAGCCCGCAGGCGCGCGAAGGCTCGATCACCTATGAGGGCCGCGACATCACCAGGATGCCGAGCCACGAGATCGCGCGTCTGGGAATAGCGCAGTCCCCCGAGGGACGGCGCATCTTCCCGCGCATGACGGTGTTCGAGAATTTGCAGATGGGCGCCGCCGTCCGCAACTTCGCGCATTTCGACGAGGATCTCGAGAAGATCTGCGTGCTCTTCCCGCGCATCAAGGAGCGGCTGCAGCAGCGCGGCGGCACGCTCTCGGGCGGCGAGCAGCAGATGGTCGCGATCGCGCGCGCGCTGATGGCGCGCCCGAAGCTGCTCCTGCTCGACGAGCCTTCGCTCGGCCTCGCCCCGCTGATCGTGAAGCAGATCTTCGAGGCGATCCGCGAGCTCAACAAGACGCAGGGGCTGACCGTCTTCCTCGTCGAGCAGAACGCCTTCCACGCGCTGAAGCTCGCCCATCGCGGCTACGTCATGGTCAACGGCGTCATCACCATGAGCGGCTCGGGCAAGGAACTCCTCGCCAACCCGCAGGTGCGCGCCGCCTATCTTGAAGGCGGCCGGCATTGAGCCCCGGCGGCCGGACGATGCGCCGGCCGCTGCAACTTTTTGATGAGAGACGGCTGCACGCCACCCATGCCATCGCTGTGGTGATGTCAGCCGCTTCCAAAGCCGAATGAAGCCGGGAGCAAGAGATGCAGGGCATCCTCTACGAAGAACCGACGGTCTGGCTCTTCCTGCTGGTCACGGTGATCATGGGCGGCTGGCTCGCCTGGATGTCGGGGCGCGCCATCGCGCTGACCTGGCGGCCGAACTGGCAGCTCGTCGTCTACATGCTGATCCTCGGCCTGTTCGTGCGCTTCATCCATTTCGCGCTGTTCCAGGCTACGCTGCTGACGCTGCATTACTACATCGTCGACACCATCGTGCTGCTGATCTTCGGTTTTGCCGGCTGGCGCTACAACCGGGCGAAGCAGATGACGCGGCAATATCACTGGCTCTTCGAGCGCACCGGCCCCTTCGGCTGGAAACCGCGCGCCGGGGCCGAAATTCGACCAGAATTGCTCTGAAGAGCTCACGAGCTTGTCGCGTGACACACCATCGAAAAAGCGCAAGACTGCGGCTTCCGGTGGCGAAAACGCGCCGAGACGGGCGGACCGTCCAGCCCGTTGATCAATCATAGAGGGGAGTTGCATCTCATGAAGAAACTGCTGTTGGGCGGTATTGCGCTTGGCGCGGTCCTCGCCATGTCCGGCGTGGCCAATGCGCAGATCAAGCTCGGCGTCGGCGGCCCGATCACCGGCCCCAATGCCGCGTTCGGCGCGCAGCTCAAGAACGGCGCCGAGCAGGCGGTCGAGGACATCAACGCCGCTGGCGGCGTCCTCGGCCAGAAGATCACGATCTCGGTCGGCGACGACGTCTCCGATCCGAAGCAGGGCGTCTCGGTCGCCAACAAGTTCGTCGGCGACGGCGTGAAATGGGTCCTCGGCCACTTCAACTCCGGCGTCACCATGCCGGCTTCGGAAGTCTATGCCGAGAACGGCATCCTGATGATCTCGCCTTCGGCCACCAACCCGAAGATCACCGAGCGCGGTCTGTGGAACACCTTCCGCACCTGCGGCCGTGACGATCAGCAGGGCAGCGTCGCTTCGGCCTATCTGCTGAAGAACTTCAAGGACAAGAAGATCGCCGTCGTCCACGACAAGACGACCTATGGCCAGGGCCTCGCCGACGAGACCAAGAAGGGTCTCAACGCCGGCGGCGTCAAGGAAGTGCTCTATGAAGGCGTCAACGCCGGTGAGAAGGACTTCTCGGCGCTCGTCTCCAAGATCAAGGCAGCCGGTGCCGACTACCTCTACTGGGGCGGCCTGCACACCGAAGGTGGCCTGATCGTGCGCCAGATGCGCGACCAGGGCCTGAAGACCGTGCTCGTCTCGGGCGACGGCATCACCACCGACGAGTTCGCCACGATCGGCGGCCCCGGCGTCGAAGGCACGCTGATGACCTTCCCGCCGGACCCGCAGAAGCGTCCCGAGGCGGCCGCCGTCGTCAAGAAGTTCGAAAGCAAGAACTTCAAGCCGGAAGCCTACACCCTCTACAGCTACGCCGCCGTCCAGATCATGGCGGAAGGCGCCAAGCGCGCGAACTCCGTCGATCCGAAGAAGATCGCCGAAGCGCTGCATGGCGGCCAGCCGGTCAAGACCGTGATCGGCGACATCGGCTTCGACAAGAAGGGCGACATCACCCGCCCCGACTACACCGTCTACACCTGGAAGAAGGGTGCCGACGGCAAGATCACCTATGTCGAGAACTGATCTCGACGGCTGATCCAGCCTGATATGAAAGAGCCCGCTCCGGACCGTCCGGGGCGGGTTTTTCTTAGATCGGCGACGGTGGCGCGGCGCCTGCGATGAATGTCGGCGAGGGGCGAAAGGTTGACGTGGCACACACAAGTGGAGATGTAGGTGCTGATGCCGTTCGCATCAGGCCCATGGTCGTCGGCGATGAGCGGTCGGTGCACGACATCCACAGCGCGTGCCTGACTCAAACGTTGTCGACGCTCTATTCCCCTGAACAGATCGCGGCTTGGATGCAGGGCCGGACGCCCGAGGGATATCTGAAGGCCGCGACATCCGGCGAGATCTTTTTCGTCGCAGAGACGGTCTCGGGCATAATCGGGTTTGCTTCATGGGAAGATGACGAGCTTCTGGCCCTCTTCGTACATCCTGATTTCCAGGGGCGCGGTGTCGGTTCGCAGTTGTTTGAAGCCTGCATATCGGACGCCATAGCCTCGGGCTCCAGCATCACTCGCGTGAAGGCGGCAAACGGCGCGGTGGCATTCTATGCCAATAGGGGATTTGTATCCGTCGCTCGGGGGAGCGTCGTAAAACACGGCGTCACGATCGAGGACACGCGTATGGTCATCGATCCAGTTCGGTTGGCGTCGCCTCGACGGGAACCGAACTGGAGAGGCTGATACGTCCGCGACGGGGTGGAAAGCGGACGCAGTGCCCGCGGCCTAATGCTCCGGAACTGGTCGTAGCAACTCGGGCTGGAAGAAACGGCTTGCAATTGCCGCTAAGATTATCGGCGCGAAACCGACCACGGCAGCATAAACCAGCAGGCCGGCATTGCCGATCAACCCAGCCTTGAAAAGCCCGTACCCGCCGAAAAGAAAGGCATGGGTAATGGCTCCAGCGGCGTAAGCAACACCTACAACCTTGCCGCTGTACGGCCCGCGGATCGCGGAGGCGTAAATGACCCAGACCGACAGCGGAACAAACAAAACTGCCGCCGTCCAGAGGCCGGTGTTGTAAGCGCCCTCCATGATGCCGCCCGCGGTGTGCACAAGTCCGTTTGCGAAGAGCAGCCCCCAGAAACTAAGGCCAATGAGTACGTTTCGTCGGAAAAGATACGCCGCTAATGGCGCACCAAACCACATCAAAGCGATGTTCACGACGGGGTAGAAACGCCAGCGGGATCGGGCATTCTGGATAGGGCGGAAAGCCAATCTTCTGGCAGATCATTTCCTGAATGGAGTAGTCGAGGCCCAGCACAGGCAGGCTGTATTCCTCGAACTGATGCAGCCAGTACAGCGGCACTGCGAGCCAAACCAGCCACGCTGGATCCCACCAGCGGGACACCTTGGGATTGCTGCGGAACGTGTCGGTGGTCAGCAGGATGGCGAGCATTACAATCGCCCCACCCAATCCAATGAAGGGCCAAACGGTGTAAAACCACATGCGCATCGTCCCCCGGCACCTGTGTCAAGATCGTATTCAAGGGCCGGTCGGATTACCATTGTGTTTGAGACGTTCCGGGGGCGCCCTCAGAAGCGGTGAAGTACGTCATCCGGCGCTGGTACGATATCGGCTTGGCGATGGTCGTGCCCGTCGCAGTCTGGGCGGTCGAAGGTGACCTACTTCCGGTCCAGCGGATACTGCTGCTGAACTTCGCGGTGTTGCTGTTGCACCAATTCGAAGAGATGCGCTGGCTGGGTGGCTCGCCAGGGTTCTGAACGAGGTGTTCAATGGATATGGCTTCATGGCCGACAAAAACACGCGATACCCGTTCGACCCGCAGGAGATGGCAAGGTGGAACCGGGCAAAGCGTCTCACTCGGGCTGGTATCGTCCCCTTGCCCGGCGCAGACGCCTAACAGGCGGAGCTGAACGTCTCCAATGGGTGGCGGGCTCAACTGATCGCCGCAACACACTCGGCGAACCTCTCGGCTGGGGTTTGATAGAGCAAGGTCTTTCTGGGCCGTTCGTTGAGCTGACGGGCGATGGCGCTGAGCTGGGCCTGGCTTTGCAGGGACAGGTCGGTTCCGTGGGGAAGATACTGGCG